>JAWLED010000007.1:29045-57950 GCA_041686235.1 Spirochaetia bacterium | reverse complement strand
GTGGGCGCGGCCCCGGTGGTTCTCCGTTTCTCAGTTCGACGCGTTGCCGGCCTCATCGCCGTCTTCGACAACGGCCCGGATACGGCGAACTCCCTGCGAAGAGGACTGTTCCTTGACAATGCGAAAGCTGCCTATCTCTCCGGTATGCTCGACGTGGGGACCACCACACACTTCCTTGGAGAACGTGCCGACGCTGTACACCTTTACCACGTCGTCGTATTTCTCATTAAAGAGGGCGACCGCACCGTCTTCGCGAGCCTTCTCGAGGCTCATCGTCTGGTAGCTCACCGGCAGGTCCTCTTGTATCTTCTCGTTGACGATACGCTCGACCTCCCGCAGTTGCTCGGGCGTCAGCTTGTCGGGGTGCGAGAAATCGAAGCGCAGGCGCTCCGGAGTAATGTTACTTCCCTTTTGGGCGATATGATCGCCGAGCACTTGACGAAGCGCCTTGTGAAGCAAGTGAGTCGCCGTGTGCAACCGGGTGGTCCGGCGAGAGTCGTCCGCAAGCCCGCCCTTGAAGCTCTGCTTCGTGTCCATCTTGGAGCGCTCTTGATGCTCACGGAACGCCTTGTCAAAGCCTTCTCGGTCCACCGTCAAGTTGTGTTCGGAGGCAAGCTCTTGGGTGATTTCGATGGGAAACCCAAACGTATCGTAGAGGCGGAACGCCACGTGGCCGGGGATGACACCCGAGGGCTCTTCGAGGAGCTTGGGCAACATCTTCTCGAACTCGTGCTCTCCCTTCTGAAGCGTGTCGAGGAAGCGCTTCTCTTCGCCGACGAGCTCGTCGAGGACCTTGTCGGCATTCTGTCCGAGCTCGGGATAGGCGTGACGGTACATGTCGATCACCGTCTGAGCCGGCTGATGGAGAAACATTCCTTCGCGTCCAAGCAGCTTGCGCCCGTGCCGCACTGCTCGGCGAATGAGCCGTCGGAGGATATACCCTTGTCCCACATTAGAGGGAGACACGCCGTTCTCATCGCCGAGTATGAACGTTGCAGCTTTCACGTGGTCGCTTATGATGCGAAGCGACCTGTCGGTCTCCTCGTCGTCACCGTAGGTAACCGAGAATATCTCGCCGAGGTTCCGCAGAATAGGCTGAAAAACTTCGGTCTCATATACCGATTTCTTGCCCTGCAGCACCGCAACAGTCCGCTCGATGCCCATGCCGGTATCAACGTTTTTCTGCGAGAGCGGCACGTAGGTGCCGTCGGACTGCTTGTTGTACTGCATGAACACGTCGTTCCAGATCTCCATGTACTTTCCGTCATTTACGCCCGGACGGCTCTCGGAGGATCCCGGAATACCGGTGTCGAAGAACATTTCGCTATCAGGTCCACAGGGCCCGGTTTCTCCGGCAGGTCCCCACCAGTTATCGCTTCGCGGAAGGTAATAGACCCGTTCCTCCGGAATACCCAATGCCCGCCACACCGAGGCGGATTCGTCATCGCGAGGCACATCCTCGTCGCCGGCAAACACCGTAACGGAAATCCGCTCCGGGGGTATTCCGAGCCACTTATCGGAGGTCAAAAACTCGTAGCTCATGCGAATCGCGTCGTCCTTGAAATAGTCGCCAAGCGACCAGTTGCCGAGCATTTCAAAGAAGGTCAAGTGGCTTTCGTCTCCAACGTCCTCGATGTCCCCGGTGCGAATACATTTCTGATAATTGACCAGACGATTCCCTGCCGGATGCGGCTCGCCGAGGAGGTACGGTACGAGCGGATGCATCCCCGCGGTCGTAAAAAGAACCGTCGGATCGTTTTCCGGTATGAGGGACTTACCCGAAATCTGGGCATGGCCCTTTTCTACAAAAAAGTCGATATATTTCCGGCGTAACTCGTTAGCAGTCATAAGGCAATTCCTATCTTATAAATCTTCGAATTCGGCTTCCGTCGCCTCATCGAGGAACTCCGGAAAAACGTACGCAAGAACTCCGTTCTTCCGTACCCGTACCTCCGCAATCCCCTTCGAGACGAGCTCGTCCAAGTGTTGTTTGGCCTCATCAATGGCCACGTTTGCCTCCAAGGCAATCTCAGTGGCGGTGGTGTAGCCTCCGTGGTTCTTGGCCGTCTTCAGTATAATATGTTCCACAGATACCGGCTCCGATCCGGCCATGAGCCGATTGAGCATTTCGCTTGCAGAGTCCGGCCCGCTCACCCGAACAGTCCTTCCATAGCGCGCGCCGATGCGATAATTCGCCTCCTGCACTTGGTTAGGAAGGGTAATTGCATCATACAGCGTTCCCAGCCCCATGAGGCCGCCCGTAATGAGATACAAGATACCCGTGCCGACCTTTCCGAGATAGAGGCGCTGCAGCCCTGCTACCCCGAAGAGCGAGGGCAGCCAAAGCAAGTAAGCCGTTCCAATGGTGTACACGTCGCGTCGCTCCTCTGTTGCTGACCAGTCACAACAACATTCACTGCCTAAATATACTCGTCTTGCGAATCTCGGACAAGAATGGAGCCGTCTTCAACGAGACGGCGAAGATGATCGAGAAAGCGTTTTCGCACCTCGGAGATTTCCTTGTCGGGGATATCCCCCTGATGCACGTACTCCTCTGAGATTTCCCGTGCGCGCCGCTCTGAAACATTGCGCAAAATCTTTGTCCGTACCCGTTCGGCCTGGCCAACGAGCACACAGGCCACTTCGCGCTCGGTGAACTCGTTGAGCGTGTGCTGAAGATCTCGATCTTCGATGGCGAGTATCGAATCGATGGTGAATAAGCGGTCGCGAATGGACTTCGCGAGCTCCGGATCCTCTTCTTCGAGGGACTCGAGTACCGCGCGCTCGGAGTCGAACTCCATATGACGCAAAATGGAGGCGAGGACACCGCGACCGTCGATATCTTCGGAGACCAACTTTCCCTGTTGCCGTATACGTTCCTTGAGTACTTCTTCCACGCGCTCGAGAACGTTCGGGGAAACCGCATTCATCCGTGCCATGCGCAGAACCACCTCCGCGCGGCGGTCTTCCGACATCAACTTTAGAATCCGGGCCGCAGGAGCGGCATTCAGGGTAGAAAGGATTGTTGCAACTACCGGTGCCGATTCTTCTTTGAGTAACAACGTTACTTGTTGCGGCTCGAGCTCTTCGAGAAATGAAAAGCGGCTCGCCCCCTCTATATTGAGCCGAGCATAGACGTCCTCGGCTTGCTCAGTCCCGAAGGCACGAGTGAGAAACTCCTTCGCCACCGCGGGTCCGCCGTGACGGTCCCCGAGGCTTTCCGCCGCCACACCAACTTCACGGAGAATGTCTTCAGCGTCGCTGCCGGTCAGGGTACCGATCCGTGCAATCTCGCGCGCGATTGCTTCAACATCCGTCTCATCGAGATGGCGCAGGATTTCGGCTGCCTCATCGCGCCCGACCACCATCAAGAAGCGGGCGGCCTTCTCCGCCCCTCCCGCTTTTTCGGCCCCTTTCGCTTTTTCGGTCGAGGCGGAGTCCCCCGGTTTGGGTTTGGATGAAGGGCCGGTCTTTAACAGCCCACGGACCGACTTCCCGACGTCGGAGCCTTTTGGGGCGGAGGTCTCCCCGGAGCCTTTCGGATCGAGGCTCTTCTCAGAGCCTTTCGGGGCCGGGGTCTCCCCAGGGGTCTCCCCGGAACCGGAGGCGCGGTTGTTGCGGTACGATTTGTCTCTCATCCGATGGATGTCCATCGTATTTGAGCATATCTACCGCTCGTACCGCCGTCAAGCAGGCACCTCGACTTTGCAATATCCCGGCGCGGAGTCGCAGAGCGCACGTGAAATTTGTGCTCGAGAGTCTCTTGACAGTTTCAAAGATGTTTCATAGGATCACGATCATACGCAACGCCGCTGTAGCTCAGTCGGTAGAGCAGGGGACTGAAAATCCCCGTGTCAACGGTTCGATTCCGTTCGGCGGCACAGGCCCCGCACTTCGGTGCGGGGCTTTTTTTGTGCCCGCCCGGCCGGGCGCACACAAAAAAACCGCGCAGCCACATCTACGTGACCACGCGGTTTTTGTTTCTTTCATGAGCGCCGGTGCGCCTGGACCCGATGGCCCAACGTCACGCACGGCGGTGCCTCGGCAGATGCCGTGCGCGTGGTTTCAGGCGCTTACGTCGCCGGGTCGTGCGCAACGGCCTTAGCCGCGGCAAAACGTGCAATCGGTACGCGGAACGGAGAGCAGGAGACGTAGTTCATACCCGCGTTGTAACAGAACTCGATCGACTGAGGCTCACCGCCGTGCTCACCGCAAATCCCGACTTTCAACTTGGGATTTGCCTCGCGGCCGTTGTCGGTACCCATCTTCACGAGTTGACCGACGCCCCGCTGATCGAGGACCGCAAACGGGTCCTCCTCGAGAATGCCGTCTTCGACATACTGAGGGAGGAACGATCCCGCGTCGTCGCGCGAATACCCAAAGGTCATTTGCGTTAGATCGTTGGTGCCGAAGGAGAAAAAGTCCGCATGCGCGGCAATCTCACCTGCAGTGAGGGCCGCTCGCGGGATCTCGATCATCGTACCGATCATGTATTCGATGGTCATCTTCTTCTCTTCGAGAACACGCTCGGCCACCTGTTCGGCGTTTTTCCGCATGATCTCGAGCTCCTTCACCGCACCGACGAGTGGGATCATGATCTCCGGATAGATCTTCACACCGTCTTTGGCCACCTCACACGCTGCGTTCATGATGGCCTCGACCTGCATGTCATACACTTCCGGGTAGGTGATCCCCAACCTCGTACCGCGATGTCCAAGCATCGGATTCGACTCATGCAGCGATTCGATCTTGGCCTTGAGCTTTGGAACACTCACGTTAACACTTTCGGCAAGCTCCTTAACGGCTTCTTTCTCGGTGGGAACAAACTCGTGAAGAGGTGGGTCGAGGAGACGAATCGTTACGGGCAGTCCGTCCATTGCCTTGAAGATGCCGACGAAATCTTCCTTTTGTAGCGGCATGAGCTTTGCAAGCGCCTTTTCGCGCGCTTCCTTGTTCTCCGCTACGATCATCTGGCGGAAGATCTTGATACGGTCTTCCTCGAAAAACATATGCTCCGTGCGGCACAACCCAATGCCCTCGGCCCCGAACTCTCGAGCTCTCTTCGCATCCTCCGGTGTGTCCGCGTTGGTCCGGATGTTGAACCCGACTTGGTCGACACCGGGACGACGAGCTTTGTGACGAATGTCGTCGGTCCATCCGAGGAACGTACTGAGCTCGCCTGAAATCTTCGGCTCCACAAGCGGAAGCGCATCTTTGTAGACGTTACCGGTTGTACCGTCGATCGTGACGTAATCGCCCTGTTTCAGTTTTTCGTTACCGATGGCCATCGTCTTGCCGGAGATAACCACGTCTTTCGCCCCTACAACACATGGCGTACCCATACCGCGAGCGACAACAGCTGCGTGAGACGTCATGCCGCCGGTTGAGGTCAACACACCTTCTGCCGCGTGCATACCGCCGATATCTTCGGGCGAGGTCTCCTTCCGTGCGAGAAGCACCTTCTTACCGGCCTTCACCCACTCTTCTGCGTCGTCGGCGTTGAAGACCACCTGTCCGGTTGCTGCACCGGGAGAGGCATTGAGCCCCTTGGTCAGTGGTTTTGCAGACTCGGCCGCCTTGGGATCGATCATGGGGTGGAACACCTGGTCGAGTTGCGCCGGCGTAACCCGATCCATGGCCTTTTCCTTGTCGATCAGCCCTTCGGTGACCATATCTACCGCAATCTTTACGGCGGCAGGCCCCGTGCGTTTGCCGTTTCGGGTCTGGAGCAGCCAGAGCTTTCCTTGCTCGATGGTAAACTCCATGTCCTGCATGTCCTGATAGTGGCGCTCGAGCTTGTCCTTGACGTCGACCAACTGCTGATAAATGGTGGGATCTTGGTCGGCGAGGGTTTTTATGGCCATCGGTGTACGAATACCGGCAACGACGTCCTCACCCTGTGCATTCATCAGGTACTCGCCATAGAACACCTTTTCGCCGGTGGAGGGGTCCCGAGAGAAACAAACGCCCGTACCGGAGTCCTCTCCGAAATTGCCGAATACCATCGACATTACCGTAACGGCAGTACCTCTGAGGCCCTTTATGTCGTTGAGCTTTCGATAGTTGATGGCTCTCGGGTTGTTCCAGGAACCGAACACCGCGTTGATGGCCTTCCACATCTGGTCCTTGGGATCTTGCGGAAAGTCTTCGCTCGTGTTCTTCTTGTAGACGTCCTTGTACTGTTTGACCAGGTTCTTCAGATCGTCGGCGTCCAGGCCCGTGTCCAGCTCGACACCCTTCTTTTTCTTCATGCGCTCGAGTACTTTCTCGAACTCTTCATGCGGGATGCCCATGACCACATCCCCGAACATGTTGATGAATCGACGGTAGGAGTCCCACGCAAATCGTTCGTTATTGGACTTCTTCGCCAGTCCGTTAACGGCCTCATCGTTGAGCCCGAGGTTGAGCACGGTATCCATCATGCCGGGCATGGATACGGCTGCGCCGGATCTTACCGACACCAGAAGGGGATCCTCCGGATCTCCGAGGGACTTGCCCATCATCGACTCTAACCGATCGAGGTTGCGTTGCACCTCTTTCTCGAGTCCATCCGGATAGGTTTCGTCGTGATCGTAGTAGTACTCGCAGACTTCGGTGGAAATCGTAAATCCTGCCGGGACGGGCACGCCGGCGCGGGTCATTTCTGCAAGACCGGCTCCTTTCCCCCCCAACAGCTCCTTCATGTGGGCGCCGCCGTCGGCCTCGCCACCTCCGAAAAAATAAACATACTGTGCTGCCATAAAGACAATTACCCCCGCAGATTAATGGTTCAATTCGTTTTGATGAAGGCTAAGACGAAAAAGACCCCCATGTCAATATTGCGACACGGGGGCCGGAACGAGCATATATTGGTTCGCTCTACGAGATATAGCTCTCGAGAAACTGGCTACGCTTGGGATGTTGTAATCGCTTCAACGCCTTCTTCTCGATCTGCCGGATGCGTTCCTTGGTAAGGTTGTACTTATCTCCAATTTCTTTCAGCGAAAGCGGGCTTCGACCGTTCAAACCAAAACGGTACTGAATGATCTCCGCTTCTTTCGAGCTCAACGTCTCGAGCACGTGGTTGATATCATCCTTCAAGGATTGCTCTTCCACCTCGGTCTCGGGAGGCTTATAGCCTTCGTCTTCGACGAAGTCCCCGAGAATCGAAGAGTCTTTCTCCTGGTATACGGGCGTCTCGAGAGAAATGAGGTCGCGAGAGATATTGATGAGATCGGCCACATGGTCCTGATCCATGTTGAGGGTTTCGGCGATCTTTCGCATTTCCGCGTCCTCTCCGTTGGATCCCTGGATGTCTTTCCGCACCTTTTCGATCTGCACGAGCTCATTTGCGCGGTTCAAGGGCAACCTGATCATGCGTGACTTCTCACATATGGCCTTCAGGATAGCCTGTCGGATCCACCATACGGCGTATGAGATAAAGTGGTACCCCTTATCGACATCAAAACGCTCGATTGCGTTCATCAAGCCGATGTTGCCCTCGCTGATAAGATCGGACAGCGGCAACCCCTGGTTTTGATACTTCTTGGCCACGTTCACTACAAAACGGAGGTTCGCCTGCACCAACATGTCCTTGGCAGATTTATCTCCGTCGGCCGCCGCGCGGGCATACTTATCTTCTTCTTCCCGAGTGAGCAGGGGAATCTTATTGATTTCTTTGAGGTACATGGAAAGAACGTTCTCGTCGTCTCTGGTACCCTGGGGGAAAACCGTCTTGGACTGACTTTGGCTCTTCGTTTTAGTCGTTGCGGGCATTCTGTCCTCCTCGTTACCTGAAGGGTTGCAAACCGCATGCCAACTCAGTATGGGAGGCGAAGCTCTAAATCTTTTGATTACTTACAATTAGGGGGCAGAAAAATCAGAACGATTCTTATTAATGCGAAAATGGGTCAGAAAAACCCAGGCATGCTGAGATCGCTATATAATGTGGCAAAAAAACCCACACACGCCACATTTCGGCGTAGGTGCGAGGCATCTCGTGCATGGCGTGAGCGCGTCGTCCCCGTTTTTCGATTGCCTTACATGTAAATGATACGCCCGCCCACACTGATCTGTCAACCAAAACCTTGCAGAGTATGACCTTATCCTCCTCTGCCGCTCTCAGCGCGTGCGCCCCCGCCGCGTGAGGGGCGTGCGTCCTGCGCCTGCCGCGCCGGCCGGCCACGAAACACATTCTACTTGACCGTCAAAACTGCCGGTACTATATTCTTCTCGTTACCGGAAAACTCTACGTGACTTCGATAATGCGATTACAACAGGAGGAGAAGATGAAGATCAAACCACTCGGGGATCGGGTACTGCTCAAAATCGAACAAGAGGAAGAGAAGACCAAAGGTGGACTTTTCATTCCCGAAACCGCACAGGAGAAGACCCAATCCGGCGTCGTCGTTGCGGTCGGTGATGACGAGGAAACCATCACCGTGAAGGAAGGACAGAAGGTCATGTACGACAAGTACGCCGGCACGACCCTCAGCATCGACGGCGAAGACCACCTCATTCTCAGGATGGATGACGTCATCGCAGTGGTTGAGTAACCACGTCTTTGCACATTCAGCCTTTCTACAGCTGATAACGTAGCTCACTACAAAACGGTCCCGTTGAAGGCGGGGCCGTTTTTTTAGCTTGGATACAAAAACACTTCCATGTCCTGAACGACTCGCGCCGCCTCCTTCACACTTCGGGCGGTCGGGGGCAAAGAGTTCAGGAATAGCGAGCCGTAACTCTTTTTTACCAACCGAGCATCGGGGATAAGGACGACCCCGCGATCCTGTCTATGGCGCATGAGTCGGCCGAATCCCTGTTTCAACCGCATTACGGCATCGGGAAGGGAGAGATCACGAAAGGGGTTTCCGTCTTCCCGGCGTATGGCCTCCATACGCGCAAGCTGTACCGGGTGGGTAGGAACCCGAAACGGGAGCTTACAGAGAATGAGAAGCGTCAGCGTCTCTCCCGGCGAATCCACCCCCTGCCAGAAGCTTTGCGTCGCGAACAAAACGCTCGCCGTATCCGTATTGAACCCCGCAAGTAGCCGAGAGCGTTCGTCATCACCCTGGCGAAACGCCGTAATCCCTTGCTCGTTCAACGACGGCTTCACCGCTTCGTAGGTCGCCCGCAACATTTCGTAAGAGGTAAACAGCACGAGGGCTCGCCCCTCGGAGAGCGTTAACGCCTCGGTTACGAAACGGGAGAGAAAGGATTGATAGTCGCGGGAATCCGGGAGCGGGGCGTCCTCGGGAATGCCAAGCAACACTCGACCTTCGTAGTCGAACGGTGAGGGAAAAATGTGCCCGTCGCGGCGCTCGGCTTCCACCGCATCCAGTCCCACCCGTCGCTCCCAGAAAGAAAACGAGCCGTTGACCGAGAGGGTGGCACTGGTAAAGACAACCGTTTTGTAGGGGGTATAGACCGCCTCCTGCATGACATCGGTTATATCCACCGGGGTAGAGACAAAACGAACCAACGGCGCACCGCCGGCGAGACTGCGACGCTCGAGCCAATAGACGCGCTCGGGATGCAGCTCCGGTGCGCGAATGCCCTCGCTGAGCGAAGAGATGTCTTGAAGGCGACGCAGGGTAAGACGAACATCATAGACGAGCGGGTCCTCCTGCGTGTCCTCATCCAAGTCATTGACGGCTTTTTCCACCTTTTCGACCAGTGCAAGCAGCCGGCTTTGAAGCTCACGCAGAGCTGCGCTCGTCTCTTCGCTCAACTCGTCGGGAGGGACGTCACGCACCCACAGAGTCGATTGTCCGCGAAGTTGTCCCACCGCGAGCTCGTTGACGACATCGGCCTGCTCCTTCGCGGAGCGCACCAGCCCCAAAGCCTCCCCGAGCTCCTCTCGGCTACACCCGAGAGATTCGAGGCGCGGCAGCAGCCCGAGCCGGCGGCCACGCCGCTCACGCACGAGGCGGTTCATATATTTGAGCACCGACAAACGCGAGAATGACTCTGAGAAGTACGAGGTCGCACTATCCTCGAGCGTGTGGGCTTCGTCGAAGATGAGGCGCTGGAAGGGAGGAAGAATTGCCGTGTTGTGAAATCCCAACCCACGGAGTCTCAGCGCCAAGTCGGAGAACAAAAGATGGTGGTTGACCACGAGCACGCGCGCCTTCGCCGCCTCCCGGCGTGCTTTCATAATAAAGCAGCCTTCCCGGTTTCGACACCGCAGCCCCGAGCACGAGTCCGGATCCGAGTTGACCCGCGACCAGAGTTCCTCAGAGGGGTAAAACGGCAGATCCGTTTTGCTCCCGGTCGCCGTCGTGCGGGACCATTCGCGAACCGCGGAGAGCTCCTCCGAGGGCTCTGAGAACAGAGTGCTTTCTTCTTCCACGGCCTCATCGAGGCGATTAAGACAAAGGTAGTTTCCCCGGCCCTTTACCAACACGGCATGAACGTCACCGGCGAGAAGCTTTTTCACGAGCGGGATGTCTTTCTCCAGCACCTGTTGTTGCAGGTTGATGGTGGCCGTTGAGATGACCACACGCTCGTCGTTTTGCTCCGCCCACCGGAAGGCGGGAATGAGATAGGCGAGCGACTTCCCTACTCCCGTGCCGGCTTCGGTAACACACAGGCGGTCGTCGTTGAATGCGCCCACAACACTGCGCAGCATGTCGATTTGGGATGTTCGCGGCTCGAAGTCGCGGTGGAACCGCGATAGACCCCCCTGCTCATCGAGGAGTGCAGCGAGCTCCTCTTCTTCGATCGGCTCGGTCTCCTCGCCGACAAAGGGCTCGACGATGACATAGAGCTCATCCACCTCGTTGTCGACGATGAAGCTGCCGATGCCTTGTGCGGCAAGATTCGACGCAACGTCGAGGTCTGCCCGGCTCGGGGAAAGCCGGCCGCCGGGATGGTTGTGCACGATCACGTGACCTTGTCGCATGTGCAACTCCGGAGCCGGCACGCTCTCGAGGTCGCCACGGGCGCGCACCTCGATCTCTACGATCCGAGAGTCCTCATCGACCCGGCAGACAAACAGCACCTCGTTGCCGCCGGTCTCGGCAATGGCTTCTCGCATGCTCTCGATTACGTCGCCTTGGATCCGCTCGTGTGCCTTCATATTCGCCTTCCTGCGGATCATAGTCACCGAAGCCCCGCGAATCAAGCAGGTTGACATGCCGATGAGGTGCGCGTAGATTCTGCCAACACGGCCACGATCGCGGGCCCGGAGGAAACGGTGGATCTGTTGGACAGGCTAAACTACCTGCTGCGCTCAGTACTCGAAGAACCGGACGTTTCTCGCTACTACCGCGGATCTCAAGGGTCCGATCCTGACTGGCGTGAGGCCTGGAAGGAGCTCGATGAGTACATGAAATGGGGCTTCGAGCCGGACAGCGACGGGCCGGGCGGCGGAACGCCCGGTGCTCACGGCACGAGGCGTGGGCGTACCGGCCCCGCGAGCATACCTTCCGAACTGCGCAAAGACTTCGAAACCTTGGAAGCCAAGCCGGGTGCTCCTATTACGGAGGTACGCAGGCAGTTTCGGCGGGAGCTTTCGCGCTACCACCCCGACCACTTTATACATGACCCCGAAAAGTTCAAAGCGGCCACCGCAGTAACCCGGGAGCTCATTCGCGCATACCGCCGAATACGCGACTACTACGGTACGGGCAAGACATAGACTCCGAACGAAACCTGCCGTGAGCCGTTGTTTAGTCGTTGTTTTCCTGCGTGCTCGCTTCGGCAGGTGAGGCGCCGGGCGCACCGGAGCCCGCTCCCGCGCCGTGAGAGAGCGCCGAAGCGGATTCCTCCCCACCTGTCCCGGGGCGTCTCGGCTCGTCGAGGTGATAATCGGAAATCTTTCGGTGGAGCGTCTTTCTTCCAATGCCGAGAACTTCAGCGGTCTTGCTTTTGTTGCCGTTGTAGGCGCTCAGCGTGCTTCGGATAATTTCCTGCTCGGCCTCGGCAAGCGTGGAGCCCACCGGGATGCGAATATCGTTGCTCTCGGAGTCCTCGGTTAGAGAGGGCGGCAAGTCGTCGGGCGTAATGATCGAGCCCTTCGACATGACGACCGCACTCTCGATCGAGTTTCTCAGCTCTCGCACATTGCCGGGCCACGAATAGTTGTACAGCAGCGCGTTGGCCTTCGGGTCGATCCCCTCGACCGGCTTACCGTTTTCTTGGGCAAACTCCTTGATGAACGCAGACACCAGAAGCGGAATATCTTCTTTGCGCTCTCGCAGCGGCGGCACATGGATGTTGACGACATTCAACCGATAAAAGAGGTCCTCTCGGAACGTCCCCTTGCTGATTTCCGCTTTGAGATCCTTGTTGGTCGCCGATATGATGCGAGAGTCGACCTCTAAGGTCTCCTCTCCGCCCACGCGCTCGAACTTCTTGTCTTGGAGCACTCGCAGTATCTTGATTTGAACGCTCTGGCTGATCTCTCCAATCTCGTCGAGGAAAATGCTTCCCATGTGGGAGAGCTCGAAGCGCCCCCGTTTTCGAGCGGCCGCCCCGGTAAACGCACCCTTCTCGTGGCCGAATAACTCACTCTCGAGAAGCGTTTCCGAGAGCGCCGCACAGTGGACCTTGATGAAGGGCTTGTCCTTGCGGTCCGACAGGTTGTGTAAGGCGTCCGCCACCAATTCCTTGCCTACACCGCTCTCACCGGTAATGAGTACCGACGCCTTGGTCGGGGCGACCTGACGCACCACATCGAAGATTTGGTGCATTTGGCTCGACTTGCCGATGATATTTGTGACTCGTCGCTGCTTGTCGAGCTCCTCCTGCATTTGGCGGTGCTGCATGACGAGCTCTCGAGTAGAGAGCGCGCGGCGCACGAGAAGCGACAGACGATCGAGATTGACCGGTTTGGTGAGAAAGTCGAACGCGCCGTCACGCATGGCCTGCACGGCCGTCTCGATGGTTCCGTGCCCGGTCAAAATAATGACCGGAATAGTGGGCCACTGGTCTACCACACGCCGCAGGAGCTCCTCGCCGGAAAGCCGAGGCATGCGAAGGTCGGCGATAACGAGATCCACCTCGTCTTGGTGGATGATATCCAAAGCTTCCTGACCGTCTTCGGCGAGGTACACGTTATGCCCGTCCATCTCGAGGGCTTTTCCCAGCCCTTGGCGGATGTTTTTCTCGTCGTCGACGATCAGCACGTTGAACTTCATTGTTCTTCCTCTCCACGCCAGCTCAGCAGGTGTTGTTCCCGCTGGGGAATGGGGAATGAGAGAGTGAAACGGGTCCCCTTCCCCTCTTCAGAGTGTACCGTTATTTCGCCCATATGCTCTTTCATGACCTTGTAGACCAGCGTGAGGCCGATACCGGAACCAAAATCCTTCGTCGTGAAATACGGCTCGAAAATCTTTTCCCGGACTTCATCGGGCATGCCTTCGCCGGTGTCTTCGATAACGAGCTCGACAGTGTCGCCATGACACCGCGTTTTCACCGTAAGGCGGCCGCCGTCGGGCATGGCGGCGAGAGCATTTTTGACGAGGTTCATTACCGCCTGTTTGAAATACTTATCGTCGAGTTGAACTTGGGGGAGGTCTTCCTGCAGGTCCGCCTCGAGCTCCACGCCGTTTTCCTCGAGCTCGTGACGCACGAAGTCGAGGAGCTCTTCGAGCACGCTGTTTATGTCTTGGTCCTCGAGCTCGACGTTCATCGGCCTAACGGCAAAGAGGAAGTCGACAACGATCTTGTTGAGACGGCTTACCTCCTCGTTTACCACATCGATGTAACTCTCTATTCGCTCTCGTTCGGGGTCGTTGAGCGCGGCAAGCTCCTTCTGGATGAGTTGGATGTGTATACCGATGGACCCGAGGGGATTCTTGATTTCATGGGCGACGCCGGCGGCAAGGGTCGTCAGCGACGCCAGGCTCTCCGCGCGTCGCAGCCGAGCCTCTTTGTTCTTGCGTTCGGTTACGTCTTCAAAACGAAGTACATTGCCCGTCACGTGCCCGTTACGCACCAGCGGGAACAGACTCAAAAGCAGAATTCGCGTACCACCCTGGTGTTCGAGGTCGAACTCCACGTCCCACACCGAGTCCTGGGCGTTGAGTGTCTCATAGACGAACGAGGAAATATCCTCGTCCATGATGATTTCCCATACACGGTGATCGGAAATGTCCCCCTGTGCGAGCGGGAGAAAGCGCTCCGCTGCTTTATTGAGCATCACGAGGTAGTCGTCGTTATCCGAGACGACGACAGCGTCATTCATGGAGTCCAACACGATTTGCATCTGTTCGTGCTCGGATGCCAAGTCGTGAATGAGAGTCCTGATTTGTGTACTGTCGAGCTTGTCTAGTTTGTTTAGCGCGCGCTCAATGAACCCTCGCATCAACCCGCCTCAATGAGAAGTACAAACTCTCGCAGACCGTGGAAGGATTCATATTCAACGTTTCAACCCGAAACGCCGCTTCCGAAATGAGATTCTGCCACTGTTCCAGCGTGGCAGCGCCCACCAGTGGCCGGCGGTCGCCTTTCATGTCGTTGAGGAGCAAGCGTCGACAGAGCGTGGTGAGTTCCTCGAAGAAATAGCGATATCCCTGCACTTCCGTCATCTCCTGCAACTCATTCTGTACGTGTCCGACAATGTCGGCAGCATCAGCGCCGGAAGGGGATATTGCGGCCTCGATAAACTGCTGGGCAAGCAATGTAATCGGTTCCGACCCCGAGAGTCCGTTTGACAAAAAGTACTCACGAAGCGAATCACATTCAAGTTCGGTCTCACGAAACACACGCCGTACTACCTGACACTGCTCGTCGGAACTACGGGGGCCGAACTCATATTGCCGTACCCGAGAAAGGATCGTCGGCATAACGGCCGACCGAATCGTGGTAAGCAGAACGAACACTACTCCGGGCGGTGGCTCCTCGAGCGTTTTCAAAAGCGCGTTTCGAGCACCGCCGTTGAGCCGCTCTGCCCCGTCGAGTATGATCACCTTCTGTGGCCCCGACATGTGAGCCCAGAATGCGACGTTGCGCACCGCGTGTATTGATACCGGGTCCTGGGGCACCGCCTTTGCAAGCTTCTTGGCGTGTACGCCGACCGCATCCACGATCTTCGAAAGAGCCCGCCCCTCGGGGAGGGGGCGATGTGGGTTGAGCTCTTCGAGTATTTCACTTGCCTCGCGAACGTTCGATGCCACCGAAGATACGCGGTTCTCCTGGCCCTGCCAGAGCACCTCGTCGAAACGCCTCAGCAACTTGCGCACCGAACGAAGAAACAGGAAACGCGTACCCTGCGACGGGTGGGCTTTGAGGCTCTCACCGCAAATGACGATTTCCTGGAGAAAGTAGTGCGTACCGAGAAGTAACGTGTACGGGTGTACGAGCTCTCGCTGTTTCGCACAGGAGGTGCAATCGCAGTTCCACTCGGCGGTACCGTACTCACACGTCAACGCACGTGCCAACTCGAGTGCAACGGTCGTTTTCCCACTGTACTGAGGACCATGGAAAAGGACCGACGAGGGCACGCGCCCCGAGTCCACCTCTGCACGTAACTGCCCGACCAGGTTCTCATGTCCGATAATGTTTTCAAACATCCATCGTCCTCCGATTGAGCAGCTCGGATGCCTGGGGCAAAAACGGGATGAGCAGCTGGGCGAACACGCTGCCTTCCAGTACCCGCTCGGGCGAGAATAGCGGTTGCACCTGTATGATGAGGATGAGCACGAACGTCAGAAGCAGGCCTTCCACCACTCCGAGAAATAGACCCAGCGCGTGGTCGAGACTCTCGAGGTGAATGTGCTCGATGAGCCGATGCAAGGCGTTTTCGAAGATCTTGACGAGAATATATATGGCAAGAAACACGGCGAGAAAGGCCGCCACCTGACTCCAGGCGGACTCGCCGAGGAAACTATTGAAAACGGAGCTTACCGCGCCTGAAAAGAGAATGGCGCCAACGATCCCGAGGATGAGGCTGGCCATAGAAAGCAACTCCGTTACGAACCCGCGGAATGCGCCCCTCAGTGTCGTAAACACCAATACGAGGGCAAACACGACATCCACCGCTACAAAGTCCATCCACGCCCCTCCATGACGTTTGCAAGCATGGCTGCGATTCTATCCGCTGCGCCGGAGGCGTCAAACGATGAGGCTGCCGTGCCCATGCGTGTGCGCTCCTTCGGATTCTCCAACAGTCGCACGATTTCGGCTTCCAGCCTATCCGCCACCGCGTCTGCTTCCTCGAAAACGACGGCTGCGCCTCGTTCGGCGAACCGCCGCGCGTTTCGCTCTTGATCGCCTCTCGACCCGCTGCTCGGCAACGGAATAAGCACCGCAGGCTTTTTGGTCAACGCTAATTCCCACAGCGTTCCGGCCCCGGCACGGCAGACCACCAGATCGGCCGCCGCGAGCACATCCGCATATTCGCCGCCGATGAACTCGAGCGAGACGTAGCCGTTGCCGTTTTCGCGCGGCGCAGCGTGCGCGCCGCGTTGATGCACCACATAGCATTGCCCCAAGAGGCCGTCGAGCATATCGCCGACCAATCGGTTTATCTGAGCAGAACCGAGGCTCCCTCCTACGAAAAACACAACGGGGCGCTCCTCGCCGAAGCCAAGAAATGCGCGACCTTTCGCGGCGCTGCCGGCGGCGAGATCTTTGCGAACCGGGTTGCCGACTATGACACACCGGTCACGCTGTCGCGGGGAGAAGTACGCGGTGCTCGCATCGAAGGACAACAGGACGCGATCCACGAACAAGGCGTTGATACGTGTTGCAAGCCCGGGGTCGGAGTCGGACTCGTGGGTTACCGAGGGCACACCGAGCAATTTTGCGGCAGCCATTACGGGAACCGTGACGTAGCCGCCTTTGGAGAAGACCGCCGCCGGTTTGAGCCGCAGCAAGAGGACAAGCGCGCTCACAAAACCCAGAAACACCTTCGCCACGTCGATCACATTGCGAATCGAGAGGTAACGGCGAAGTTTACCGGCCGGGACGCCGTAGAATCGAATGCCATGGTTCTCCACGAGGCCGCGCTCCATGCCGCCGCTCGAACCTATCCAAACTACGTCCCGGTATCCATGCTCACCGAGAGTTTCGATAACTGCAAGGCCCGGAAATACGTGGCCTGCGGTGCCTCCCCCGGTGAAAACCACTCGCTTATGCATGCTGCCCTTGAATTGTGCCGGATTCTGAGATACAAGACACTACCATGAGAGCCTCTTTTCTATCAATCTTCGCTGCAGCCCCCTTCGGCGGTGCCGGCCGCTCGCGCCGGTCCGGCCGCGCCGAGCGCTTTGGCCGCGCCGACCGCCGGCGCCGTGCCGGCCGCTCGAGCGGCCGGTTCACACAAAGAATCGCGTGCCTTCTGCTGTTCGTTGCCGGCCCGGCGCTTTGGATCGAGGCCGATACCGGTAATGCCTCTGAGGCACCCCCACCGACTCGCGGTGTTCTGTCCAATTTGTCCCGCGATCAGTATCGTGAGCTCCAAGACGAAGGGAGTCTCAAGAGTTTCTTTACCGACGGCGTCGAGCTCGAGCTCGCGCCGGACCTTCGGGGCGTCGACGATATCCGGGAGGCTCTTGAAACCATGGACCCGAAAGTCGGTATCGAGTCGCTATTTCTCCTCCGTGAGAGCCTTCCTGGTGACTCTGAGGCGGAGCGAGAACTGACGTTATACAACATTTTCCGCTCGATCAGCACGATGGAGGGAATCGAGTACTACTCCGCCAGCCGAGAGCGCATGAGGGTCTTCTACAAGGAATCCTACGTCATAAATAATCCGGACGACAAAGATCGAAGAGACGACCCCCTCGTTTCGGAGATCCCGGAGACCGATACGATTCACGTGTTTCAACGAGACTCCAGCTTTGGACGCAACGTCTATGAGGTGGAGTACCGCCATCGCGACGACAAATTCTTTATGAGCATGACCAATCTCACCCGGATGTACTACCGTATTGCGCCGGTGGTAGCACCTGAAAACCTGGAAATACACCTCACGGTCGTAGAAACCGAGGACGGATACCTGTTCTACGGAGCAACCGGTGTCGATGTCATTACCTTGCTCGGCCTCGAAGACCGTGTAAAGGACAGCTTTTCCAATCGAGTCGAGGCGATATTCAGGTGGTTTCAGTCTCGCATAGAAGACCGGCAAGCGGAGTCAGAGTAGGGGTGGGGGCTGCCGCCGTCGCGGAGCGGCTCGATCCCGGCGAAAGCCGCCTCGTTATTGGGGCTCGGTCTCGATGCAGTTTCTCCCCTTCTGTTTTGCAACGTACATGGCCCGGTCGGCACGCGAGATCCACATATCGCGGGACTCGCCATGGCGGAATTTCGCAATGCCCATTGAAACGGTGATACTCGTGCGGGCGTCTTCACACTCCACCGACAGCTGCTCGAGGTTCGACCGCACCCGTTCGGCAAACATCGAAGCCTGATGTATCGAGCTATTGGGAAGTGCAATGAAAAACTCCTCTCCTCCGTAGCGTCCCGCGTGGTCGTACTTTCGCAACTCCTCGAGGAATACCCGCCCGAGAGCGCTAATGACCTTGTCGCCGCAGCCGTGACCGAGATTGTCGTTTACTTCCTTGAAGTGATCGATATCGATCATGATCCCACACAGCGACATTCCCGAGCGCAGGCTGCGCTCTATCTCCACGTCGAGGGCCGCAAAGAGGCTCATCCGGTTCATCAGTCCCGAAAGGACGTCGAAATGCGCCACCCGTTCGAGCTCTTGGTTCGCCCGCTCGAGCTCCCGGTTCACACCGGAAATCTCATCGTAGGCCTTGCGTAGCTGCAGGTTTTGATCGAGGACTCGCGAGGAGAGCTCTTCCTCCTGCTTCACCGCCCGACGATAGAACTCGCGCTCGTAGTGGAGATCCCGTTGCTGGTTCAAGCGTATCGTCGCGGCACGTAACCGCACCCGCATCTCGAGCGGCCCCACGGGTTTACCGACGAAATCATCACCTCCGCCGTCCAACGCCCTTCTGATGAATGCCTCGCCCTTGTTTGCCGAGCTCAGCAAAATCTGCAACGGCTCGCGAAAGTGGCGACGGCGCAATTCCCCCAGGATGAACCAACTTTCGTCGGCGGGAAGATCCAAGTCTATCACAACGATTTGCAGCTCTTCGTTTTGTCGTTCTTGGCTCCTCTCGGACAGCGCCTCGTGCCGAGAGGAAACGACGCGAACGGAATACTCATCTTCCGAGACGGCCTGATAGACCGAGTCTGAAAAATCGGGGTCCTGCGTGACAACGAGAACCGCATACGTTTCCCCCATATCGTCTCCTCTACATCAGGTAGCCCAGAACCACCTGGGACCCACCGATCAGCGCACCGAGGAGTGCACCGAATAGGTTGATCCATTTTAGATGCCGCGCAATCACCATGAGGAGCAAACGCTCCACTTCGGCCACATCAAGACTATTCACCCGATTAACCACGAGACCTCGTATGTCGAGCGAATCGACGAGCTGCGGCAACCGGTTATCCACGAGAGACGTGAGCCCGTCCGCCACAGCGCTATCGACTCGTTCTTTTTCGCTCTCACCGAAACCGATGATCTCTCCGAGGGTCAATTCCCCAAAGTCCGACGTATATGCTTTCAAAATCCGCTCGGCTTCGCCGACAAGAGACGCACTCGTGTTTTCAGGGTGGATAAGCCCCTCGAGCCGATCAGTGATCTCAACTGCGATGGACTCTAAGTCCCGAGACGATATGCTCTCGAGCAACTCTCCTACCGTCTTGCCCTCGTATCGCTCGATGACCGATATGAGCGCGTCCACGAGGCGGGTTTGCACCGTCTCGCGTTCGAGCATGTCGGCAATTTCGTCAATCAGGTGATGGGCGCGAGAGCTCAGATCGAGCCGACTCTTCCCAACCGCGTCGGCGAAGCCCTGAGACCGAACCTTGCGCAGTGCATCTCCGATGCTTTCCACCACGCGGGCCTTGTTCTCGGGCTCCCATCCGGCGCGTTCCACCGTCTTCACCAGGTCGGTCACGATTTCCGGCATTCGTTCCTCGATTTGGCGGTCATACTGGGCTGCAGTAACAAAAAACCGCTGCATAAAGGTCAGCTTATCGAGGATATTGCGCAGTATGACCTTACCGCGTGATTCCATCTGACCGCGTATGTCGGGGCGACGGAGCCACTCGAGGAGGTGGTCGAACGTGGGCGTGTAGACGTCCGAGGCAATTTGCTCGACCTCGGCGATGAGCCCATCGGAGATATACCGGCTCATCGGTGTGTTTTCCTCGAGGCGCTGTTCTAACCACTCGTGAGCCATCGTCTTTACCGCGTTTCGCAACTCTCCGCTTCCGGCCCGCGCGACCAGGTCCGAGAGCATCGCACGCAGACGTTCTCGAGGCGGGGTAATCGAGCGCACCTCATAGCGCGCGAGCCGGAAGAGCGCATTCCGAGAGATTGCGAGCAACCCCTCGCGGAAGGCGGGGGAGACCATGAACCGTCGCAGCATCCGCGACGCCGCCGTCCGCGCAGCCTCCCCAAGTGCCGAGAGATTGGACCAGTTATAGGAGGCCGGCACCGTGGACAGCAGCCGGTCGGTGGAAGAGCGAACCCCCTGAGCCACCGCCTCGCGAAACTCCGGCGTGCGAATGTGCATTCGCACCGCTTGTTCATTCAGCAGTTGCGTCGAGACCATATTACCGATGCTCTCGGCAAGCTGGCCACGCTGCTTGGGAATGATACCCGGGGTCAGGGGCACCCTCACGCCCAAAACACGCTTCGCGGTGAGCGGGCGGAACAGCATCCGGATTGCCAGGAAGTTCGTAACGTAGCCGATAACGGCACCGAGAAGCGGCGGCAGCACAACGGGAAGTACGGAAAGGACCGTTTCAATCATCGCGAAGGACCTCGGCGGCATTGGCCGCACGTTCTCTCGTATTGTAAAGAGACACCGCCGAACCAAAAACCCACCCCGAGAAGTCTTGGGAACGAATCTGGTACCAGAAGTCCGTTCCATCGTCGGTTCGTTCGCTGTAATTGGTTTTGGTAACGATCTCGAGAACGGCGCCACGGCGTGCGTGCCCCACGATCGGGCTGTCGGCTTCCGGCTGCTCGAGTATGCGGCTATAGGGGGCCTCCACGACGGCCCATCCCGCGCGAACGTTGAGCACCTGGGTGGTAGGGAGCTCAAGCTGTTCGACCGGTTCACCGCCGCTGCACCCGAAAAGCACGAGCGCGACGAGGAGGATGAATATCTGTGTGCCGGTGGTACGCATTCCCTTCGGGGCCTGCACGACTATCCTTCTGCTCCGTCTTTTAGTTTTTCGATCTCGTCCCGAACGACCGCCGCTTCCTCGAACTCGAGATTCTTTGCGTGCTCGAGCATTTGTTTTTCGAGCGCTCTGATCAGCGCCTTTCTCTGAGACGGGACTAACACATTGTAACTTTTTTTGAGAATATCGATAGTCATTCGTTCGTTCTGCTGCTTCTCTTCCTTCTCTCGGATGAGAATATCGTTGACGGCCTTTCGTATGGTTTTCGGCGTGATACCGTGCGCCTCGTTATATTCCTTTTGCCGTGCACGCCGCCGCTCGGTCTCGTCTATAGCCTCTCGCATGGCGTGGCTCACTCGATCAGCATACATGATGACTTTCCCGTTTTCATTTCGCGCCGCGCGTCCAATGGTCTGTATCAACGAAGTGGCCGAGCGCAAGAATCCAATCTTATCCGCATCGAGAATCCCGATAAGGGAAACCTCCGGGAGATCGAGTCCTTCCCGCAGAAGGTTTATTCCCACCAGTACGTCGAAGTGTCCCTGGCGGAGCTCGGTCAGTATTTCAGCCCGCTCGAAGGTCTCCACCTCCGAGTGCAGATATCTCACCTTCAGTCCCAGATTCGTCAGATAGTTCGTCAGATCCTCCGCCATCTTCTTCGTGAGCGTGGTTACGAGCACTCTCTCCCCCGCCTCGATCCGCTCCATGATTTGACCGTGAAGGTGCTCGACTTGTCCCTCAGTGGCATGTATCTCGATGACTGGGTCGAGCAACCCCGTCGGGCGAATGATCTGCTCCACGATCCGATCGGACTTCTTGTTCTCTTCCTCGCTCGGAGTTGCCGATACATAGATGGTTTGTTCTATGAGCGACTCGAACTCGTGGAACACTAAGGGGCGGTTATCGAGGGCCGAGGGAAGTCGAAAGCCGTGGTTTACCAGGGACAGTTTCCGTGACCGGTCGCCGGCGTACATACCGCGGATCTGCGGGACAGTCACGTGAGACTCATCTATGAACGTCAAAAACTGGTCGGGGAAATAATCGAGCAAGACCGCCGGCCGCTCACCCTCGTCGCGGCCACTGAGGTGGCGAGAGTAATTCTCGATACCCGCGCAGTAGCCCATTTCTTCGAGCATTTCGATATCGTAGAGGGTGCGGGTCTTCAACCGCTGCGCTTCAACGAGCTTGTTTTCATTGACCAGCTCTTCGTAACGCTCATCGAGCTCTTGCCGAATTTGCTCGACGGCCTGCTGAATCCGGCGTTCGGGCATGACGAAGTGCTTTGCCGGATACACAAAGAGAACTTCCTGATTCTCGAGCACCTCTCCGCTAAGGGGGTCGATTTTACTGATGCGCTCCACCTCGTCGAAGGCAAGCTCGACGCGAAACGCCTCCTCGAGGTACGCGGGAAATATTTCGAGCACGTCCCCTTTGAGCCGAAATTTGCCCCGTTGCAATACGGCGTCGTTTCGCTCGTACTGCAGCGAGACGAGTTTCATCTTGATATTCTGAAGGCTGACCTCGGATCCCACATCGAGTCGCACGCGCATATCGCGATAGTCGGTTGGGCTGCCGAGGCCATAGATGCAGGAAACCGTCGCCACGACGATGACGTCGTTGCGCTCGAACAGATTCGTCGTGGCCGAGAGCCGCAGCCGGTCGATCTCGTCATTTATGGAGGCATCTTTTTCTATATACAGGTCTTTGGACGCGACGTAGGCCTCGGGTTGATAGTAGTCGTAGTAAGAAACAAAGTACTCCACCGCGTTGTCAGGGAAAAACTGGGAAAACTCGCGGTACAGTTGGGCAGCGAGCGTCTTATTATGGGATACAACGAGGGTGGGAAGCTGCGCGTTTTCGATGATCTTCGCCATGGTAAAGGTCTTGCCCGAGCCCGTAACGCCTTTGAGAGTCTGATACCGGGATCCGTCACGAACGCCCCCCGATAGACGCTCTATTGCCGGTCCCTGATCTCCCGCCGGCTCGTATTCGGAGCTGACCTTGAAGCTACGCCTGCTCATTGGTATCGACGTCAATCCCACTGAAAGCGTTCGGGACGCTCGGACAGTTCCACCGTAGTGCTACGCTCTTCGGAATCGCGTATGTAGGTGACCGGGACCTCTTCGCCCGGCCTGTTGTCCTCGAGCGCCTCGTAGAGATTGGCAAGGGAGCGGACCTCGGTGCCGTCAACCTCGACAATGATATCTCCACCGAGATAGATTACCGTGTTTCCATACCGTACTGCGCGGTCTCGCTCACCTCCCTCGATCCCTGCCTCTTCTGCGTTGCCTCCGGCAACCACTTCCGAGACGAGGATACCGTGCTCTGTGGGCAAGTCGGCGTAATCGACCAATTCCGGAAACAGTTGCCGGGGCACGATATCGATCCAGCCGCGGCGAACCGTTCCATGCTCTATCAAGTCGGGAACGACCCGTCGTGCGGTATCCACGGGAACGGCAAACCCTATTCCGACGGACCCGCCCGAGGGGGAATAGATCATCGTGTTTACCCCGATCATTTTTCCTTCAGAGTCGAGCAACGGGCCACCGGAATTGCCGGGGTTGATCGAGGCGTCGGTTTGAATCATATCTCGGATCACGAGATCGTTTCGCGCTCGAATCGGCCGGCCCAAACCGCTGACAATTCCGGTCGAAAGTGTTCGGTCGAGACCGAAGGGATTTCCAATTGCAATGACCTTTTGCCCGACACGGAGATCGTCGGAGCGGCCCAGAGGTATCGTGGTCAAATCGCGTCCCCCGGGGTCGAACTTCACCACGGCGAGATCGTTTTCGGGGTCCGTCCCCACTACCTCACCTTCCAGGCGTGATTCGTCGGATAGCGTAACAAAAACTTTGAAGGCATCCTGGACGACATGCCTATTGGTCAAGACGAACCCTCGTTGATCGATGATGGACCCCGAACCGGTGTTCCCCTCACGTGGCACCGGCTCGAGAAACCAGTTATAGGATACGGTTTCGGTGTTGATGTTTACGACCGCAGGGTTTCGCTTTTCGTAGACGTTGATATTCTCGCGCTCTTCTTCGGTGTAGGAGTTTGCGCTCTCGGCAACCGGCACCGCGTCGGGGCCGTCGACGGGGCTCGTCACGTAGTCATACGAGCTTGGCTCTCCTATGGCCTTACTCTCGTTTTGGTTCGGGCTCCCTTCCGAGGACTCCGATAGACGAGATGAATCCGGCGCGTGTGCCGCGCTACCGCCGGGGACGTTTATGAGGCCAAAGCCCACTGCCAGCAGAATAGCCACCGCTAACACGGCACTCCCGGTAAAGATTAGATGTGAACGAGGCTTGTGTTTGGAGCCCATGCCTGAGACAAATATAAACGAACAGGGGCTCGTTGCCAACAACCCCGAAACGGCTCAGAACCAGGGGTCTCCCTCCCCCAGGCGCCGGTGCTGAATCGCCTCCAGAAGGTGGGTGCGCTCGGTCGTGTCACTCGCTTCCAAATCCGCGATCGTTCGCGCCATGCGGAACACCGACAGAACAGCCCGGGAGGAGAGCGACAGCTTGTTTGCGGCCAGTTCCACGGCCTTGCCGGCTCCTGCGGCCGGTTGAAGATAGTAGGTGATGGTAGACGCAGGCACTTCAGCGTTATATTGGTAAGTCTTGCGGCGGTAACGAAATCGTTGCCGCTTCGTGGCCTCGAGGACCCGTTCGCGGACCGCCTCCTCGGGCTCTTCTCGCTCGTGGTAAAGACGCGTCACCGCAGCGGCGTCGACCCGAACACGGGCGTCGACCCGATCCATCAGCGGGCCCCCAAGCCGTTTCCAATACCTGCTCACCTCCGCCATCGTACAGGTGCAAAGGCGGGTCGGGTGACCGAAGTACCCACAGGGACATGGGTTAGCAGCCAGTACCAATTGAAAATTCGCCGGATACCAGTACGTTCGCCCGGCACGGGCAATGACAATCCGCCGCTCCTCACTCGGCTCTCTTAAACTCTGCAGGACGTGCTTTCGAAACTCCGCTGCTTCGTCGAGGAAGAGAATGCCCCTGTGGGCCAGAGATATTTCGCCGGGCAGAACGTGCGGGCCGCCGCCGACTACTCCCTGCAAAGATGCCGTGTGATGGGGCGAGCGAAACGGGGGCCGGTGGAAAAGGCCCGAGTCGGAGTTCAAAAGCCCCGCCCTCGAGTGGATGCGGGTGACCTCAATTGCTTCGTCTCGCTCCAGGTCGGGGATAATCGACGGCAGGGCTCTCACACCCATCGTCTTTCCGCTTCCCGGTGGACCAACCGCTATGAGGTTGTGCCGGCCGGCGGCCGCTACTTCGAGAGCCCGCTTGAAGCGCTCGTGCCCCCGAAGCTGTCCGAATTGAGGACGTCCACCCGCCCCCGCGCCGGCTCGGGCCCCGGGAGCGGCCGGCGGTGTCTCACCGGCCCGGGTCGAGCCGAACCCCCGTCGCAGCGTCTCGACCGCGCTTCTCAGCGTCCTCACCCCTTCCACTACACCATGACCGAGGGCCTGCGCCTCTCGCACGTTGTCGGCCGGAACCATGATGTGGCTAATTTTCTGTTCGCAAGCCGTGGCTACCGCCGAGAGAACTCCGCTCACCGGCCTTACCGTCCCATCGAGCTGGAGCTCACCGACTACCAGTACGTTCTGTGGTAAGGTCGATACACCGCCGCCGAGTTGGCCTGAGGACTCCAACACCGCGACGGCAATCGCGAGGTCGAACGACGCCCCGACCTTTCGTACGCCTGCCGGGGCCAAGTTCACCAAAACCCGGTCCGCGGGATACTCGAGTCCCGTTTTGCGCAGTGCAACACGCACCCGTTCACGGGCCTCGCGCACTGCGTTGTCGGGCAGTCCAACGATATCGGTCGTTGGAATGCCACGCCGAATGTCCACCTCGACCGAGACCAGATCCCCTGCGTATCCCCCCGGCACATAGCTGTACACTTTCACGACACACCTCCGCCTGTGGCTACATCAGTAGCTACCGCACGCTCCGGCGTGTTGCTTCAAGGTGTCACGGATAAAATTTCGAAAAAGAAGCTGAAGAGAAAGCGCCGGACGGCACCCCGGCTCCAATCAGCATCCCAGCGCCAACCAGCACCCCAAGAGGCGCCACTACACCGCAGCCGCGTTTCAGCTTGACGACCGGCCACTCGAGCGCAGTTTCAGAGTGTGGGGAGGCCGAAACCCGGGCACACCTCCGTCGTTATTCCAAGGTGGCGATGGCGTCTTGCACCAACGAGTCGACCTCTTCGTTTTGTGCGTGTCCGCTGTGCCCTCGGACCCAATGCCATTGCACGCTGCACAGGCGTTCCGCCTCACGCAGCTTTATCCACAGATCACGGTTTTTTACCGGTTTCTTGGCTGCCGTCTTCCACCCGTTTTTTTCCCAACTATGTATCCAGGAGGTAATGCCGTTTCGTACGTATTGGGAGTCCGTGTGAACGTGAACGGTGCTCTCCTCACAGTACCCCTGTTCTGCGAGATACGTGAGCGCGCGAATTACCGCTTCCAGCTCCATTCGGTTATTTGTTGTTTTGGCCTCGGCCCCATGTGACGAGTGGCGAAGATCTGCGCCCTCCACCACAAAGGCCCAGCCCCCCGGTCCGGGGTTGCCGTGACAGCCACCGTCGGTGTAAACGTGTATCTCTTCGGTACGAACCATTAGTATAACCGGGTCCTTGCCCGCGCCTCCCCTGCTCCTTGAGCGTTAGATGTTGTTCGGAATCTCAGTTTGGTTTCAGGACTGCTCTTGTGCAGCCTCGTCGCTCGAAAGAGACATCCCTGCGTTCGACAGAAGCGTTTCAATGTCACTTGAATTGTCATGAACGCCGAGTAACAGGTAGCCTTCGCTTTTTCGGAAAACGACAGGCACAAATAGAACCCGTCCGATATACGCGAAAGCCGCTTCACTACAAAGCCCGCGAAACGACTTATACCGATGTAAGGGCTCTTTCGTCAGCAACAGGCTGCGTTCCGCGAGAACCTGGCGGTACACGTCGGAATCGTGGGGGACGATAAACTGTTGGCGGCAACTCTCCTCGATAGCGAGACTATACTCCATATGGAGTCCCTCCTTGCCGGGAAGCAGCACCCCCGCGGCCCGGGTACCCCAAGAGCGTGTAAACTCGACGAGCGACTTCAGGACCCCGCCATCGTTATTCGGATAACCTGACAGAATTGCATCATAGTCCAGGCCATGGGCGCCAAATGTGGGTTTACGATCTCCCGAGCCAACCTCCGGCCCGGATGTCGTTTCACTGCCCCGCTCACCAACCGGAAGGAGGTCAAGTCCACTTCCGGATGCGAAAAGATCATCGATCCCCGAGGTTCCCCCTTCTTCGGATTCTCCGGTAATGGACTCGATGAGGTGCCGAACTTCGTCGCCTTCCGTCTCCTGACTTTCTTGATAGACGTCGTCGTCGATTCGCACGACCCCGTCATCGGCGGTAAACACCCGCTTATCCTCCGACCCCTCCGAGAGTCGGAGATCAAGCCGAAGCAGCTCATAATACGCATTGTTAGTCTCTTGCGGTGAAACAATGACCACGAGATCGTCTCGAAGCTCGTAGGGCCCCCCTTCTTCTTCAGACGTCGGGCTCGACGGCTCACTTGCGCTCGGCGTTACCGGCGCGGCTTCTTCAACTTCTTCGAGCTCTTCAACGAGCTCCGCCTCTTCTCCTTCCTGTTCCTCTTCCAATTGACGGACTCCGTGATCAGCGTGTTGTCCAAAAGAGAACCAATCGCTCATACGCACATAGCTTCCCGCTTTCGCGGTGGAAAGTTCTTGCGGCGCCTCAGAGCCCTGATCCGATGCCTCCACTGGTTCGAGCTCCTCGAATACCGGTTCGGGTTCCTCCCCCAATTCGTCACTATAGCTCGCCGCTTCCTGGAATTCCGATTCTGCCGGCTCTTCGGCGGTTAACTCTTCCGCCTCCGGCTCGTCGAACTCTTCCGGCTCATCGAGCTCCTCCAATTCATCGACTTGATCAAGACCCTGGACCTCGACAACGTCTTCCGGCTCCTCTTTCGACGGCTTCTTCTCCCCGTTTTCAGGATGTTCGGCTTCCGTCTTCTCGTCCGAAGCCGAAACCACCTCTGCACCCTCTCGCTCCCACTCTTCTTTGACCTCGCTCAGATCCTTGAGCAGTTCTTCGTAGGTGGGAGCCTCCGCAGTTCCCTCGATCTCGCCCCCCTGGGCCGCTTCACCCTCGGCCGCTTCACCCTCGGCCGCTTCACTCTGGGCCGCTTCACTCTGGGCCGCTTCACTCTGGGCCGCTTCACCCCGGGGGCCGCCCATGCTCTCGAGCTCTTCAGTCTCCTGAAGTGTTCCAAACTCTGCTACGTCGCCGGTCTCTTCGGCGGACTCCAGTTCCTCGGCCTCTTCGAGCTCTTCGGGCTCCTCTGCGGCCTCGGGCTCCTCGGCCTCTTCGAGCTCTTCGGGCTCCTCTGCGGTCTCGAGCTCCTCCGCCGCTTCTTCCACCTCGCCGAGCTCTTCGAGCTCCTCGTCGTCATCGGCGGACTCCACCTCTACCGGCCGCATACCGGCGGTGAAGTCGGCGCTTTCCTCCGCCTCCGCCGGCTCCTCGGCGGACTCCAATTCCTCGGCCTCTTCGAGCTCTTCGGGCTCCTCCGCGGTCTCGGGCTCCTCGGCCGCTTCTACCTCCTCGGGCTCCTCCGCGGTCTCGGGCTCCTCGGCCGCTTCTTCCACCTCGCCGAGCTCTTCGAGCTCCTCGTCGTCATCGGCGGACTCCACCTCTACCGGCCGCATACCGGCGGTGAAGTCGGCGCTTTCC
>JAWLED010000007.1:0-28945 GCA_041686235.1 Spirochaetia bacterium | reverse complement strand
CTTCGAGCTCCTCGTCGTCATCGGCGGACTCCACCTCTACCGGCCGCATACCGGCGGTGAAGTCGGCGCTTTCCTCCGCCTCCGCCGGCTCCTCGGCGGGTTCCGGTTCCTCGGCCTCTTCGAGCTCCGCCGGCTCCTCGGCGGGTTCAGCCGCCTCGGAGCTCCCATCCGAAGGGGGTGGTGAGTCAGGTGCCTTCGCGCCGGCAGCTCCGGTGGTGGCGGCAGCCCCGGCGGGACTCGGTCCGGCCCCGGCGGTGCCGGAAGCCGGTAGAGAGGCGAAGTTGGAAATGACCTTTTCGATCATATCCTCGAGTCGCTCGATATCGATTCGATCGCCCCTGTCGGCTTCTCGAGCACGGTTTCCAATGACGCTTACGATTTCGTCCCAACTCTTGTTCAAGAGTTGGTCGACCTCTTTTTCCTTTTCAGGACTCAAGCGTCCGATGCCGCGCTTGATTTCGCGGTTAACCTCGTCACGCCGTTCTTCCAACTCGATCCGTTTCTGCTCCCAGTCCGGCTTCTCACCGGTTTCAAACATTTCTCTCAGGAGGTTGATCTGAAAGCGCTTCACCCGTTCCGTTAGTATCACTTCCGGATCTTGGCGAAGGTTCAAGAGGAGAAAACTCAGCAGAAACACGCTCAAGAAGGTCGCCGAAAGCAGAATCCAGCGCATCGTCTCGTTCATCTGAAACGCGGAGGCAGGCGAAAGATACGCGAGTCGACCCACCTCTTCTACATTGGCGGAAAACGCGAGGTAGTCGGCCCCCGACGGAGAGGTTATAACCGGGGACCGACTATCCTCGCGCGGCGGCTCTTCGAAGACCCCGGAGAGCTCTTCCCTCAGGCCCTGCCCAAAACGGGAAGCCTGATTGGCTATCATCAGATCTTCATTCACTATGAGAACGCGCTCGCCCGCACCAATGACGTCGTTTCGGACCAATGCATCCGTCGCACCTCTCGGGCTCAGGTAGAACAGAGCAGTACCACGGACCAGCCCGTAGCTATCTTCCACCGGGAAGCGGTATACGAAGTGGTTCGACTCGGGGTCTAAGACGATATCGGCTTCGGCATTCGCCTCGAGAACGAGGTCCTCCGGCGCCGGCGTCTCGTCGATTTCCGATAGCGCCGCATACTCGCGCCTGAAATCGCTTTCCGACACCACGTCGGAGTCTCTATTGGAATACCATAATCGCTCTCCCTCGGCGTCGATAAAACGCACGAACGCAAGTGCAGGCACTTGATCTTCGAGGCGATTAAAGAAGTTTCTGCGGGCGAGTATGTCCTCGCGGCTCTGGTTTACCTGGTAAACGCTGCGGACCGCGGGCTCGGCGAGAATTGACTGAAATCTCTCTTGATTGTTGGCGTGGTACGATCCAAGCGCGTCCACCCCCCTGTCGAGGGTGGACTGTACTCGATCACGGACACGTGGGTCGTAAAAGTTGGCCTCGATGTAATCGAAAAGGCCCGAGTACATGAGGACGGCGCCGGCGCTGAACGCCAGAACCGATAGCAGTAAGCTAAGCGCAGTTTTTTGATGAGTCTTCATGAACCGGTAGCCGCCTCCAGGTTACACCCCACCTTTAGTATCGGCAAGCCCACGGCACCGGTTGACGGCCTTACTTCTCGTCCGTTTCGTCTTTTGGAGCCTCCGGGGCGTCCTCGGCTTGCTCATCCTGCTCGAGAGCTTCTTGCTCCTCCCGCTCCAGAGCTTGCCGCTCTTCTTCTTTCTTTTCCCGCCGCCGTCGTCGTCGCCGAACCTTCTCTTCCTGGACCTCTTCGATCCCTTCGACCAGTTCCAGCAACACCATCTCGCTTGCATCGCCCGGCCGCTGTCCGAGCTTCAGGATACGAGTATAGCCGCCTGGGCGCTTCACGAAGCGCGGTGCAACGTCTGTAAACAACTTGGCCAGAGCAGCTTTGTCTTTTAGGTCTTTGCCGATGATGCGCCGGTTGTGAACCGTATCCTCTTTTGCACGCGTGATCATTTTCTCGGCGGTCCGACGCACCGACTGAGCCTTTGCCTTCGTGGTGCGAATCCGTTCTTCGAGAAACAAAGAGGTTACCATGTTACGATGCAGGGACTTCCGGTGGGCGGGTTTCCTGCCGAGTCTATTGAATCCTACTCTATGCTTCATGCTGCTCTTCCTCGTTGTCTTCGCGCAGTCTCAGCGATTCCTTCAGTGACCCATAATCGGTCATTCCCAGAGACAAGTTCCACTCGGAAAGTTTCTCTTTTATCTCCTGCAATGACTTCTTCCCGAAGTTACGGGTTTTTCCGATTTCCTCTTCGGTCTTGGAGGTTAGGTCTCCGATCGTACGGATATTTGCATTCTTCAGACAGTTGCTGGAGCGAACCGACAACTCCAACTCTTCCACGGGAGTGTCGAGTAGTTTCCGTACCCGCTCCTCTTCTTCATCGAGATCTTCATCGCCCATGATCTGATCCTCATCAAAGTTGATGAAGATCGTAAAATGATCCTTGGCAATCTTTGCGGCCTCAGCGATGGCATCATCGGGGGGAACCGTCCCGTCGGTCCACAGCTCGAAGGTCAGCTTATCGTAATCTGTTCGCTGACCCACCCGCGTGTTCTCGACGTTGTACTTGACCCTTCGCATCGGTGAAAACACCGCATCAACCGGGATGGTGCCGATAACCTCAACGTACTTCTCGTTTACCTCCGCCGGCACATACCCGCGGCCAAGGTCGATTTGGACCTCGATTTCCAGGTTTCCGTTATCCATCAAGGTCATGATGTGCTGGTCCTTGTTGAGGATATGCACACCTTCTTCCTTCTCGAAATCCGCCCCGGTCACTGTGCCCGGGCCCTTTAATTCGACGAGTAGCGTCTTCTGCTCCACGTCCCCGTCCAGCTTTATTTGAAGCTGCTTCAGATTATTGACGACGTCGGGAGTGTCTTCCACAACCTCCGCTATCGATTCATATTCGCTTGAAACCACATGTGCGTTGCCCTCTCCATCGTAGGAGGTTATCCGCAACGCGCTGACCGCGTAGCCTTGGATCGAGGACAACAGGATTCGGCGCAGCGTGTTTCCTATTGTGTGGCCGTAGCCACGCTCGAACGGATGAGCGACGAATTTTCCGTAATTGGAATTCACCTCGCTGTGTTCGAATGTGATGCCTTTCGGCCTTTTGAATCCTTTGAGCAAGTTCTTTCGTGCCATAGTCCGTCCTCGAGCTAAACGCGTCGACTCTTTCGTGGCCTACATCCGTTGTGCGGAATCGGCGTTACATCCTTGATGCTTCTCACCTTCAGCCCCATCGCTCCGAGCGAACGGATTGCAGACTCTCGGCCTACCCCGGGACCCTTCACAAAAACCTCGACCTCTTGAAGCCCCATATCCATAGCCTTCTGGGCGGCGTTCTGAGCAGTCGTCTGGGCTGCATACGGCGTCGACTTCTTTGCGCCCCGGAATCCAAGGGACCCGGCGCTCGCCCATGAGACGCCGTTGCCCGCCTCATCGGTGATCGTTACGATAGTGTTGTTAAAGGTGGCCTGAACATAGACCTGCCCCTTGTATACTGTCCTACGTTCTCTTCTCTTTCGTGTCTTCGCCACAAACTGCCTCCGCGCCTATTTCTTCTTTCCAGCTACCGTCTTGCGCTTACCTTTTCTCATTCGCGCATTCGTGCGCGTCCGCTGTCCGCGCACCGGAAGTCCTTTCCGATGGCGAAGGCCACGGTAGCAACCGATATCCATGAGCCGTTTCACGTTGAGCGACACTTGTGTCCTCAATCGTCCTTCCGTCGTGTATTCGTTCTCAATGACGTTCCGCAACTCATTGATATCCTCGGCATTCAAATCATTCATTCGCCGAGCCGGATCGATTCCCGTCTTTTCGCAAATGTCGCGAGCGGATGATCGACCGATACCAAAAATGTACGTGAGCGAAATCGCAACGGGCTTGTTAGGCAGATCGATTCCTGCGATACGAGCCATTGAATCCCCCTACTTTTGGCGCTGCTTATGCTTTGGGTTAGAACAGACGATGCGCACTACGCCGCGTCGCTTGATAACTTTACAATTGCCGCAGATCGGCTTCACACTTGCTCTCACTTTCATAGCCTGTTCCTCTTCCTACAAGTTCCGTGACCTGACACGACCGCGTTTGGTCAGGCCCTCATGGTGATGCATCCGAAGATGCCCCTCGATCTGCGACATCAGGTCGAGGTCGACACCAACCATAATCAACAACGATGTACCGCCCATCAGAAACGCCAATTGCTGTGGGAAGTTAAACAGTTGCTGCACGATAGTCGGGATGATCGCGATAAACGCCAGAAACAGCGCTCCCGGCAATATGATCCGGTTCAGTATGCGGGTAAAATACCCTTCCATCCGCTCGGTTCTAATCCCGGGTATCGACCCGCCGTTTTCCCGAATATTTTTGGAAATCTCGATCGGGTTCAGCGTTACCTGTGTGTAGAAGTAAGCAAAGAAAATAATCAATGTCGTGTAGACGATCAAGTACGGCGCACCCGACGGCTGGAGCCAGTTCGCCAGCCCCTGCAACCATCTCACGCTTGGGCCCAACCCCTGCGCGATCTGCAATGGGAACGTCATGACCGACGAGGCAAAAATGACCGGAATAACACCCGACGGGTTGATCTTAAAGGGAACGTAGGTGTTTTGAGCCCCGTACATGCGTCTGCCGACTACGCGCTTTGCGTAATGCACCGGGATCTTTCGCTGACCGCGCTGCTCGTAAATAACGAGCATGATCACCACAACGAACATGACGAACACGACGATTACGAACACCGGATTGAGATCGCCCCTCTGAATGTCTTGGATGAGAATCCACAGCGCGTTCGGCATACGAGCAACGATGCCGGCAAATATCAACAGCGAGATTCCGTTTCCAATACCACGCTGGTTGATCTGCTCACCCATCCACATCAGGAACACGGTTCCCGAGGTTACCGTAAGCATCGAGATAACCGTATACAGCGTGCGGTTGAGGGTGATCGCATTGGGAATGCTGTCGGCGTACACCGTAACGGCGAAGGACTGAATCAGCGACACCACTACCGTTCCGTACCGGGTATAGCGCTGGATTTTCTTTCGTCCGCCCTCTTCCTCGGAGATCTTCTTGAGCTTTGGAAATACCAACAGCAGCAGCTGCATGATGATCGACATCGATATGTAGGGCATGATGCCGAGCATGAATACCGAGAACCGGCTAAACGCGCCGCCCGCGAAGAAGTCGAGGTACTGCGTCACCGAAATTCCGCCGGCGGCCTCTTGCGTCAGAAAATATACTTTCAGCGCGTTCAGATTGATGCCGGGGATCGGAATCGCCGCACCTAACCGAAAGATCATGAGGATGAACAGCGTAAACAGGATCCGCTCGCGCAGATCCTTAATGCGAAAAACGTCGATAATTGGGTTCGATGCTACCGCCATGCTATTCCTTTTCGTCGGCTTCGTTGGAGCCGGCGTCGTTAGGTTCCTCTGCCTGTGGCGAGTCTTCGGCGCGTTCGTCCGACACTGAGGCGTCGGATTCCGTCTCCTCAGCCGTTCCCGCTTCGTGTACCGAAACCGAGCTTCCGCCGGAAACGGTCCCTCCGGCAGCCTCTATCTTCGCGCGCGCCGCTTGCGACATGGGCAGATCTTTGACCGTTAGCTTCTTCTTCACCTCACCGGTTGCGAGGATCTTTACCATCTCCGTGTGCTTTTTGACCACGCGGCGGTCCTTCAAGGACTGCAGAGTCACCGTTTCTCCGCTCTTAAACACCCGTTGGAGAGCCGAAAGGTTCACCGGAGTCACGATCTTGCGGAAGGGATAGTTCGAGAAGCCTCTTCTTGCCACTCGCCGATAAATCGGCATCTGGCCGCCTTCAAATCCCGGCCGTACACCGCCGCCCGAGCGTGCGTTCTGACCGTTATGGCCCTTACCGCTCGTCTTTCCGCGGTGGCTTCCCCGTCCACGACCCACAATGCGCTTATACGAGCGCGTTCCCTTTGGTGGTTTCAAGAATTCCATAGTTACGACAACTCCTCGACATCCACCAGATACCGGATGCTACGAATCATTCCGAGAACCGAAGCGTCGGCCGGTCGTTCCACACTCTGGTTAATGCGGCGCAACCCGAGAGCTTCCACCGTTTTGCGATGGGCCGGTTTCCTCCCGATCGGGCTTCGCTTCAACGTAATGCGAATCTGATTGGTCTTTCGCTTCGCCATGCTTTAACCCCACAGCTCCTGCAGCGTTTTGCCGCGGTTTTTCGCCACTTCCCGAGCGTCCATGAGTCGGGAAAAGCCTTCGAAGACCGCCTTCACCAGGTTCACCGCATTTTGCGAGCCCATTGATTTGCTCAACACGTCGTGAATGCCGCTCACTTCCATGACCGCTCTAACCGGGCCGCCGGCGATAATTCCCGTACCCGGGGCAGCCGGCTTCATGAGCACCTCGGCGCTCTTGAACTCGCCGACGATCTCATGCGGTATCGTGCCGTGTTTCAGGGGAATTTGCATGAGATTGCTTTTCGCCCGGTCGACGCCCTTGCGAATGGCCTCAGATACGTCGTTGGCCTTGCCGTATCCGAAACCAACCGAGCCGGCCTTATCTCCGACCACAACGATAGCCGAAAAGGAAAATCTGCGACCACCCTTCACGACCTTCGCTACGCGGTTGAGCTTTATGAGCTTCTCAGATAATTCTTTATCTCGTCCTTCTTCCAAAATGGCCCCCTAGACCTCGACGCCGGCTTTCCGCACGCCGTCGGCGATAGCCTTAACAACACCATGGTAAACATTTCCGTTGCGATCAAACACAACCGCTTGTACCTTTTGCTCTTTCAGCTTGCCGCCGAGCGACTCGCCGAGCTTTGCCCCGTCATCGACGTTCGGCTTCAGCCCTTTTGTGTCTCCCGACAAGCTCGACGCCGCAGCGAGCGTATGCCCCCGTGTATCATCGATGACTTGGGCGTATACGTGCCGATTGCTCTTGAACACGGACAACCGAGGTCGCTCGGACGTGCCGTATATCTGCTTGCGAATCCGCATCTTTCGCTGTTTCCGGCGCTTGTTCTTGTTATCCAACCGCTTCATCTATTCGCCCCTCGCTACTTGATACCGGCCTTGCCGACCTTGCGAACAATCCGCTCTTCTTCGTACTTGACGCCCTTACCCTTGTATGGCTCGGGGGGCCTGAGAGAACGCAATTCAGAGGCGGCCTGACCGACTTCTTCCTTGCTGTTCCCCGTTATGGTGAACTTGTTCGGTCCGTCGGTAGTTATGGTGAGGCCCTCGGGTACCGGGTACTCGATTGGATTCGAAAAACCCAGGTTGAGCATCAAGCTCTCCCCCTGAAGCTCCGCACGATAGCCGACTCCGTTGATCAGCAGCGTCCGGCTGAACCCGGTAGTAACACCGACGACCATGTTGTTGATCAGATTACGATAGAGTCCATGAAACGCGTGCGCCCGCTTGGATTCCTTCGTGCGGCGCACCTCTATCGTATTCTCGCCGACTTCGACGGTAACCAACGGACTGAACTCTTGTGACATCGTGCCGCGCGGGCCTTCCACGGTAACCACTTGTTTGTCCACCGATACCTTTACGTTCTCCGGGATCGGAACCGGCAGTTTTCCAACTCGTGACATAGACTTATCCCCTTACCACACCGAGCAGATGAGCTCGCCGCCCACCTTTCTCTCGCTTGCCTTCTTGGCAGTCGTGACACCCGAGGACGTCGACACAATCAACGTGCCGTACCCGTTATACACCCGCGGCATCTTCCGGTAGCCGGAATACACCCGGCGCCCCGGTGTCGAAATCTTTTTCAGCCCGTGAATGATCGGGTTCATACTCGTATCGTATTTCAAGAAAACCCGGATCGTCGTAACGCCGTCCTGGTTAACCTTCTTGAAGTTCTTAATGAAGCCCTCGTTCTTCAGAATCTTGACGATCTCGAGCTTCAACTTCGACGGGGTAATATCAACCCGCTCGAACTTCGCCATACTGCCGTTGCGAATCTTGGTCAGCATGTCCGCAATAGGGTCCGAAACGCTCATACCACCTCTCCCTACCAGCTCGATTTGGTGACGCCGGGGATCATACCTTCACTGGCAAGTTGTCGAAAACAGATTCGGCACATCTGAAACTTTCGCATATAGCCTCGTGACCGCCCGCAAATGCGACATCGGTTGTAACTGCGAGTTGAATACTTGGGCTTTCTATTAGCCTTGGCAATCAATGCTTTCCTGGCCATGCCTGCTCCTCTTTTCTCTACTTGCTAAACGGCATGCCGAGCTTATCGAGAAGCGCACGCGCCTCTCTGTCGGTCTCTGCCGTCGTGACTATCGTAATATTCAAGCCCGTAATACGCTCGATCGAGTCGTAGTCGATCTCCGGGAAAATGATCTGCTCACTGATACCCAGCGAGTAGTTTCCGTGCCCGTCGAACGCATTCGGGTTTACGCCCCGAAAGTCCTTGACTCGAGGCAACGCCACATTGATGAAGCGGTCGAGGAAATCGTACATCCGGTACCCGCGAAGGGTCACTTTTGCACCGATCTCCATTCCCGCCCGAACCTTAAAGTTCGAAATGGACTTACGCGCCTTGGTCTTAACTGCTTTCTGTCCCGCGATGAGCGTCAGCTCATCCACCGCTGCGTCGAGGAGTTTCTTGTTCTGAATGGCGTCTCCGACGCCCATACTCAGCAGAATTTTCTCCACGACGGGTACCTGCATGATTGACTGATACCCGAACTCTTCCATGAGTTCTTTCTTAATGGTCTCATCATAGCGAACCCGAAGGCTCGGTATATACGTCGCTGTTGCGGCCATTATATCTGCTCCCCGGTCTTCTTGAGCACGCGAACCTTACGACCGCCTTCATTCTCGATCCTAATACGGCTCGGCTTACCATCTCTGGAAACCGCCATAAGATTCGACAACGATATGGAGGCCTCGAGGTCAATAACACCGCCCCGGTCCTGCTGACTCTTGCGCCGCTGGGCCTTCTTGACCATATTCACGCCCTCCACCACGGCGCGACCCTTCTTCAGGTCGAGGCGCAGGATCCGTCCGGTTTTTCCTTTGTCTTTCCCAGCTGTGACCATTACTTGGTCATTTTGCTTCAACTTCGTCCGGTACTTTTGTTCCATAGCTTACAGAACCTCCGGCGCCAGAGAGACGATCTTCATATAGTCTTCCTCGCGCAACTCGCGCGCGACGGGACCAAAGATGCGCTTCCCCTTAGGATTCTTCTGTACGTCGATGATGACGCACGCGTTGTCGTCGAAGCGAATATACGTTCCGTCGGACCGCCGGTGCTCTTTCTTGGTCCGCACGATAACCGCGCGCTCCACAGTACCGCGCCTCACCGGTGCATTGGGCAACGCGTCCTTGACGGCAACCACGATCACGTCGCCGATGCCCGCCGTGCGCCGCTTACTTCCGCCCGGCACTTTTATGCACTGAACACGCTTAGCACCGGAATTGTCGGCCACGTTCAGGTAAGAATTCATCTGAACCATTGCTCGTCACCTCTACTTCGCGCGCTCGACGATTTCAACGAGCCGCCACTTCTTGTCTTTACTAATGGGTCGTGACTCGATAACCCGAACGCGGTCGCCGATCCGGGCTTCGTTATGTTCATCGTGCGCCTTCACCTTTTTGGTCAGGTTCACATACTTCTTGTACAACCGGTGGACGGTCCTCTTGGTGATAGCGACCGTGATGGTCTTCTCCATTTTGTCGCTCGTGACCAGTCCGGTGAACATCTTTTTCTGCGCTTTCGGCAGTCGAATCAAGTTATCCGCCATTTACTCCTCCACCGGCTCCTGCACCTCGGGATGGTTATAGATCAGCCCGTTGAGCCTGGCGATCTTTCTACGCAGCGTCCGCTTTTCGAGCGGATTATCTACGTGCCCGACAACCATGTTGAACCGCAGATTTCTATACTTCGTCTTCAGCTCCTCGCGTTTCGCGACGAGCTCTTCGAATGTCAAGTCTCTAAACGAGTCCCTCATGATCCTACCATCTCCGTGTAACAACGCGTGTCTTCACCGGCAGCTTACTCGAGGCCAGTTCCAACGCCTCCTGCGCAAGCTCATCCGAAACACCTGCGATTTCGAACATCACCACACCCGATTTCACCGCGCAAACCCAGTATTCCGGGTTCCCTTTGCCCTTTCCCATTCGGGTTTCGGCGGGCTTCTTGGTATAGGGTATGTCGGGGAACAGTCGTATCCACACTTTTCCCCCACGCTTCATCTTCCGCGTCATAGCGATACGGGCTGCCTCGATCTGTCGGTTCGTTACGAGCTTGGAGCTCAGCGCCATGAGCCCGTAGTCGCCGAATGCGAGGTTACTACGCCGGGTTGTCTTTCCCCCAAGCGTCCGGTTCATTCGCCGTTGCTTCTTGCGGAATTTCGTTCTCTTCGGACTTAGCATCAGTTAGCTCCTCGACTCGCCTTTGCGCTTGCCCAGCAACGCGCCCGCATCGTCTTTGGCTTCCTTACCGTATACTTCGCCGTGGAAAATCCAGACCTTCACGCCGATAACCCCGAAGGTCGAAAACGCCTGGGCCATGCCGTAATCGATATCCGCACGCAACGTGTGCAGCGGGACCCGCCCGGATCGCACCGTTTCGGTGCGCGACATTTCGGCCCCTCCAAGACGTCCGGATATCTTGATTCTGATACCCTGCACACCGGCCTTGTTGGCCGAGTTCAACGCCATCTTGAGCGTTCTGCGAAACGAAGCGCGTGAGCGCAGCTGACGTGCGACGTTCAAGGCAACTACCTGAGCGTGCGTCTCGGGGCGCTTGATCTCTTTGATCTTGATCTGGATCTTGCGTCCGGCATGCTTTTGCAGCATGGCCCCGACCTTTTCGATCGTCGAGCCCTTCGTACCGATGATAACGCCCGGACGCGACGTATGGATGACCAACGCAATCCGCTGCGGATGGCGAATGATCTCCACGTCTGCAATTTCCGCGTTCCGCGTAAGCGGACTCGTCGCCAGCAACCGCCGGAACAGCAGATCCTGGTGCAACGTATCCGCATACTCACGAGGGTCTACGAACCACCGAGAGCGCCATGTCTTGTTAATACCGAGTCGCAAACCCGTTGGATTGACTTTCTGTCCCACGCTATGCCCCCGTCGCCTTTTGTTGGTCCACCACCACGGTGATGTGACTCATGCGCTTCTGTATTAAGTCTGCCCGACCGCGCGCACGAAACCACACGCGCCGCAGTCGCGGTCCCTCATCGACGCGCAGCTCCTTAATGTAGAGCATGCCTTCGTCGAGGTTTTTGTTCGCGTACAGCGCGTTCGCCGCTGCAGACTCCACCACTTTCTTGATCATTTTCGCACCGCGATGCGGCAAGTTCTCGAGAATTGCAACCGCCTCGGTGTACGGACGCCGGCGCACATTGTCCGCCACCCGCCGCACTTTGAACGGCGATATAATCTGAAATCGGGCGCTTGCCTTGTACCCGGTCATTTGCGTCTTCGTGGACATCTCGGAGCCTCCTCTTGTGATCTCAACGACGCCGCGTCGCTTTGCGGTCCGAGCCGGCGTGCCCACGGAAAATCCGCGTCGGAGCGAACTCACCGAGCTTATGCCCCACGAGGTTCTCCGTCACATACACAGGCACCCATGTTTTACCGTTGTACACCGAGATGGTCATCCCAACCATTTCAGGGATGATGGTCGAGGTGCGCGAGAAGGTCTTTACCATTTTCTTCGCACCCGACTTGTTCATCTCGACGACCTTGGAATACAGGCTCTTCTCAATGAATGGGCCCTTTTTGATCGATCTAGACACGGCTCACTCCTACTTTTTCCGTCGCTTCACGACGAATCGGTCCGAATACTTGCGCTTCTTACGGGTCTTATAGCCCTTGGTCTGTTGCCCCGTCGGCGAGACCGGATGACGGCCACCCGAGGTGTGTCCTTCTCCACCACCGTGGGGATGGTCCACCGGGTTCATCGAAACACCGAGCACCTCCGGGCGTCGGCCGAGCCATCGCGCCCGTCCCGCTTTGCCGAGACGCACATTCATATGGTCTTCGTTGCCGACCGCACCGACGGTGGCCGAACACTTCTTAAACACCATCCGCGTCTCGCCCGAGGGCAGCTTGACGGTTACGTAATCCTTCTCTTTTGCCAAAAGAAGCGCGCTCGTCCCGGCAGCGCGGGCAAGTTGCCCACCCTTTCCGTACTTGAGCTCAACGTTGTGAACCGTCGTACCCATCGGAATATTATCCAGCGGGAGGCTGTTCCCCACGCTCGGAGAGGCGGCCGGACCGTTCTCGATGGTGGCACCTTTCTTCAGCCCTTTTGGGGCCAAGATATAGCGCTTCTCGCCGTCGGCGTACTGTATGAGCGCTATATTAGCGCTTCGATACGGGTCATACTCGAGCGCAACAACCTTCCCCGGCACTCCGACTTTGTCGCGCCGGAAATCGAGCTCGCGGTACTTACGCTTATTTCGCCCGCCCTTGCGGCGCACGCTGATACGTCCGGCAGCGTCTCGGCCGGCCCGAAACTTGCGGCCCTTCGTAAGCCCCTTTTCGGCGTCTTTCTTGCTGTCTATCTCTTCAAACGTCAGCCCGGTCATATAACGACGGCCGGGCGTCATTGGTCTATACTTCTTTACAGCCACTTAAAGCCCCCTGCTTACGCGCCTTCAAAAATGCCGATGGTCTCACCGGGCGAGAGCGTGACAATCGCCTTCTTCCATGAAGCCGTAAACCCCGGCTTATAGCGAACGCGCTTCGGTTTTCGCGCCACATTTATGATATGGCACGCAACCGGATGCACCCCGAATAACCGGTAGATGGCCGACTTGACCTGAATCTTATTGGCCCTGCTATCTACGTGAAACACGAACTGGTTGTTCTCCCGCAGCGCATTCGCCTTTTCCGTCAATACGGGCTCGATGATTACCTTATCCGGATCCATACTTTATTCTCCGTAGAACTCGTTCAGCTCTTTGGCTGCGCCCTCGGTCATCACGACTTGTTTCGCATAGAACAGCTCATGAGCGCTCAACCGCTCGTAGGCCAACGGCGTCAGCCAAGCGACGTTACGTCCCGCCCGGCGAATCATCGCCGAGTCCGCACCCAGAACAAGCGCGGTCCGAGTGCTCGAGACCAGATTCTTCAAGATCGAAACGAGGTCGCGCGTTTTACCGGACGCAACGTCGAAATCCTCGACGATCGTAAGCCGACCTTCCTGCGCCACCATGCTCAACAGCGATTTCATGGCCACGCGCTTTTGCTTACGTGGCAACCGCTGCCGGTAGTCCCGCGACTGAGGTCCGAAGGCAACTCCGCCTCCTACCCAGATGGGCGATTGTCGGCTGCCCGAGCGCGCACGCCCTGTGCCCTTTTGGCGCCACGGTTTCTTTCGACTGCCCACTACCTGAGCCCGGGTCTTCACCGAGGCGGTCCCGACCCTTCGGTTGGCAAGCTCGGTGTTAACCGCGTAGTAAATCGCGCCTTCCTTGACCTCACGCCCGAAGACCTCGTCGGCCAATTCTATCGTGCGCAGCTCTTTACCTTCAGTTGAAAGTACTTTCGCGTTCATCGTTATCAGCCCTTCTTCCGCGCCCAGGAAACGAGCACGTAGCCCTTGCGCACCCCGGGAACGGAGCCTTGAACAAGAAGCACCTGCTTATCGGCATCGACACGCACAACCCTCAGATTCTGAACGGTTCGACGGTCGTTACCCATGCGGCCGGCCATCTTCTGACCCTTGATGGTCTTGGAAGGGGATGCGGCCATACCGGTTGCGCCATACCCACGATGAAACTTCGAACCGTGGGTCTTTTCACCACCGCTAAAGCCGTACCGTTTCATAACGCCCTGAAAGCCGCGGCCCTTACTATATCCCACCACGTCGACGTGCGTAGCGTTCTCGAACACGTCGAGTCCCACGCTATCGCCAACGGACACTTCTCGGTCAAATTCCCGAAACTCATTGAGCTGCTTCTTCGGCGTCACACCGGCCTTCTCGAATTGCCCGGCCTCGGGTTTCGTAATACGAGAGGGCTTTGCCTCACCGGTACCGAGCAACACCGCGTCGTAGCCGTCTTTCTCGGCGGTCCGTCGGGCAATCACAACGTTCGGCTCGATCTTGATTACACTTACTGGGATAAGACGACCGGTCTCGTCAAAGACTTGCGTCATCCCGATTTTTTGTCCAATAACACCCAACATGGCGTCCCTCATTCACCTACTATCAGCTACTGCTTGATCTCTACATCAACGCCGGCCGGAAGCTCGAGCTTCATCAGCGAGTCCATTACGGCGGAACTCGGCTCGATGATGTCGATCAACCGCTTATGGGTGCGCATCTCGAACTGCTCGCGCGCCTTCTTATTTACGTGCGGCGACCGCAGCACGGTAAACTTGTTCGTTTTCGTGGGCAGTGGAATCGGTCCCGAAACCCTCGCACCGGCTTTATGCACGGTCTCCACGATCGATTTGGCGCTCTGATCGATGAGTTCTATGTCGAACCCGCGAAGCCGCACCCGAATCTTGTCGCTAGCCATTTCGCCTCCAGACAATAGAGCCTTGTCACCCATTGAGGGCAACAAGGCTCCTCTATCGACACAGTTACTCTATGATCTCGATGACCTGACCGCTGGCCACGGTGCGGCCGCCTTCGCGAATAGCGAAGCGAAGTCCCGTTTCCATCGCGATCGGATGAATCAACTCGGCCTCGATCTCAGTGTCGTCGCCGGGCATGACCATTTCCTTACCCTCCGGAAGCGTCACCGTTCCGGTAATGTCGGTGGTGCGGAAATAGAACTGCGGACGATACCCCGAGAAAAAGGGATTATGACGACCACCCTCTTCTTTGCTCAACGAGTAGATTCGACCCTTGAACTTGCGATGAGGCGTAATCGAGCCGGGCTTTGCCAATACCTGGCCACGCTCGACTTCCTTCTTATCAATGCCTCGCAGCAGCACACCGATATTGTCGCCGGCCTCTCCGGAGTCCAACAACTTGTTGAACATCTCGATGCCGGTTGCCGTGGTCTGCTTGGTGTCGCGAATACCGACGATCTCCACTTTGTCGTTCAGGTTTACGACTCCCCGCTCTACACGACCCGTTACGACCGTACCGCGCCCCTGGATCGAGAAAATGTCCTCGATCGGCATAAGGAAGTCCTTGTCGGTGGCTCGCTGGGGAAGCGGCAGATAGGTATCCATTGCCTCGAGCAAGTCCGCGACCGGCTTCATTTTCTCATCATCATCGGGGTTCATCATCGCCTCGTACGCGCTGCCCTTGATGATGGGAATCTCGTCGCCGGGAAAGTCGTACGCCTTCAAAATGTCGCGCATCTCTTCTTCGACGAGCTCGACGAGATCCGGGTCGTCCACCTGATCGGTCTTGTTAATGAACACGATAATCGCCGGAACATTCACCTGGCGCGCCAGAAGCAAGTGCTCCTTTGTCTGAGACATTGCGCCGTCGGTCGCGGAAACGACAAGAACCGAGCCGTCCATTTGGGCTGCACCGGTAATCATGTTCTTTATGTAGTCGGCATGACCCGGGCAGTCAACGTGTGCGTAGTGACGGTTCGCCGTCTTGTACTCGACGTGCCGCGTGTTGATCGTAATGCCGCGAGCCTTCTCTTCGGGCGCATTATCGATCTCGTCGTAACTCATGACCGTACCGCTGCCGAATTTCTTGGCACTGTACATGGTTATCGCGGCGGTCAGAGTGGTCTTGCCGTGGTCGACGTGGCCGATCGTACCAACGTTAATGTGGGGTAACGATCGCTCAAATTTCTGTTTGGCCATTCTGCCCTCCTTGCAAAATCCTCCAAAAAAGATTCAGATGCTATCCCGGCCCGACAATCGCCGTCGATAACCGGTATTTCACCATCGTTATGTAGGGGAGTATCACGGTAGGTTGCGACAGACCCTCACAGGGCCTCCGTAGCCTCCACATATGAGAGCGTGGAGCCTACGCCTCGCAACCACCTGAACACCCAAGCCTTACGGCCACCGGATGATCGGTTTGGTTGCCTGAAACCGCTTTGCGCACCCCTTCGGGATGTCGCAGGTCGGCTTCATTGTCACCGGAAGCGCGCTCGCCGCCGGCGACCATCATCCAGATAGTATGCCTACCACCGGTAGTGCGCGAACGCCTTGTTGGCCTCCGCCATCCGGTGCGTATCTTCTTTCTTCTTGAACGCCGAGCCCTGCTTTTGGGCTGCGTCCACGAGCTCCGCGCCGAGCTTCTGACTCATCGAGCGTCCGGCCCGGTCACGTGCCGCCTTGATGATCCAGCGCATCGCGAGGGCCTCGCGCCGACCATCTCTAATCTCCACGGGAACCTGGTACGTCGATCCGCCGACGCGCCGGGATTTGACCTCTACCACCGGCTTGACGTTGTCGAGCGCTTGCAGGAACACCTCGAGGGGCTGCTTATCGGCCTGCTTTCGCGAAACGTCTTCGAGCGCACCGTACATGACCCGTGCCGCGGTGGACTTCTTCCCGTGAATCATCATCCGCGTTATGAACTTCGTAACGGTGATGTTGTTATGGACGGGATCGGGAAGTATCGGACGTGGAGGAACAATTTTTCGTCTTGGCATATGCTTCTAATCCTCTCTTACGCCTTCGGCTTCTTGGTCCCGTACTTGGATCGCCCTTTTTTGCGATCTTCCACACCCAACGTATCCTTCGCACCGCGAACGATGTGATAGCGCACACCCGGAAGATCCTTGACTCTGCCGCCACGCAACAGCACTACCGAGTGCTCTTGCAGATTATGCCCGATACCGGGGATATAGGCGGTGGCTTCGATGCCGTTGGTCAGGCGAACACGCGCAACCTTCCGGAGCGCCGAGTTCGGCTTTTTCGGGGTCACCGTCATCACACGGGTACAAACGCCCCGCTTTTGCGGACAGTTTTGCAGCGCCGGAGACTTTGTTTTCTTCGTCACTCGGTTTCTGCCGTTGCGTATCAGTTGATTGATCGTAGGCATCTAGGTCTCTCTACATTCCTTTAGAGCAATTTATGCGCGTGAGCCCCGAACGTACCAGCGCCCACATAAAATGTCAAGAGGACAGCGGTCTCGTGCGGCCCTCTTTGCCGTCGGTGTCTCTGTTCCACTCCCCCGCTAGTAGACCTCCGCCTCTTCGCGGGGCTGCTCCTCGTCGCCGAGGTCCTGCTCTTCGGCCTCGACGCGCTCTTTTTCGCGCTGTTCGACGATTTGCTGCATGTGGGCGTCGAGGTCTTCCCGATGCTCATCGTACAGTCGAATCTTCTTGTAGTCCCGCATACCGGTTCCGGCCGGAATGAGGTGACCAATAATGACGTTTTCTTTCAAGCCGCGCAAGTTATCCGTGGCTCCGGATATCGCAGCGTTGGTAAGAACCCGCGTCGTCTCCTGAAAAGAGGCGGCGGAGATGAACGAATCGATGTTGAGACTCGCCCTCGTAATGCCCAGCAGTAGCGGCCGTGCCACAGCCGGCTGGCCACCCTCTCGGATGACTTTGCGATTCTCCTCGTGGAAGCGGTATTTGTCAACCTGTTGTCCGAAGATGAAGTTGGTATCTCCCACCTGCACGAGCTCGACCTTGCGCATCATCTGGCGGATGATCACGCCGATGTGCTTGTCGTTGATGTCTACGCCCTGCAGTCGATACACCTCCTGAACCTCATTCACGAGGAACCGCTGGCACGCGTTCTCGCCGAGGATCTGCAGTACATCGTGAGGGTCGATTTGACCGTCACAGAGCGTCTCGCCGGCCTCAACGGTATCTCCGTCTCGCACCGACAGATGCTTACCCATGGGCACCATGTGCTTGTACTCTTTTCCGTGCTCGTCTTCTACCACGATAACCCGCTTGCCCTTTTGCGTGGGGCGGAAATGCACACGGCCCGAGATCTGAGCAAGCACCGAGGCATTCTTGGGTCTGCGCGCCTCGAACAGCTCGCCGACTCTCGGCAGACCACCGGTGATGTCTCGGGTCTTTACGCTTTCTTTGAGCAGCTTCGCAAGCGTTGTTCCCGGCTGCACCGACTGTCCGTCTTCGATGCTCAGGTAGGCGGCGCCGGGCAAGTAGTACGTAGCGAGCTCTTCACCGTTCTTGCCTTCGATGACGATACGCGGCTGCAGGCTCTCGAGGGTGAACTCGGTGATTTTCATCTCCTTGTTCCCCGTATCCTCGTTTATCTCTTCCTTCAGCGTCGTTCCGTGAACGATGTCCTGAAAGCGCGCAGTCCCCTCCACCTCCGAGATAATGGGCTCGGAGAAGGGGTCGAAGGTGGCAATGGGCTGATCCGGTTCGAGCACGTCGCCCTCGTTTACCAAGAGCTCAGCGCCGTTTCGGATCTCCAGCCGTTGCTCATGGGTTACGAGCAGCAGCTTCTTTTCCTTCAAGAGCGCATACGCATTGTCCGGTGCGGTGATCTCCTCACCGTTGCGTCGGATGACGGGGTTGCCCTTGATGACCTTCTCGTCGTCTCCGACGAGCACCTCGTCCGTTTTTTCGTCGATCTCGTAATCGGTGATAACGCGGGACAACAGAATGAGGCCCTTTCGGGTAAACAGGTGCGTCCCGTCCTGGAGCTCCACGACGTTTCCGGTGAAGCCCCGTACCACGGCCCGATATCGAACGTAGGTTTTGTTTTCTTCAGAGGTCTTGGTGGCAGCACCCCCGATGTGGAACGTGCGCATGGTAAGCTGGGTTCCCGGCTGTCCGATGGACTGCGCCGCCACGATTCCCACGGCCTCGCCCACTTTGACGGTTCTGTTATCGGCGAGATTTCGCCCATAGCACTTCTGGCACACGCCGTACTGTGCCTCGCACGTCAAAACGGTACGGATTCGCACCGATTCGATGCCCGCGGAATCGATTTCGTTGGCGAGCTCGTCGGAGATTTCGTCGTTTACGTCGACGAGCACCTCTCCGGTGATGGGGTGCTTGACCCGTTCGAGAGTAAACCGCCCGCGGATGCGGTCGGCGAGTGTCTCCACCACGTCTTCGCCGTCCATAAGAGCCCGCATCTCGAGACCGTTGATCGTACCGCAGTCTTCCTCGTTAACCACAACGTCTTGGGCAATATCGACGAGTCGGCGGGTAAGATAGCCGGCGTCCGCGGTCTTCAGTGCGGTGTCGGCCAGCCCCTTTCGCGCGCCGTTGGTCGAGATAAAGAACTCGATAACCGACAAGCCCTCTTTGAAGTTCGATCGGATCGGCAGCTCGATGATGTCACCCGAAGGTTTCGCCATAAGACCACGCATGCCGGCAAGCTGACGGATCTGGCTCCGGCTACCACGGGCACCGGAGTTTGCCATCATGTAGACGGGGTTAAAACCGCCTCTGTCGGTCTGCAGCTCATTCATCATCACGTTCGTCAGGTCTTCGTTGGTCTTACTCCAAACCTCGACGACGCGATTATAGCGCTCTTCGTTGGTGATATGTCCTTGGAGATACTGTCCCTGAATCGACTCGACCTCTTGATTGGCGCTGCCGATCATTTTGGTCTTGTCGTCGGGGATGAGAATATCGTCCATACCAATGGTTGCCCCGAAGGTAGTGGAATACTCGAAGCCGAGGTCCTTGATCGAGTCGAGCAGCTCGACCGCGACCATGGGGCCGTAATCTTGATAGATCCGACCGATGAGCGCCACGAGCGCTTTATCGTTGAGCTCTTCATTTACGAAGGGAATCGCCTCGGGAATGTTTTCGTTGAGAATAACCCGACCGGCGGTCGTTTCGCACAGCTCCCCGTCGATATAGGTTTCGACTTTCGCGCCGTACTCGATTGCCCGAGCCTCCAGCGCCAAAAGAACGTCTTCGGTGCTCGCAAAGCGCTTTCCCTCTCCGCGAGCACCCTCTCGCACCCTCGTGAGGTAGTCCAGCCCCAGAACCATGTCCTGAGACGGGAACACGATCGGCTCGCCGTTTGCCGGGTTCAGCAGGTTTCGAGAGGACAACATGAGGGTCCACGACTCGATCTGGGCGGCCTGGGTAAGCGGCACGTGGACGGCCATCTGGTCGCCGTCGAAGTCGGCGTTAAATGCATGACACACCAAGGGATGGAGCTGTATTGCCTTGCCGCCGACAAGAACCGGCTCGAAGGCCTGGATACCGAGCCGGTGCAGCGTCGGAGCGCGGTTGAGAAGCACCGGGTGTTCCTTGACCACCTCGTCGAGCACCGCCCAGACCTCGGGGGTCTCCTGCTCGACGAGCGTCTTGGCCTTCTTGATGTTGTAGACCACGTCTTTCTCTACGAGCTTTTTCATGATGAAGGGCTTGTACAACTCGAGCGCCATTTTCGTCGGCAGGCCACACTGGTGCATCTTCAGCTCCGGCCCCACCACGATAACCGAGCGTCCCGAATAGTCGACGCGCTTACCGAGCAGGTTCTGCCGGAACCGGCCCTGCTTGCCCTTCAGCATATCGGAGAGCGACTTCAGCGGCCGGTTCGAAGCACCCTTTACCACGCGCTTCTTTTTGGAGTTATCGAAGAGCGCGTCGACGGCCTCCTGCAACATACGCTTTTCGTTTCGTATGATGATATCGGGCGCGTTGAGCGACATGAGGCGTTTGAGACGGTTATTTCGGTTTATCACACGCCGGTAGAGATCGTTTAGATCGCTGGTCGCGAAGCGCCCCCCGTCGAGCTGAACCATCGGTCGCAGCTCCGGAGGAATGACCGGGATGACGTCGAGGATCATCCACTCCGGCTGGTTCTCCGAGTCGCGAAAATGCTCCACGATCTCGATACGCTTGAGCAGTCGTTTATCCGACTTTGCGCCCTTTTCGACCATCTTCGCTCTCAGCTCGGTTGCCAAAGCGTCGAGATCTAGGTCCTCGAGCAGGGTCCGAACCGCCTCGGCGCCGATACCCGCGCTAAAGGCCATGCCGTAGCGGTCGCGCGCCTCGGCAAACTCCTCCTCGGAGAGGAGGTCTTTCTTCTTCAAGTCGGTATCGCCGGGATCGATGACGATGTATTTTTCGTAGTACAGCACCGAGCGCAGCGAAGCAATCGAGAGATCGAGCAACAGCCCCATCCGAGACGGCACTGAGCGGTAATACCAAATGTGGCTTACCGGAGAGGCAAGCTCTATGTGGCCCATACGCTCGCGGCGAACCTTGAAATGGGTCACTTCCACCCCGCATCGGTCGCAAATGACGCCCTTGTAGCGGATAGACTTGAACTTGCCGCAGTAGCACTCCCACTCTTTGGTGGTCCCGAAGATGCGCTCGCAGAACAGCCCGTCTTTTTCGGGCCTCAGCGTGCGATAGTTTATCGTCTCCGGTTTCTTTACCTCGCCGTAACTCCACGCGCGGACTTGGTCGGGCGAGGCCAGCTGAATCATTATGCTATCGAAATCCTGGATATCTCTCATATGCTCTCCTTACGAACCGCTTCGCATGCCGACACTGCTAGAAACTGCTGCCCTGACGGTTGATAAGCTCTTCATCTCGCTCGGTGAGGGCAATGCGCTTGCCCTTCGAGTCGTAGATCGAGATATCGAGCGCCAGGCCGCGAAGCTCCTGCACGAGCACGTTGAAGGATTCGGGAACCCCCGCCGAGGTAGACGGCTCTCCCTTTACGATGCTTTCGTATATCTTGGCTCGACCGTTCATGTCGTCGGATTTGATCGTGAGCAACTCCTGCAGTGTGTTTGCAGCTCCGTAGGCCTCGAGGGCCCAGACCTCCATCTCACCGAGTCTCTGCCCGCCGAACTGAGCCTTACCGCCGAGCGGTTGCTGCGTAACGAGCGAGTAGGGGCCGGTCGAGCGAGCGTGCATCTTGTCGTCGACGAGGTGATGGAGCTTGAGTATATACATGATGCCCACCATGACCTCGTTCTCCAACGGCTCGCCCGTGCGTCCGTCGTAGAGGACCGTTTTGGAGGTCTCCGGCAGCCCCGCCTTGCGAAGTTGCTCGCGAATCATTTCGGGGCTGGCCGATTCAAATACCGGAGTCGAGTACCACTCGTCCAGGCTGTGGGCGGCCCATCCGAGCTCGGTCTCCATGATCTGACCGAGATTCATGCGCGAGGGAACACCCAAGGGATTGAGGCAGAGGTCCAATGCAACCCCGTCGTCCATATACGGCATGTCTTCTTCGGGCAAGATGCGCGCGATAACGCCCTTGTTACCGTGACGGCCGGCCATCTTATCGCCCTCGCTGAGCTTGCGCTTCGTTGCTACGAGAACCTTGACGACCTCGTCCACGCCGGGGCTCAAATCGTCGCCCTCGCTGCGCTTGAGGCGCTGTACGTCGATGACCGTGCCTTCCACACCGTGGGGGACCCGCAGCGAGGTGTCCCGGACCTCTTTGGCCTTCTCGCCGAAAATCGAGTTAAGAAGCTTGAACTCCGGCGTGGTCTCCGTCTCCGATTTGGGAGTGACCTTACCAACGAGGATATAGCCGGAGTTGATTTTGGCTCCGACGCGGATAATGCCCTCTTCGTCCAATTGGTCGAGAGCTTTCTCCGCGGTATTCGGGATGTCCCGTGTAATCTTCTCGGGCCCGAGTTTCGTCTCGCGAACCTCGACGGAGAATTCCTTGATATGGATCGAGGTAAACGCGTCTTCCTTGACCACACGCTCGGATATGAGAATGGCGTCCTCGAAGTTGTACCCGTTCCACGGCATGAAGCCCACGAGCACGTTTCGTCCCAGAGCAAGCTCGCCTTTGTAGGTTGCCGGCCCGTCCGCGAGGACGTCGCCCGCCTTCACCTTTTGCCCCTTATTGACGACCGGTTTCTGGCTGTAGCAGGTATCCTGGTTGGTACGCTGGTACTTGGCGATCTCGTAAACGTCACGCTCTTCGCCGTCCTTTGCCCCCTCCGGCTTGATGACGATTTCGAGAGCGGTGACGTATTCCACGGTACCCGCCCGCTTGGCCTTGAGCAGTACGCCGGAATCGTAGGCGGTCTTCCATTCCATGCCGGTGCCGACCCGTGGGGGCTCAGGAGATACGAGCGGCACAGCCTGTCGCTGCATGTTCGAGCCCATGAGCGCGCGGTTGGCGTCGTCATGCTCGAGAAACGGGATGAGCGAAGCCGAAACCGAGATGATCTGCTTCGGCGAAACGTCCATGTACTGGATGTCCGCCGGAGGACGGGTGGTATAGTCGCCGGACTTTCGCACCGAAACGGTCTTGGTAAGGAAGTTACCCTTCTCGTCGACCTTGGCGTTCGCCTGAGCGATGAAGTACTTCTCCTCGTCCATCGCGGAGAGATACTCCACGTCGCGACTGGCTTTTCCGTCCTTTACCCTGCGGTAGGGGGTCTCGAGAAACCCGTACTCGTTGATCTGCGTATAGTTTGCCAGCGAGACGATGAGCCCGATGTTCGGGCCTTCCGGCGTCTCGATAGGGCACATTCGTCCGTAGTGCGTATAGTGAACGTCACGCACCTCAAAGCCGGCTCTTTCCCGTGACAGGCCCCCGGGGCCGAGGGCGTTGAGGCGGCGCTTGTGGGTCAACTCCGAGAGCGGATTGACCTGGTCCATGAACTGGGAAAGCTGGCTCGAGCCGAAGAACTCCTTGATTGCCGCCACTACCGGCTTGATCGAAACGAGATCTTGCGGCTTGATCGTCTCGGTTTCTTTCTGGGACATCCGCTCTTTGGCGATGCGCTCCATGCGCGAAAATGCAGTCTTGAGCTGGTTAGCCAAGAGCTCGCCCACCGAACGAATGCGTCGGTTGCCGAGATGATCGATGTCGTCGACGTTTTCCTCGCCGATGTAGACCTGGATGAGGAACCGCATCGTGTTCACAATGTCCTCACGCGTCAGCACATGCTCCTCGGGTGGCTCGTCATAGTCGAACTTCTTGTTCAACTTGTACCGACCAACGCGACCGAGGTCATAGCGCCGCGGCGTGAAAAACATCGCGCTGAAGTCTTTGTCCGCGCCTTCCACGGTGATGGGCTCTCCGGGCATGATGACGGCGTACACCGCCGAGAGAGCATCTTCCTTGGAGGGCTCGTCTCGCTCGCTGCCTTCGCTGGTGTACTTTGCCTCCTCACGCTCGAAACAGTTGAGCAGAACCTCCGAATGGAGGGAGTCGGGGCTTTCGATCTCGATGACCTCTACGCTCTCCACGCCGGAGTGGAGCAACTCGTCCACCTCGTGCGGGTGGATTTTCTCGCCCGCCCGGTACAGCTTGCGCAGCTGTGAGGAGTCCGAGGTCTCATCGGTTACGTATACCGCCCGTGCGAGTACCTGCCCGACAAGTGCATCGCGCTCCTCGCGATTATCGGAGATCGGCATCGTCTTGGTTGCATAGAACAGATCGATTATCTTCTCGCGCGTATCGTAGCCCAACGCACGCAGAAAAATCGTGCCGAGAATTCGCTTTTTACGATCGATCTTTGCGTACACGAGGTCACGCTTCTGGTCGATCTCGAACTCCAGCCACGACCCCCGGTACGGGATAATGCGGGAGGAGTATACACCCTTGTCGTGTGAGAAAATGACACCGGGACTTCGGTGAATCTGGCTAACAACCACACGCTCGGCACCATTGACGATGAACGTGCCGCGCTCGGTCATCAGGGGGATATCACCCATATAAATGTCTTTCTGACGGATCTCCCCCGTCTCGAGAAAGACAAGGTTGATTCGCGCTTTCACCGGGATGGCGTAGGTATGCCCCTTCTGCTTGCACTCGAGCTCGCCGAGCTTGATGTTATCTTCATCAAGAATATAGTGGTCGTACTCGAGCCGCATATCCCCGTTCTGGCTCTCGATGGGGAAGATGGACTGAAACACCTCTTCGAGCCCCTGTTGCAGCAGCGGTTCGCTTGAGTGATACCGCTCCCGCTGTAAAAACTTCTCGAACGACGTCAGCTGTATGTCGACAAGGTCGGGGAGCTCCATAACATTGTCGGTCTTCGGTCCCACTACCTGTCGCGTCACTGGCAACTTCGTATCTGACACGGGCTACCTCCCATTATTTGAACCTGCGCACCACCACGGCGGGGCACCGGCGAAGAGACGCAAAGATACCACGCCCTCTTTTCGCTCAACTCGGCGAATACGAGGGCAGTGGCATCTTGCAGAGTGCAATTTCTGAAACTGTGAATACGCCGGCTACTGAATCTCAATCGTTGCGCCGGCTGCTTCAAGCTTCTCCTTGATCTCGTTAGACTCTTCTTTGCCGGCTCCTTCTTTGACAGCCTTACCTCCGGTCTCGACCAGTTCCTTGGCCTCTTTGAGTCCCAGTCCGGTAATTGCCCGGACTTCCTTAATGACGGGAATCTTCTTCCCGTCGTCAAAGGCCTTGAGTATTACATTGAACTCGGTCTGCTCTTCCTCTTCAGCACCTGCCTCAGCCGCCGCTGGTGCGGCACCAGGTGCCGCGGCCGCTACCGGTGCTGCGGCGGTTACGCCGAACTTCTCTTCCATCGCCGAAACGAGCTCAGAAACCTCGAGCACGCTCATATTTGCAATGGCTTCCAATACATCATCTTTACTGAGTGTTGCCATGTTACCTTCTCCTTTTATGGTATTTGTGCCGGCGATAGCATGCAACACGAACCGAAGACTAACGCCGAACTCGAATCCTGTTTTTTTCGGCGGACGCCGGGGTGTCAACAGACCCGAGAGGCGCCTCCGCCGTTCGCGGCTCGCCTATCAGCCGCCCTCTTCTTCTCGCTTCTTGTCCTCGACCGCTTTCAAGGTCCGCACCAATTTCGTCGGGACCGCGTTGAGCACATAAACGACGTTCTGTACCGGTCCGTTCATTGCGGACATGAGCTTTGCCAACAGCTGATCCCGCGGCGGCAGCTTGGAAAGCCGCTCGGCTTGCTCGGGCGAGAACACCGCCCCTTCAACCAGTGCACCCTTAACCTCTACCGAGGCCTCTTTGGCGAAATCAAGAAGGGTCTTGAGTGTTGCCGGCGCGCGGTCTCGCTGAGCGAGCGCCAACGCGGTCGGGCCCACGAGATATTCCGAGACGTCGGGGAACTCCCGCTGATGGAACGCAAGCTTCGCATACCGGTTCTTTATGACGCGGAAATCCGCCCCTTGCTCGCGAAGTTGCTTGCGCAACTCGGTGATCTGCTGAACCGAGAGCCCGCGGTAATCGGTAAACACGTAGTCCGCGGCGCCGTCGAGTTGCTCTTTGATTGCCTCGACCGAGTCTACTTTGTGCTTATGCACTTTTGTCTGGTAATCCGACATCGCCGCCTCCTTACTCTTGCACTGCCGCGGCGCCCTGTGCCGCCGCAGAGACCCAAACGCCGGGCCCCATGGTAGAAGATATGGCCACCGATTTCACGAATTCGCCTTTGATATCGGCCGGCCTACGCCGTGAGACTTCGTCGACAACCGTCGTGATGTTTTCGACGACCTTATCGGTGTCCATGGATACCTTGCCCACCGAAAGGTGAACGACCCCCGTTTTGTCCGAGCGAAACTCCACTCGGCCTTTTCTCAGCTCTTCGATAGCCGCTTTTAACTCAAAGGTGACCGTCTGAGTCTTCGGGTTGGGCATGAGCCCTCGGCGACCGAGGATCGGGCCGAGTCGACCGACGTCTTTCATCATATCCGGGGTGGCTACCGCCACATCAAAATCCAACCAACCTTCTTTGATTCGTTCTATGAGATCGTCGTCGCCCACGTAGGTAGCGCCCGCTTCCTGCGCTTCCTTGGCTTTGTCGCCCTTTGCGAACACCAAAATCTTTTTTTCCGCGCGAAACTGATTGGGCAACACCAACGTATCTCGCACGTTCTCGCCTTTCTTGAGATTGAGCTTTATCGACAACTCGATGGTCTCGTCGAAGTTCGCGAAGGCCTTGTCCTTGACCATCTGCACCGCGTCTTGCGGGGGAAGGCTGTTCTGCCGGTCCACCGTTGCGAACGCTTCGCGATATTTCTTTCCGTGTTTCATCGCTCAGCCTCCACCTCGACACCCATGCTGCGGGCCGTACCCGCGACAATATTCATCGCAGCGTCGATATCATTTGCATTGAGGTCCGGCATTTTCGTTTCGGCGATTTCTTTGACCTGATCGCTGGTGAGCTTGCCGACCTTTTCTCTATGCGGCTCTGCCGAACCGCTTTCCAAGCCCAAGGCCTTCTTGATTAACACCGCGGCCGGCGGGGTCTTCGTGATGAAGGAGAAGCTCCTGTCCTGATACACGGTAATGACCACCGGTATCAACAGGCCGGGCTCCATGTCCTTGGTGGCGTCATTGAACTGCTGAACAAACTGCGGAGCGCTCACTCCGTGCGGTCCGAGTGCCGGGCCGACCGGGGGAGCAGGCGTCGCCTTTCCCGCAGGCACCTGCAGCTTGACGTAAGCTGCTATCTTCTTTTTGGCCATTTCGGCCTCCTTTCTTTGTGGTACCAGCCCCGAGCGCTAACGATCGGGTCCCACCGGCTCCGCAACGCGAAAGCCGTTGCCGCCGTGGCAGGCGGCCTCAGATCTTCCCGATTTAAATCTTCTCGACCTGAAGAAAACCAACTTCGACGGGGGTGGAGCGACCAAAGATGCCCACCGTTACGCGAAGCTTACCTTTCTCCACATTGACCTCTTCCACCGTACCGGTGAACGACTCGAACGGCCCCTCGACGATGCGCACCTGCTCGCCCGCAGTAAAACTCTGCTTGGGCTTGAGCGATTTCTCGCCCTTGATCTCGCCGCTTTTCTGGAGGATCTCCCGCGCCTCTTCGGCGGTGATCGGCTGCGGCTTATTTCCGGCGCCCGAGCCGACAAAGCCCGTTACCCCGTTGATCTTCCGAATTTTCGAAGAGATGGACTTCCACCCGAGGTCGGGCAAGTCCATTTCGAGAAGGATATACCCGGGCAGGAACTTCTTGGTTGAAACCTTTTTCTTTCCGTCTTTGACTTCGACCACTTGTTCGGCCGGTACCTTGACGTCGGTTACCGCCCCTTCGAGCTCATCGTCGTCGATAAGTCTTCGAATGCTCTTTTCAATCTTATTCTCGTAGCCGGAATACGTGTGGAGTACGTACCAGTGCTTCGCCATAATTGCCCTTCTACTGTAAATTGTGCCGAAACACGAAGACGCCCCATTTAACTCCTATCCTTAGAAGATGAGATCTATCCCCGTGAGGAACAGGAAATCAAGCAAGCCCAGAATCGCCGCAAAGAGTGCCACTGAAACCAATACCACTTTCGTGGACGAGGCTACCTCGTCGCGGGAAGGCCAAACAACCTTTTTGAGCTCGGCGTAACTGTCCTTAAAGAATTGAATAATTCGTCGCACCACTCTCTCCTCGGTGGGTCGCTAAGCAGGCCAGGCAGGACTCGAACCCGCAACATCCGGTTTTGGAGACCGGCGCTCTACCAATTGGAGCTACTGGCCTAAAAGCTATTTGACCTTTGCTTCCTTATGAAGCGTATGCTTGCGGTCATGCGGGCAGTACTTCTTTAATTCCAACTTACCCTGGATGTTGCGTCGATTTTTGGTTGTAGTGTAGTTTTTTCGCTTGCACTCCGTACACTGAAGTGCAATCTTTTCGACTACTTTACCTTTCGCTTTAGTGGCCATGAAGTACTCCCAACATATTAGCCTGGCAAGGCCCGAATATAGTCCAGATACGCAAACGTGTCAATAACGTCGGCGGTGGAGAAAACAGCCCCCGATCGGACTTGAACCGATGACCCCATCCTTACCATGGATGTGCTCTACCGACTGAGCTACAGGGGCGCGGGAAATGGTTGTCGAAAGCTACCAAAGCCGCCTTGCTTTGTCAAGCAGCGAACCGCGTTCTCGCCGGGCGCCGGGCGTGTGCCGCCGGGCGCCGGCCGCCGAGCGTGTGCTGCCGCCGGGCGCCGGGCGTGTGCCGCCGGGCGCCGGGTTCCGGGCGCCGGGTTCCGGGTACGGGGCGCCGGGTGCCGCCGGGCGTGTGCCGCCGAGCGTGTGCTGCCGCCGGGCGCCGGGCGTGTGCCGCCGGGCGTGTGCCGCCGGGAGGTCATGCGAATTGCCGCTTGAGTTGC
>JAWLED010000160.1:0-3627 GCA_041686235.1 Spirochaetia bacterium | reverse complement strand
AAAGCGGCTCACATGATACGCAGCCATTGCCCCGGTGCCCGCCACCGCTAAACTCAGTTTTTCACTCGACATCCGTCCACCCCTCTATAGTGCGGCGTAGATGATATCATACTCCGGCATAACTCGTGGATTCCCGTGCAACGAAGCTCGTGTCGAGCCATTTTGCGGCGGCTTTTCGCCGCTCTTTCCCAATCAACTCGATCAGTAGCGTTGCCGCCTCCTTTCCGCTCTCCTCGATCGGGTTATGGACGGTGGAAAGCTGCGGAGAGATATCGCGTGCCGGATGAAGATCGTCGTAGCCGATGATGCTCACATCCTCGGGCACCCGCATCCCGAGGTCATCGCAGGCACCGATGACCCCGATTGCAGCGCGATCCGAGGCGGTCATAATAACGGTGGGTCGTGACTTCCTCGGGCCGGCCAACAACCGGATTGCCCCTTCATAGCCGCTCGTACGGGAGAAGTTACCTTCTACCTCACTGGGGTACATGCCGAACTCCGCCGAGAGCCTGCGGAATGTCTCGAGTCGGTCCACACCGTTTTTGTACGCCAAGTCTCCGGTGATATAGCCCACTCGGCGGTGGCGAAGTCCCCACGCGTGCCCAAAGGCGTCGCGCATACCGGGCTCGGGACGAGCATCGACGCTGGCAAAGCCTTTGTGGTAGTTGTTTATGAGGGCAAAGGGAACCCCGCTGCGCTTGAGGCAGTTGTAGCGATCGTACTTTGCGGGGCTGACGGCAAAGAGAAAGCCGTCTACCGATCTTCCGGCAACCATCTCTGCAAGCCGGTCACCGGTGGTCTCGGCTTTATCGAGGACGATCGTGACGAGAAATCCCCGCTCCTCGGCCGCCAAAACGACGCCGTCAAGCAAAGTAGGGAAGTAGGCGCGAGAGAACGGCGGGAAGGATGTATAACGCGGCACTACAAGACCAAGCGTCCCCGTGCGCCCCCGCGCGAAGTTCGCCGCCTGCCGACTCGGCCTGTAGCCAAGGGCCTCAGCAGTGCGCCGCACCTTATCCTTAATGGCTGGGGAGATGAGTGATGAATCGTTGAGGGCGCGAGATACAGTGGACTCGGCCACACCCGCGGCACGAGCGACGTCGGCTCGAGACGGCTTGTTCCCATCCATTCTATTGCTCCAACGCTACAGGTTATTTCGGCAAGAATAAACCCGATCGGCGCGGCCCTCAGCCGGTTCAATTTACTCTTGCGTAAGCATAAATCCGGTTGTACACTGGTGTCAATGCACACGCGTGCATTCTCGGGTGCACGCGTGTGCACCCGAGCACGAGAACACAGGAGGGAGCAGAAATGATCGAAGCCTCGAAAACCGGCAGCGGCTCGGCCGTGGTGAGTTACGGCATGGTCGGCGGCGGTCCCGGCGCGTTCATCGGCGCGGTACACAGGACCGCTGCACGGTTCGACGCACGAGCCGCCTTGGTTGCGGGCAGTTTTTCGTCCAACTACGAAAAGACCACTCAAACCGGTCGGCAACTCGGCCTCGAGGAAGACCGGCTCTACAAAAGCTACTCCGAAATGGCAAAAGCCGAGGCTGCGCGCGCCGACGGCATTGACTTCGTGGCAATCGTTACGCCGAATAAGCTGCACTTCGATATCGCTAAGGCATTTCTCGAGCACGGAATCCATGTGCTGTGCGATAAGCCGCTCACGACCACCGTGGAGGAGGCGGAGGAACTGAAGAAACTCGCGGCCGGCAATGACGCCCTCTTCGGTTTGACCTACACCTACACCGGCTATCCCATGGTCAAACATGCCAAAGACCTTGTTGCCTCCGGGGAGATCGGCGAAATCCGCTTCGTCTCCGCCGAATACCCGCAAGACTGGCTTGCCGAGCCGATGGAAACACAGGGCCTCAAACAGGCCGAGTGGAGAACCGATCCGGCCCAGAGCGGCATTTCCAACTGCGTCGGTGACATCGGCACACATCTCGAAAACTTGGTCTCTTACATCACCGGCCTCAAGATCACCTCGCTTTCGGCGCGGCTCGACAGCTTCGTGGAGGGACGCCGGCTCGATGACAACGCGAGCATCATGCTCGAGTACGAAGGCGGTGCGAAGGGGCTCTATTGGCTCAGCCAGGTGGCTATAGGCTTCGACAACGCCCCGCGGGTGCGTATCTTCGGGACGAAAGGCTCGATCGAGTTTCAACAGGAAGACCCCAATCATCTCATCGTAAATGCCCTCGGCGGACCGACCAAGACACTCTCGCGCGGACGCGACGCTTTGAGCGCACGAGCCACTGAGCTCTCGCGCGTTCCCGCAGGGCATCCCGAGGGATACTTCGAGGCGTTTTCAAATATCTACACAACCTTCGCCGACGCCGTTTTCCGAAAGCAGTCGGGACAGAAAGTTGACGAGCGCACGGAGGACTACCCGACCCTTGATGAGGGCATCGAGGGCGTGCGGTTCATCCATCGGTGCGTAGAAAGCTCCAAGCAGGGGGCAGCCTGGATCGACTTTTAGCTAATCTCGCCCCCGGGCGCATCCCATCATGGGAAAACAAGCTCAATGAGCCAAGGAGGAAGAGCATGCCAAGACCAGTAACCCTTTTCACCGGACAATGGGCGGATCTGCCCTTCGAGACGATCTGCAAAAAGGCCAAGTCGTTCGGCTATGACGGTATCGAAATCGCCTGTTGGGGCGATCACCTCGACCTCGAAAAAGCGGCAAAAGATCCGAAGTACGTCGAAGAAAAGAAGAAGACGCTCAAGAGTCACGGGCTCGGCTGGTGGGCCATTGGAACTCATGTGATCGGTCAGGCGGTGGCCGACGCGTTCGACCCGCGCATCGCCGCGTTTGTCCCCGAATCTCTGCACGGTAACGGCGAAAAGATCCGCGCCTGGGCGACCGAGCAAATGAAGTACGCACCGCAAGCAGCCAAAAACATGGGCGTGGACGTGGTTACCGGCTTCACCGGATCGACGATCTGGAAATGGTTTTACTCGTTTCCACCGACCTCACCCGAACAGGTAGAGGCCGGCTATCGGGAAATCGTCGATTTGTGGTCCCCCATTTTCGACGAGTTCGATACGCACGGAATCAAATTCGCACTCGAGGTCCACCCGGGCGAGATCGCCTACGACTATTACAGCACACAGAAGCTCTTTGAGGCCTTCAACCAGAGAAAGACCCTCGGGTTGAACTTTGATCCGAGCCATCTGGTATGGCAGGGCATGAGCCCGGAATTGTTCATCCGCGACTTCCCCGACCGCATTTATCACGTGCACATGAAAGACGCCAAGGTAAACCTCGATGGCCGCTCGGGAATCCTCGGCTCGCATCTCCCCTTCGGCGACCTGCGCCGCGGCTGGAACTTCGTCTCTATTGGCCACGGTGACGTCAATTTCGACTACATCATTCGAGAGCTCAATGCCATAGGCTACGGAGGCCCGCTGTCGGTGGAGTGGGAAGACAATGGGATGGACCGAGAGTTCGGCGCCACCGAGTCTGCCGAGTACGTGAAGAAGATCAACTTTGCCCCGTCGGACGTGGCATTTGATAAGGATATGGGAAGTCGGTAATCCAATGATGGGAAGCCCAACGGACATCGTTTGCAGTGTCGTATCCGTCGCAAAGGAGTTCTCCGGGGTTCGCGTCCTCGACGAC
>JAWLED010000159.1:0-3637 GCA_041686235.1 Spirochaetia bacterium | reverse complement strand
GGCTACCGCGGTATCGGCGAGCGCGCCCTCCCCGACGGCAAGCGCTCCTACCGCGACCTCTGGAATCTGACGGTAGAGTTCAGTTACTGAGGCGCGCGGTTCCTTTACCGAATGCCCGAAATCTGCTCACAATGGGAGGTGGCGGCATCTGAACGCAACCTAACACGACGAGGCTTTATGATGATAAACGGAAATAGGATTATATCTTGGTGCGTTCATGCATACACCTCTCTTGGGCTCGTCGTTGCAGCTCTCATGGCTGTCCTCATTGTCCAGGGGGGCGAGGAGCAGCTGCACACGGTCCTGCTCCTCGTGCTCATTTCCCTGGCCATTGATTCCACCGACGGTTGGATGGCCCGCAAGGTTGGTGTCGAAAAGCACGTTCCGGAAATCGACGGACGACGGTTGGACGATATCATCGATTTCCATACCTACACCTCTCTGCCGCTGCTCCTCATCTGGCGGGCCGAGCTTCTGAACGCCGGCTCGGCCTGGTTGCTACTTGTTCCACTCATCGCCGCCATCTACGGTTTCTCACAGAAAGAGGCAAAAACCGGAGACCACTACTTTCTCGGATTTCCCTCGTACTGGAACGTGATTGCGCTCTATCTCGTACTGCTGCAACCGCAACCGCCGGTGGTCCTGGCAACGATCCTGTTATTCTCGGCGCTCACATTCATCCCATCGAAGTATCTCCATACCTCTCACCCCGGCAAACTCTCTATGCCGACGAATATTCTGGGAACGATCTGGGGGCTACTGATGCTTGCGATCGTGACGGGTCAGCTCGAGACCGAGGCGTGGATCCTCGCCTCACTTATCTTCCCGCTCTTTTACCTTGCCGCCTCTTGGGGCGTAACGTTGACCGAGTGGAGACAAGAGCGGAGAACAGCGCCCGAATAACCCGCCGTCACCGGGCGTAGAGCAAGTGACGGATGGAACGAATCGTCGCCGGTGCTGCACCCTCATAATGGTTGTTGACGTTGAGGGTGGTGTCTGCGTGGCTCAAGAGCGAAGAGATCATCCCCGCAATGTGTTCTTTGTCCGGCTCCTTCGGAAGGACGACCTGGTTCCATCGTCTTCCGGTCAGCTCCTCGATCTCTTTGCGATCCCCACCCATGAGACGCACCACCGCCCGGTCCATGCGGGAAAAAATCGACCGATGTGTTCTGTAGATCTCCCAGACGTGGGGCATGTAGATCTTCTCCGAGAAGACATGCGCCACGTTTCGGTCCGCAAGAAAGGTAAAAAAGCGATCGGTCATATACTGATAGTTCCGGGCCTCCACGGCGTAGGGGATGCCTTCGGGAGCTGCGCTCAAAAAGCCGTCCAGCGCATCGAGGAAGGCATCGAGACCGCTCATCTTCTGTTTGTTTAGGTACTCGAACTCGAGCATGACCGCGTCCATCTGCGGGAGAAGCGGCTCTATTGCGTCGAGAAACTGCTCAAAACGCTCAACGGAGAGAAAGTTCTCGTTCGGCACGAGCGGATCCGATTTCTTCTTGCGCCGATGGTGTGTAAGCGTTATTTCCTGCGGCACTTTGCAGGTGAAGCGGAAGTCTTGGGGGACGGCCGCCTTGTACTCCATTACAGAAGCCCGATCGGGAATCCGATAGAACCAGCTGTCTACTTCGGCCGTGTTGAAATGCTTTGCATATTCCGCCAGGTATTGCGCGGCGGTGCGCTGTTTTTCCGAGTAAACGAGCCCAACCCAGCTATCGAAGTTCCAGGAACAGGTACCGATGCGCAGTCCGTACATCGCCTTCATCCTACCGTCTTCGAACCGACCCCGCAATCCCGTTTCATGTTGCGGCACGTCGTCTGTACTCATGGTGGAGACCAGCGACCCGACCGGCAGCGGGCGCGAGCTTCGTCGGCGCGGTGAGTCCCCGCCGACCAATAGACACTGACGATGTGCACGATCGTCACGTATCAAGCACCGTCTTCCGTCCTGGCAGCCACTTCAACGACAGCCGGGTATTGGCAAAGAACTTGGCCCGTCGGCAGCGTTATGTCTCCCGACATCGCCTCGCTACTGACCGACAGAGTGCAAGAGGAAAGTACCGCCCGTGGTGTCCGAACTGCTCTCCACAACAGAACTATTCTCTTTGATACTGAAAGTCACATCACCTCCTTCGAGTAGGAGTACATTCAAATCCACGCTGGTGCCCGCGGCGAGGGAGTAAGTCTTGGAAAACGGAAGCCCGGGATCGTAGAACTGCGGTGTTGTCTGAGTTCCATCGGGTTCTACGATGCTGTAGGTTACAAGCAGATTGTAGTTATTAATTGTTCCAGCATTTTCGCCCGTTTTGGGAGTGTAGTTCCCGGTCACTTCAAAGGTTATGTCGTAAGGGCCTCCACCTCCACCGCCATCCCCGGCCCCCGCACTGTCACACCCCACGAGAAACACTGCGGTCACTGCCACGAGCACGGCAAGCATGAAACACTTCTTCCGGTTACTGACATGTTCATTTCACGAAAGTGCATTTGTTGACCTCCTAGCTAAACATATCTACCACGTTGATGATAGAAAATCCACCTCCGGGCGAAAGTCCGAAACGACGCTCCGGGCCGAGATTGCGCCGAATCACGGCTGCAAAAACCGGCGAAGCGCCGGTCACAACGAAATATCCGGTGCCTCGCCCTCCAGTCGAACAATCCCGACTGCCAAGCGGAGCAAATGGACGGCTCTGGGTGCGTTTTGGCCAGGTGTTGCAGGATACGCCCCGTTTCGTCGGAATCCTCGTTGATCGCAAGGACTCGCATCTCGGGACCGCACTTTGGAGAAACCAACGGATCAGCTTCATATGCCTTACCCGCAAGGCGTGCCCGAGCACGTTTGCGAGCACCGATGTCGACTTCTTCCTCACTCGTAGCCGGCGATTCGTAGCGGCGGATGAGCTGCAAGCGCTTCGGCGGGATGTGTTGGGTCAACTCGACGAGCAGGTTGATTACTCGACACCGGAAGAGTTCACTTATCGAATAGAGCCCAGAGAACGGGATGTAGAGGAAGGTGCCTCGTCTTATAGAACCAACTGTCTACTTCGGCGGTGTTGAAATACTTTGCATATTCCGCCAGGTATTGCGCAGCGGTGCGCTGTTTCTCCGAGTAGACGGGCCCAACCCAACTATCGAAGTTCCAGGAACAGGTGCCGGTGCGCAATCCGTACATCGCCTCCATCGTACTGTTTTCGACCCGGCCGCCCGGCCGCCGCCCGAAGCGCGCGGCGGCCGGCCCAAACCGGCCCGGACTGCCCTATTCGATCGGAATCCCGTAGCCCACAAGCAGGCTCAGCGAGTTCCCGAACACGTCGGCATTGTTATTGAAGCGTGAGAGCACCCGCGTGTAGCGAAGCTCGCCGTACGACATACCCTCGCCGACCGGAAAGTGGCACCGGCGAGACAGAAACGCCCGCGCGTAACGAGAAGCGTTAGATTCTCGTTAAAACGGTTAGAATATGGTTAGGGAGAATATATAGAGAAAACGTCCTGTTATGATGATGGTATGAAAATCGCAATGAGTTGTGCCGGAGAGGGATTTGGTCATGTTTCGAGAATGATCAGCTTCGCGCAGAGCTTGCGCGATCAGTATCAACTTGTTTTGTTCGCTCCTAAGTCGGTACAGCACCACATCCGA
>JAWLED010000067.1:0-16467 GCA_041686235.1 Spirochaetia bacterium | reverse complement strand
CGCGGCGCGGCTGCGGCCCCCACGCCGGCCGACGCGTCCGCCATCAACTAAATAAAATCAAACTGATCGACTCGTTTGCGCATCTTTTCGGTCGAGGCAACCACCTGGGCAATGAACCCCGCGGTAGCGACGTCGAGCACGACACCGATGCTCACGAGGATCGCCCCGGCCGGCCACAGGATGAGATACACCTCTTCCATGCCGCGCCCATAGAGGCTCGAGAGCATGGCAAGCGCCACGAGCACCGTGGAGCCGGGCACCGCACCGAGGAGAAAGGAGATGGCAAAGGTGTTCGTCATCACCCACAGCACTTGCTCGAAGGTGATCTCCAGGGCCGTGTAGGAGCGCAGAATGACGATGAACCCCGCCGTCGCCACGAGCGCGCTGCCCGCCTTGCCGAACACCGCCGAAAGGGAGAAGATCGCGCTTCCCGCCCGCCGCGGCACGCCGAGGCTTTCCTTTCCGACCCGCTCGAGGGTGGGCAGGGAGAAATACATGTCGCCTGAAAACAGGCCGGTCAACAGGGGGGCAACCATCGCGTAGAGCCACGGCAGCGCGGCATCGCGGTCGATGAAGAAGTAGATGATCAGCGGATAGACCACCAGCACGATGAATCCGACACTGAGTGATAAGGTGAGAATGAGCGCGGCGAAAATCTGGAAGTCGTTTATGGCGCGAATCTCGAAGATCAGAGCCGCGGTCACCGCGATGAGCCCGATGGCGAGGATATCGACCACGAACGCGCTCAGGCGATAGAACACGCGCGAGGCGGCATCGGCAAACTGCGTCACCGCCTGCACCGCCGATTGGTCGTAGTGCAGAGCGATGCCGATGAACAATCCCAGTACCAACACGGGCAGCAGGAAGTCACCGCTCTGGCTGAAGATCGCAAAGAGATTGGAGGGGAACACCCGCTCGAGCAATGCGCTCGGCGCCGGCACGTTGCTCAGCGGAGCCTCCTGGAAGATCGGCGGGATACGCTCAGGGGAGACCGCAAGCACCGCCCCCGTACCGACGAGAATGGCAAACGCGGTGGTGGCGAGGAGCAGGCCGATGGTCTTCGCGTAAACCGGCAGCAAGCGCCGGTCGTTCATGAGCTCCGAGGTTCCGATGATAAGCCCGAAGAAGACCAGAGGGAACAGAAAGTATCGGGCGATTTGTATGACATAGCCGGAAACCGAAGCGAAAAACTCCGCAGTGTCTCCGCCGCTCTCCGGGAGATAGCTTCCGAGCAACACGCCGATGATTCCGCCGACGAGCAGGCGCATCCATATTTTCATGCGTCTGACAATAGCCGATCTATTGCGGCGGGGTCAACGAGACCGGTGGAGAACGTTAGCGAGACCGTGGCCGCGAGAAGATGCGCGAGCGCGAAGAAAAGCGGCTCCACTTGCCCGCCCCCTTTCCTTCGAGCAGGGTAGTGACGATGAACTCGGCAAACTCCGCCGGCTGCTCCTCGGTGCTGGAGAAGCCGCGCAGTGTGACGGGCTCGTTTCGGTAGTAGGTGAACAACCCGCCCCCGACAGCCTGAAAGCCTCCCGCCGTCGAGGCATCAAGCGGCGCGGTGAGCTCACCGTCAGGTTGATAGAGCACGAGACCCAGCGAGCCACCGCCGCGTTTCTGGAAGTACCCGAGAAGCTCGCGCAGCATAAAGAGCGGACCCTTCACCGAGCCGTCGACCGCCTGCTCGATAACAGCCGACTGAAGATCGTGCAGCGGCTCCCGCGCCGCGTCGGGACTGTGAACTACCAGCGCCTCGTCGATCTCAGAGTCTACTCCCGCCGACTGAAGCACGACCGTGCGGGCGGAAAGTGGAGACCGCCGCCGCCAGCGCACGTACCGGAGCTCGGTCCCCGAGCCGGCGCGGTCATCGGCCTCCTCGTCGAGAGTCGCGATAACCTCATAACCGGCGGCCCTCGTTTGTTTGACGAGCTCGTCGGTGAGCTTGGTGGTCTTGCCGGCGATGAGGAGGCGTTTGGCCATGGACGCTCATAGTAGCACCGCCCATTTCGCTTGGTCAACGATTCACACGCCCCTGTGACCCCCCCGTCACACGCCTCCGTCAGGCGTCCCGGCCGAGCGTCCCGGCCGAGCGTCCCACGTTATTCCGGGCCGAGCTACTTCGGGCCGAGCTACTCCGGGCCGAGCTCGTCGAGTAGCGTTTCCACGCGAAATTGCGAGGCCACGCCGGCCGCCTTCCACGCCTCATAGTAGCTATAGAGCTCGAGTATCCGCGAGATGAGCTTCCGGTCGAGGCTCGAACTCTGCTCGATGGCCTCGAGAACGCCGGCGGCAAAGAGCCAGAACACGAGGATGTCGTAGCGCTCTTTGTTGAACCACACCACGTCCTCGTGGCGATTCACGCCAAGATAGGAGGCAACCTCCACATCCGACATGAGCTCCTCCATAATCGCGCGGGCACTCGCGGGTTTGGGGCCCGAAGCGCCGCCGGGCACCGGCGCCTCTGTTCCCACCGGCGCACCTCTCGCCGCCGCGGGATACCGGGCGAAGCACGCAAGGATGATGCGCGTTCGCCGTTTCCACTCGTCGCGGTACTCGGTTTCCCCTCCGCCGAAGGGGAGCATCAGCTCGAGCCGCTCGAGGAGGAGCCACTCGTCGACCGTCTCCGCGACCTGCGCCGGGGAGGCCTTCTCGGTCTGGGAACCCGCGCCCGCCTCGTCGTCTGTCGGCAGGAGGTGAGCAAGCGGCTTGCACAGGGCAAGGGCAAAGGCGGTGCCGAGGCCGGTTTGGTTTTTCACAAGCGCCTCGGAGAACAGCGTCACCGCCGCGGTAAAGCGTTTCTTCTCGCGCTTCGGGGCAAGCTCGCGCAGCTTCGTCACCGCGCGAAGTGCCGAGAACGCGTCCGCGAAGGCTGCCGCGGCGCTCTCTACCGCGCCCCCGGTGCCCGGACCGGACCCGGGGCTTCCGGGCGCGGTGGTGCCGGCTGCACCCGCGGCGCCCGCGGCGCCCGGCCCCGCAGCGGCCGCCTCGGCTGCGGAAGTGCCCGCGAACTGGGCGGCGATGAGGGCAAAGCTTCGGTAGCGCTCGGTCAGGGTCTCGACGTCGAGGGGCTGCTCGGAGGTCTTTCCGGCAAGCTCGAGGGAAAGATCGGCGAGCACGCGCGAGTTTGCAACCTGTGAGAGGCTTTCGTGCAGTGGCGCGAGGCTGCGCTCTTTGAGCGCACGCGTCACGTCGGGCACGCCGGCTCCCTGGAGACTGTCGGCAAGTTGGGCGTAGTGGCCCGCCTCATCATCGGCAACCTCGTGGATGTCGAGATAGACTTGATTTTCGTAGCCGTCGATCGCTACGAACAGGCCCCGCGCGTGGAGCTCGTGACTGTTACGGATGTACCACAGCCCGCTTCGCTGCTCGTAGAGCAGGCAAAAGCGCGTGGGGTCGTCGGTGAGCCCCAGTGCCGAGGCAAGCGTTCCGCGGCGAAACTCCTTGGAGCCGTCGGGCATCTTTTCCACGTAGCCGGCCGACTCTCGGACGTGCCCCCAGGCGCGCTCGAAGGAGTTATTGAAGATCACCAGCGTACGCTCGCTGCCGGCACGGTTGGTATAGACGTATACGTCCTCGTTAACCCGGCCGTCATCACCATAGAGGTCGAAGAGCAGGAAGTTCTCTACCCCGGCAAATGCCCACCTGCGGCGCATCAGCGGAAATATTTCCTGCTCGTGGCGACGCACGAGCTCCTCGTCGGGCGACTCGTCCCAGTAGGCGCGGCTGTACTCCATCCCGTACTTCTCGGCGAAGCCCTCCACCTGCCCGTGGCCGAACATCGGCAGACCGGGCATGGTGACCATCAGCGTGGCAATGCCGAAGTACTTGTCGCCCTTGCCGAACTGGGCGACGGCGGTCTCCTCATCGGGGTTGTTCATGAAGTTCACGAAGCGTTTGAGGATTTCCTTGTCGAACTCGATCGTGTTCTTGATGGTCTGGCGGTACTTGCCGTTCTCCTCGTCTTTGAGCATGTTCATGAAGGCGCTGTTGTACACGCGGTGCATTCCGAGGGTGCGCACGAAGTAGCCTTCCATCATCCAAAACGCCTCGGCGAGAAGCAGCGTGTTGGGCGCCTCCTCGGCACAGCGGTCGACGACCTCGCGCCAGAACTCAACCGGCATGTGGCGATTGAACTCTTCGGTGCTGAGCCCGTGCTCGGCGCGCGAGGCGATGTCGCCGCCGGAGCCCGGCTCCGGATACCACAACCGCTGGTAGTGGCGCTTGGCGAGAATCATCGCCGCATCGAAGCGGATGACGCGGAAATTGCGCGCCACATGCAGGATGGCCTGGATGACCGCCTCGCGGGTGTCGGGATTGAGGAAGTCGAGCTGAGCGGTGTCGTTCCACGGCATGCTCGTGCCGTCGTTTCCATGGTAGATGTAGCGCACATCGCCGTTCTCGAAATCGACGCGCTTGAACACCACCGCCGCGTCGCTTCGGTCGTAGTAGTGATCCTCGAGATAGATCCCCACACCCGGGCGCTGGGAGAGGTTCTCCCCCTCGAAGGTATAGCCGGGGAACGGCGAGTGGTCGAGCTGCACGAAGCGGTCGGGATTGTCGTATACCCAGGTCGAGTCGATGGCGGTGTGATTGGGCACCATGTCGCTTGCCAGGAGGACGCCCCGCTGGAGGCACCTCTGACGGAGGTTCTCGAGCGCCGGCCACCCGCCGAGCTCCTCGGAGATCTCGTATTCGAGAAGCGAGTACGCGGAGGCCTCCGCCTCGGGGTTGCCGCACATGCGCTTTATCTGCTTGGAGGCACGGCTTCGGCGCCAAATCCCGATGAGCCACAGGCTGTTAAAGCCGCGCCGCGCGATGCGGTCGAGCTCCTCGTCGGGTATCTCGTCGAGACGCTGCAGGCGGATGCCGTAAAAGCGCGAGAGCTGGTCGAGCCAGACCAACGTGCTCTTGGCCAGAAGCACCACGTTCGGCATCCAGTCCTCATCGGGGCTGAAACGCTCGACCTCCTCCTCGGCTCCCCCGCCGAACTCGTAGGGCCGTTGCGGGCCGGGCCCGGCAAAGGTAGCTTTGTGCTCCTCGCGAATGAGGTCCATGCTTCGAAGGACCCGCATCAGATAGCCGCCGATGAAGCCTCCCCACCGCTCTCTGATATAGGAGAGTTGGTCCTCGAGCGAATCGGGATGGGCGCGAATGGGTGCGCGCAACAGCTCGATAAGCGACATCCCTTCCGGGCCGAAGGCGGGCTTGGAGGAAAAGAAGTTTTGCAGCCCCTCCATCACCGATTGGTAGCTCGTGCGCTCCTCGAGCTCGGTGTCGTCGAAGAGCTCGCCGAACGAGCTAAACGCGGGGTTTTCGTTTTCGAGCCACAGCATCAAAAGCTCTTCCGCCGCCCGCTCGCGGCCGCCTCGCCCCTCCACCTCGGCGTCGAGATACTCGCCTGCGGTCGCCTCGCCGGCGCGCACGCTCTGCGGGGGGAAATCCTCTACGAAGCGCTCGAGGAGCTCCTCGACCGGAGCTTCGCCGTGCTCCCGTTTGAGATAATCGAGCGCCTCGCCGAAGAGGGTGCTCCCGACCGACTCGAGATACTCCGAGACGAGATAATGCATGACCTCATCGATGATTCCCATTGCATTGATGTCGCCCGCGCGCACCGCCTGCTCGGGGTGGCGCAACAGGTCGCGCTCGCGGTTCATCGCATCGGCAAAGGCTCTCACCGCATGAAAGTCCGCAAATACCACGTTTCCGCTCAGCGCAAAGAGGCCCTCATCAAAGCCATAGCGATCTCTCGCAGCCGCGGAGACGTGGAACTCGCGCGCGTCGGAGAGCTCGGCGGGGATGCCCTGCACCGCCCGCAGCTCTAAGCTCCGTTTATCACTGTTGTTCATGATGTGCTCCTTACGACTCGGACAATTCAGTGTTGGGTACCGCCACCCGCCGCTGCTCCAACAGCGAGCTGATTCTCGCGTTGAGCGCAGTGTCGTCGATAAGCTGCTCGATATTCACCGGCAGACGGTAGCTCCAGTTGGTCTCGGCGGTCGTCCCGGGGACGTTGATGCGCTCATCACCGGGGTCGGAAGCGCGAAGATCGTCTGAGAGTGCGAAAAAGTCCTGAATCTGGAACATGCAAATGGCCGAGTTCGTCTGCAGTATGCGCGCGATAACCCGCTCGGCAACCTCAGGGGTTAGCTCGGCGGGACGCTCACCTTCGAAGCCCATCTGCTCCCAGAACTCATCGATTCCGTCTTCTCGCTCCCACCACTCGCGCAGCGTCGTCGTGTCGTGCACCGACGGGGCGCACACGGTGAGATACGGATAGCGCTCCAGCGGCACGTAGGGTTCTCCCGGCTCATCCCAGCGGCGGGTCCATCGGGGAATCCGCAGGCCGAGGATCTCGAGCTCCGAGAGCACCCGCGGCACACTCTCGGGCACGACCCCGAGATCTTCGGCACACGGGAGCATGGCCGCCGAGCCGTTGACCAACGAGAGGATGCGGCGCCCTTGCTCTTCCCACATTTCCTCTGAGATCTTCTGCGCGTGTGAGACCAGCGCGTCGAGGCGCTGTTTCTCCTCGTCCTCGAGCGAGCGGTAGGCGCTTGCAACATCGAGCTTCCACGCGGGGGCAAACCGTCCCGAAGCCACCGGGATGAGGGCCCGGTCGTGGTACCACCCCCGCAGCGTTTCCCGCGCATCGTGGGGGAGCTCCAGGGCCAGAAGGTCACGCTCGCCCACGTCTTCGGCGAAGACGTAGAGGTCTTCATCTCCCATCGGGCTGAGACACCGCTCTATGACCCAGTCCGCATCATCTGCGAGAACCTCGCGCAGTCTCTCGCCGCTGATGTGGGGCTGTGCCAGCCACCGGATGCGTCCCTCATCGAACCCCGCCTCCTGCAACTCCTCGGTTCTCAGCAGATAGGAGGGATGAAAGTAGCCCATCGTTCCGGCCGCATCGCGCGCGGAGACCGCCCATATGCGGAAAAACCCCAATACATGGTCGATGCGAAAGGCGTGGTAGAAGGCGTCCGCCTGCTCGAGCCGCCGCCGCCACCAATCGTAGTTCTGTGAGGCGAGAACGTCCCAATCGTAGATCGGAAGCCCCCAGTTCTGACCCAGGTGGCTGAACATGTCCGGCGGCGCGCCGGCGCGCAGCTCGGTTTTGAATATATCGCGGTGAGCCCACACATCGGCGCTGTCTTCGGCGAGAAGGATGGGAAGGTCGCCCTTGAGATAGACGCCCCGCTCGGACACCGCCTCGGCGGCTGCCCGCAGTTGGGTTTCAGCGTGATATTGAATCCAGCAATAAAAGCGCAGCTCCTCCTGCAGCGACGGTTTCTCCCACAACGCCTCGATGTCGGCAAGGCTCGGGGTCTGCAAGTCGTTCCAATCGACCCACGAGCGCTTTCCCTGTTGTTCTTTGAGACTGCGGTAGACGGCGAACTCGCGAATCCAGGGGTTGTCCTCGATCCACCGAGAGAGCCGTGCGTCGGCGCGGATCTCCGCCGTCCGCGCGGCAAAGACACGCTGGAGAACACCGTACTTGCGCTCTACAACCGCTTCGAAGGGGATGCGATCGGCCTCGTCGAGCTCTTCGCGCATCGAGGTGAGCTCACCGTCTATGTCTTCGTCCTCGGCTCGCACCTCTGCGACCTCCGGGATGTCCTCGAGGCGCAGATACAGCGGATGAAGGGCGAAGGCGCTTCCCGCGCTGTAGGGGCTCGGGTCTCTCCCGGTATCGTTTACCGGGAGGACCTGAATGACGTCGAGACCGGCCTCGAGACACCAGTCGGCAAGAAGCGGCAAGTCGGCAAACTCGCCAACCCCCGAGCTTCGTGCACTGCGCAGGCTACCAAGGGGCACGAGCACCCCGGTGTAGTAGCGTTTAAGGTCGCCGAATTCCATCCACGTTACTCCTCTGGTGTAAGTATAAGAGCCACGGGGGCGAATATAAAGAGCCCGCGACGCATATCGCAGGCGCTGGGGCGCGCCGGGGCGCGGCGCAGGGGTGGCGCTGGGTGAGCGCGCCGGGGCGCGGGGGTGGCGCCGGGTGAGCGCGCGCGGATCCCCCGCGATCAACAGATGATGTTTGGTCGCGGGCGGTGAAGCGTGTATACTGTGAGGGTGGAACGCGTACAGCGGTGGGCGGAGTCGATCATAGGTGCGGTCGAGCAGGTTTTCTTCGGAAAGCGTGAGGTCATCGAGAAGCTGCTCGTCGCGCTGCTCTCGGGCGGCCATGTGCTCCTCGAAGACGTCCCCGGGGTGGGAAAGACGGTGCTCGCCCGCGCGCTTGCCGCCACGGTCGAGGCCCGCTTTGCGCGTATCCAGTGCACCCCGGATCTTCTGCCTGCCGACATTACCGGTGTTTCGGTGTTCAACCCCAAGGACAACGAGTTTCACTTTCGCGGCGGGCCCATCCTCTCCAATATCGTGCTCGTCGACGAGATAAACCGCGCCACCCCGCGCACGCAGTCGGCGCTGCTCGAGGCGATGGCCGAGGGCCAAATCACCGTGGAAGGACACGCGCTCGCGCTGCCCGAGCCGTTCTTCGTGATCGCCACCGAAAACCCGGTCGAGTTTGACGGCACCTTTCCCCTTCCTGAAGCGCAGAAGGACCGGTTTCTGCTGTCTCTGCGTATCGGCTACCCCGACCGGGCGGTGGAAACCGATATTCTCAGCAGTCGCCGGCGGCTGTCGAACCCACTCGATGACCTCGAGCCTGTCGTCGGGGTGGAGAGCGTGCGCGACATGCAGCAGGCAGTCACCGAGGTCCACGTCGAGCCGGCCGTAACCGACTATATGCTCGATCTCATAGATCATGTTCGCACCCATCGCGCGGTGCGTCTCGGCGGCTCCCCGCGCGCCTCGCTTGCCCTCTATCGGTGCGCTCAAGCGCGCGCCGCCGTCAATGGGCGGGGCTACGTGCTACCCGACGACGTCAAAGAGCTCGCCTCCCACGTGCTCTCGCGCCGGATGCTCGTCACCGCCGACGCGCGGCTGCGGGGAACCGAGGCGGAGGATATCGTCGAGGAGGCGCTCGAGGAGGTACCCGTCCCCCTCGGCGGGAGCGAGGCATGAAGACCGTCGGTGTGCTTGCCGCGCTGGTGTTACTCTTTGTCCCCTACGCCCCGATTCAATGGGCCGCGGCGTTCGTCGTCATCGTGGTGGGTGGCTCGTGGCTGTACCGCGAGAGCCTGCGGCTGACCGTCCGGATCGAGCGCACGACCGGCACCATCCGCATGTTTCGCCACGAAGAGGCCGAGGTCCGCCTCATCGTGCGAAACACCGGTTTTCTCCCCGTGCCCATGATGCTCGTCTCCGACAGCACCGGCGAGCTCTACACGCGCGACGAGCCTGCCTTCGTCGTCTCCGTCCCCGGCCGCGGGCAGCGGGTGCTTCGCTACCACCTGCGGGCACCCTACCGCGGCGTCTACGACCTCGGCCCGTTGAGAACCCGAACCGCAGACCCCCTCGGCCTCTTCCCCGTGGTGCGCGAGGTCGCCGCACCGGGCCGCATCATCGTCTATCCCCGCTACGAGCCCCTTGCCCTTCCGCGCAAGCTCGGTGTTCCCGTCGGCGCGACCGAAGTCGAGACCCCCATTGCCGCCGACACGACCCGCTACCGCAACCTCAGAGACTACATCCCCGGCGACGATACTCGCCACATCGGCTGGAAAGCCACCGCTCACCACGGCTCACTGAAAACGCGCGAGTTTACTCCCACCATCGAATCGCCCATGGTGATCTTTCTCAACCTCAACATCGAGGACTTCCCCGCGCGCCATCTCATGCGCGCCGTTGAGCGCAGCGTCGAAACCGCCGCCTCTTTAGTTATGGCGGCGGTCCGCGCCCGGCGCACCTTCCGGGTCCGTGTCCATGGCGAGCTCGGTGACTCGCCCTACCGCGAGGTGCGCGGCTCACAGGACGGCGCGGCCCTGTTGGCGTTGGAGCTTCTCGCCCGCGCGCGGCCCGTTCTCGGTACTGCCCCGACCGGCGAGGCGTTGGTCTCCTCACTCGCCCTCTCGGCAGGCGAGCGCCTCTACTACACCGGCCCCGCGCTCGCCGAAGAGGAGCTCGATCGCATCCTCGCCTCCGGGATCCGCCCGGGCGCACTGGAGCTCTACTACGTCGAGGAGCTCTCAGCGGTGGCTCGCGAACGTCAGTCCCGCGGCCGGCCGCAATCCCAGGGCCGGCCGCCGTCGCCGGACCGGCTCCAGCCTCGCGGCCTCGCGGTGCATATCATACGGTTGTTTGGAGAGGACGATGGCAACCCTGCGGCATGAGGCGATTTACCGAGAGATAATCCACCCGCTGTTGGCGGCGCTTACACCAATCGTCGGCCTACTCGCGTTCGCGAGCCTGGTGGAGGACCTCTTCGCGCTAAACGTCTTGACCCCGCTTATGGTGCTCGCGCTCCTCTCCGCCGCCGTGGTGGAGGTGGTCACGGGAAACATCGTTCGTGCCCACCGCGGCGGGTGGCACGCGCGGCTTCGCGAGTTCCTGCTCGTCTGTGCCGCCGCCTACCTGCTCTTCGCCCTCCTCGGCGGGGCCGGCACCCCGGGAACCCCCAGCACCCCCGGCGCCGCGAGCGAGGCCGGGGCCGGCACCCCGTGGACGGGAGCCCGCCTCATCGTGCAGGTCCTCCTCGTAGCGGCGTGTTGGTTTGGCGTAAATCGGCGTCACGAGGCGTTTCGCCCCCGGGAGAACTTCCTCGAAAGCGTGCGGGGGCAAAGCGGCCAGGTGCTTCGCCACACCATGCGCAATACCCGCGGGTTTGCAACCGATATTCTCGTCCGGCTGCGCGACACGAATTACTCGGCGGCGCTGGGCTTCTTCGGGCTGCTTGCAGCAAGTGCGGTCGTGTGGGCCTCGGATCAACAGATGAGCGGCCGATCTTTCGCCCTGATTGCCGCCTACGGGCCGACCATGGTGCTCTCGGCGGCCACAGTGAACGCGTTCGCAGGCGAGTTCGCCGTCTACGGAGAAGGCATCCGGGTACCGAACCGCTATCTCAGACGCCTCGTCACCGCCGGCGGCATCTTTGCGCTCGGCGCATTTCTCCTATCACTTACCTTCGCCAGAGACACCTCGGTGTTCTCCCCGGCGGCGCTCGCCGGAGCCCTCGAGGGTCTCAACGATTGGCTGAGCGCTCGCCCGGTGCCGCGCCCGAGTCCCCCGGCCGATACCGGGCCCTCATTCATGGAGGAGCTTCTCCGTGAGTACTCGGTCTCCCCGCAAGATCTCGAAGCATCGCGGTTCTGGGAGCTTTTTGCACGAGTGTTTCGCGCGGTGGCGCGCACGCTTGTATTCCTGCTTGCGGTTGCCTTCGTCTTTTATCCGTTCTTTTTAAAGCGATTCCGCCGCACCCTCACGGAAGAACGGCCCCTACGCAGGCTCCTCGCCTACCTGAGCGGCGTGCTTGCCCTTCTCATCGGCGCGGGACAGGTGCTCATTGCCGCGGTGCGCGGGGCCGTCGTGGGCCTTCTCGAACGAGCACGGGGGGCGCGCGCAGCCACGGGCGCGGGGCGCGAGGCCGGCCGGCCTTCGGCTGCGGGAGGCTCCTCACAGCGCCCACGCCCCGGAGCACTCACGCGCCGGCGCCGCACACTCGTGCGACGTATGCTCGAGGAGATTGCCGAGGAAGGCAAAAAAAAGGGAGTACCCAAGAGCCGTTCGTCAACGGCCCGTGAGTACTCCCACACGCTCAATCATTACTATCCCGACCTCGATCGGCCGCTTGCCACCCTCACGCCCATAGCCGAGCGAGCGCTCTATGCCCCCGATCATCCGAGCCGGGGCGAGCTGCGCTCCTTTACATCGGCCGGCCGCTCGGTGCTACAGGCGCTGCGCCACGAGGACGCCGGGGCGGCAGGCGAGCGCGAGTCGTGAACCGCGAGCGGCGAACGTCCCGGCCGGACACGCCCCGAGCCCGCGAGAGGGCGAGAGGGCGAGCTCCGCGGTTTTGGCGCCGCCACCGCCGTTGGCGCCTTCGCCCCCGGGGCCGCGACCACCTCTTCGGTTTGTGGTGCCTTCGCGGGCGGGTTAAAGGTCTTTCATCTGATCGCGGATTCGGGCGGCTTCCTCGTAGTTTTCCTCGTCGATGGCCTTTTGCAGCTCCTCTTCGAGGCGACTGCGCTCGGCCTCTCTTTCCGAGGATGTGTCGGACTCGGATTCTTCTTCGGTTATGAGGTTGATGGCAACACCGGCCTCGTCAACGATTGCTTCTGAGATATACAGTGGGCACCGAAGTCGAGCCGCAATGCCGAGTGCATCGGAGGGGCGGGAGTCGATACTGAGATCGTTCTCGCCCTGCTTGAGCAGCAGACGTGCGTAAAACGTTCCGTCCTTGAGATCCGTTACCTCGACACGCTCCACCTCCACGCTGATTTTCTCCATGATCGAGATAAACAGGTCATGGGTCAGCGGGCGGGGCATAGGTACATTGCCGAGGCCGATCAAAATAGACTGGGCCTCGAGCTGCCCGATGAATATCGGAACGGCACGTTCGGAGCCGAGCGGTTTGACGAGGACAGCGTTGCCCTTATCAGTACGTGCAACAGTCCAGATTTCCGCTTCCACCAACATCAGCTCCACCTAGTTCAAAGAGTTTACGCAAATCCAAGAGGATTTCAAACGCCGGATCGTCTGCTAAATATACTAGTCTGCCGGTGAAACGCAAACCCTGCCAAGTGTCGACAAGATAGTGGATACTTTTCCCGCTCTTCGCTATTTTCTACCGCGGGATCTATATCAATGAGAAAACGTCTATTTCGTGAGAAATTCGCCGAAAACGCAGAACGAAAACGCCTTCTCGGCCGGCTCCTCGACGAAAACCGCCTGGCTCACAGAGATTTTGCGCTGGTGCTCGGCGGCGTCACCGTTGTGCTGTTCGCGTTTGGATTACTGCGGCTTTCACGGGCGGAGGTGTTGCCCGCGGCAGTCGGCTTTGCCGCGACTGCGTTGTTTGGCGCTGCATACCTCTTGCAGCGTCGCGGTCGCCGGGAGGCCGCGTTTGTACTTTCGCTCCTGTTCGGCGGGTTTGCCGTGCAAACCTATCTTCTTAGCTTCATCGTAATCGGCTCGACCACCGGCGTCGTCGAGCCGCAATTGGTCATGGTTTCCGTTGCCAACATTCTGCTTGTCGCCTATATGACCAATAATGTCCGAGTGCTCACCGCGGTCAGTGTATACGCGGTAGCCGTTAATCTCGCAAACGTGGCGCGGCACTTCATCCAACCGGGCGCCGCCGATCTCCTGTACCTCGGCGGTACCGTCGTATTCCTGATTCTCGGCCTACTCATCGGCTATGCGCTGTTCCGCCTCAAGCGGGGTCTTGTGGCAACGCGCGATGAGGCACAAAAGGCAAATGAGGCAAAAAGCATGTTTCTTTCGAACATGAGCCATGAGATTCGAACGCCGATGAACGGCATCGACGGGCTGTTGCGCGAGCTCGAGAAGGGAGAGACCGATCCGGAGAGACGTCATTATCTCTCCCTTGCACGAACAGCGTCGAAGTCCTTGCGAAGTATCATCGACGACATCCTCGAGCTCTCCAAGCTCGATAGCGGCACCTACAGTTTCCGCGAGGTGGACTTTCCCCCGCGCAAAGCGCTGGAGGAAGTGCTCGAGGTCCTCTCGGTCAAAGCCTCGGAAAAGGGACTCGAGCTCACATCAACAGTGAGCGATGCGGTCCCCGAGGTCGTGCATGGCGATCCCGACCGTCTCAAGCAGGTGCTGTTCAACCTCGTGGGAAACGCAATCAAGTACACCGAAACGGGGAGCATCACCATCCGCGGTTGGGTCGGCCAACGGCGCGAAGACTCGATTCTTTTGGTCTTCGAAGTAGCAGATACCGGCGTGGGCATGACCGAGGAGGAACAGGAGCTCATTTTCCAACCCTTCTCTCAGTTGGACTCGAGCTACGCCAAGAAATACAAAGGAACGGGCCTCGGCCTTGCCATCTCCAAGCGACTGAGCGAATCGATGGGCGGGGGCATATGGTGCGAGAGCGAAAAAGAGGTGGGAAGCACCTTTTCGTTTACGGCGTGGCTGCAAAAGGCCGATCCCGCGGAAACCTCGACTGAGACCACAGGCAGTGGGCCCCAAGCGAGAGCTCTATCGATACTGGTAGCCGAGGACGATCGGATCAATCAGGTGGTAATACGAAAAAACCTCGAGCGCGCCGGTCACTTCGTAAAGATCGTGGGCGACGGCAAGGAGCTCCTCGAGGTGCTGCCCGCCGTAAAACCCGACGTCGTGTTGATGGACGTTCAGATGCCCGGCATGGACGGGGTAGAGGCCACGCGGCATATCCGCTCCGAGATGCCCGAGGAGGTGCGGGAAGTACCGGTCATCGCGCTCACCGCCTACGTCTCACCCGAAGACCGTGCGCGGTTTCTCGAGGCCGGCATGGATGCGCATACCCAAAAGCCGCTCGATCTCGAGCACCTCTATGAAACCATGAACGAAATTCTGCGCGAGAAAACGTGGCGCGGGATATTGACCCATGAAGCAAAGATCGATATTACTAATGACAAATGATCGGAGACAGGTATTACTTCACCGGTGGAAACGTCATCTGGAATCTCCGAAGTACCGACAAGTTCACCGCGATCCGCGAAATCGTCTACAACGCTCCGGCGTTCGGCAGCGTTGAGGGGCTGGACTTGGAGAGCTTTGCGGACACCGTAATCCAACGCGAGCGGCTTCAGTCCACCGGTCTCGGTCACGGCGTGGCGGTTGCCCACGGGCGCACCGAGATGGTGAGCGAGCTCCACATGGCGCTCGGCATCTCTCCCGAAGGCCTTGCCTTCGACGCCCTCGACCAGCAACCGGTCCACTTCATCTTTTTGATCGCCAACCACCCCGAGCAGCAAAGTGAGTACCTGCAAGTACTCTCCACGGTTGCCGCCATGGTGCGAAACGACGACTTCCGATCCAGCGTGCTCAACTGCTTCGGAGAAGCAGAGGCGGAGCAGATCGTCGGCAGCACCTTTATGCAGACGCTGCAGCACCGCGCCACCTACCCCGCCTCTCGAGCGCGCTAAACGTTGCGCGCCACGTTCGAGCCCGCTGAACGGGGCCGCACACAGCGTGTAACCCGCGGAGCACCGACTGGGCCCGGGTTAAGGCGCCCGGAGCCGGGCCCCTAGCGCACCGGCTCGAGCGAGTCGAACTCAATCGTCCGCAGCACATCCTCGGTCGTTTCCGCGCGCCGGATCTGCTTTACACTGCCGTCGGGGCGAAGCAGAAGCTCCGCATGCCGGGTCTTTCCGTTGTAGTTGAACCCCATTGAGTGGCCGTGCGCGCCGGTGTCATGGATCGCCACGTAGTCGCCCACCTCGACGGGCGGCAAGGGGCGGTCGATCGCGAACTTGTCGTTGTTCTCGCACAGGCTTCCGGTCACGTCGTAGGTCTCGGTCGCCGGCTCGTTCTCCTTGCCGAGCACCGTGATGTGGTGGTAGGCCCCGTACATCCCCGGACGCATGAGATCGGCCATGGTCGCCTCGAGGCCGACGTAGTCCTTGTAGGTGTGCTTCAGGTGGCGAACCCGCGAGACGAGATAGCCGTAGGGCCCGGTGATGCAGCGACCGTTTTCCATCACAATGCGCAGCGGATCGAGCCCGGCCGCCCGGATGGTCTCGTCATAGGCCTTCTTCACCCCCCGGGAGACGTAGTTGTAGTCCACCGCCTCGTCGTCAGGATGATTGGGGATGCCGATCCCCCCGCCCATATTCACGAACTCGATGCGGATGCCCAGTTTCTCGTTGAGCTCGACCACGAGGTCGAACAGCATCTGCGCGGTTTCGACGAAGTAGTCGTCGTTGAGCTCATTGGAGGCAACCATCGTGTGCAGGGCAAAGCGCTTTGCCCCCAAGTCGCGCGCGCGGCGGTAGCCTTCGATGATCTGCTCGCGGGTAAAGCCGTACTTCGCCTCCTCGGGCTTTCCGATGATGACGTTTCCCGCTTTGAGCGGGCCGGGATTGTAGCGCATCGAGATGAGCTCGGGCATGCCCACGTGCCGATCGAGATAGGAGATATGGGAGATATCGTCGAGATTGATGACCCCGCCGAGCTCCTTCGCCTTGGCAAACTCCTCGGCCGGCGTATCGTTGGAGGTGAACATGATGTTCTCGCCGCGAACGCCGAGCTTCTCGGTGAGAACCAGCTCGGTCATCGAGCTGCAGTCGAAGCCCATCCCCTCTTCCCAGAGCACCCGCATGACGTGCGGATTGGGAAGCGCTTTGACCGCAAAGAAGTTACGAAAGCCGCCCGGTGAGCCGTCGGCGTCGGGCACCCAGGAAAACGCCTCGTTGAGCGCGCGCGCGTTCTCACGGATTGCTTTCTCGTCATATATGTGGAACGGAGTAGGGTACTCCCGTGCCACCTCGTCGATGAACTCTCTCGAGAAGGGAACATTCTTTTCTGCCATAACGCCACAAAAGCTACGGCCCCACCGGGAGATGGTCAAGAGGGAAGTATATAGAACCGTGTTGATAGGCTACGGTAGGC
>JAWLED010000006.1:34500-59479 GCA_041686235.1 Spirochaetia bacterium | reverse complement strand
AAAAGAAATCACCGTTGGAAAAGGGGGTAGCAAAAGACACGAAGACAGGGTAATCTACATCACTTTTGTAAGAATATACACAGGAGGTATATGAAGATGGCAAAAAGAATTTTGATTCTGTCAATGCTGGCAATGCTACTGGTCGGTGTCACCGGTGCATTTGCCGAGGGTCAGCAGGGCGAAGACGGCGAGCAAGAGATGGAGACCATCGAAGCACGCCTCGCCTCTGAGGAAGTCGAAGGCGATTTTATGACGGTGTGGGCGGAGAACTTTTCCGAGTACATGGAGGAAGAGACTGACGGCGTCTATCAACTCGACGTGTATCCGTACGGATCACTCGGTGATACGCGCGACATCAACGAGTTGGCACAGCTCGGCGTTGTCGAGTTCGTCTTCTCCGACTTTGCATGGATCAGCTCCTTCGTTCCCCAGGCCCAGGTGCTTGCACTGCACTATCTATGGCCCCGCGAGAAGATTGCCGAGGTCCTGCAGTGGGTCGTGGAAAACGGAGACACGATGGACCTGCTCGAAGAGCACTTCCGTGCAAACGGCCTTGTCCCCCTCGGTATCGTGTATGAGGGCTGGCAGTGGATCACCTCAACGGATCCGGTTCGCGACTTCGAGGAGATGGATGGGCTGAAGACGCGAGTCATGGGTTCCAAGCTGCTCGTGGAGAACTACCAGACCTACGGATTCTCCCCAACTCCGATGGACTACGGCGAGGTCTACAGTGGTCTCCAGACCGGTCTTATCGATGCGCAGGTAAACCCCATGTTTGCCAACTACAGCATGAACTTCTACGAGCCGACTGAGTACTTCACCCAGATGTGGGCTGAGCCGTTCCTCGGTATCCCGACCGTCAACATGCAGCATTTCGACCTCCTGCCCGATGAGTATCAGCAGCTCATGAGAGACTACTGGACGGACGCTATCATTCCGGCGGGCGAGTGGATCGACGAGCGAAACGCCTCGGACCGCGAAAAGATCGAAGAGGAGAAACCGGAGATCGAGTTCCATGAGTTCTCCGAAGAACAAATCGAGGAGGGGCGCGAGCTCGCACGGACCGTCGATGAAACGTACATCGATATCGGCGGAGACGGTGCCGAAGACTTGCTGGAGACCCTCAAGGCCGACATCGAGGCCGCAAAAGAAGCGGTTGGTGTTGAGTGACACAGAGTGAGTAGGTAATACACCACTAATTACGGGCGGCGTGGGCCGGATACCGGTCCATGCCGCTCTCATCCCAGAAACCGGGAGAACCAGCAAGAATGAGTGACGACCAGACGGAGAAAAAAAAGAAATTCACCGGCAGAGTATTTTCTCTGGTGTTGGATTGGTTCGAAGTCGGCGCACTGAGCGCGTCGACCGCGCTTTTGGCGATTCTTCTCATTTCGAACGTGATTGCCCGCACCTTCGCTCAGGCAATCTATTTTGCCGAAGAGTTGTCGGAGTTTTTGATCATTTTTACCACCTTTGTGGGAGTCAGCTACGCTGCCAGAAAAGCCCGACATATTCGCATGGGGGCCTTTCTGGACTCGATGCCTCCTAAAGTCGAAAAGGTATTTATTTACATCATTTCTTCCATAAGCGCGGTGGTAATGTTTTTAATGGCCTACCATTCATGGGACTACATGACCAACGCGCGGTTGATGAGTCAGACCACGCAAGCCTTGCGAATGCCGTACTGGGTAGTATTGGCCATCGTGCCGGTCGGTTTCTTTTCCGCCGGTGTACAGTACGTGAGAACCGTGTGGAAGAACATAAAGGAAGACGACGTGTGGCAATCGCCGGAACAGCAAAGTGAATACGAGGACGAGGTGGTCCAGTCATGACTTTATTGTGGGTAAGTATGGTTACCATGATGCTGATGGGCTTTCCGTTTATGGTCCTCATCCTTGGCTCTCTCATGCTGCACCTCGAGATTGCCATGCCGATGTTCAACATGACGGTCATCGTGCAGCAGGTGCTCGGGGGGCTCACCCCGCCGGCGCTTCAGGCCGTGCCGATGTTTATTCTCGGTGCGGCCATTCTCACCTCGGGGAAAGCCGCCGAGCGGCTCATCAGCATGGTGCGGGTCATGGTGGGCCACATTCCGGGTGGACTGGCAATCACCACGAACGCGAGTTGTACGCTCTTTGGTGCCGTCTCCGGTTCCACTCAGGCTACCGTTGCCGCAATCGGCGGAACGATGCGTCCGATGCTTTTGCGAGCCGGGTACAGCAGCCCGTTTACACTCGGGCTCATTATCAACGCCAGTGACGTGGCGCTTTTGATTCCGCCGAGTATCGGCTTCATCGTATACGGGGTCGTTACCAATACCTCGGTGGGAAAGCTCTTTCTGGCCGGTATTTTGCCGGGCATCATGATTTTCGTGATGTTTTCCATCTACGTGTTTTTGTATTCCTATTTCAAGCGCGTAGGTGTGGCGCCTAAGTCGACCACCGGGGAGCGAATAACGGCATTCAAAGAGGGCTTTCCGGTCCTCGGTTTTCCCATAATCATTATCGGCGGCATTTATACGGGTCTTTTTAGCCCGACCGAAGCTGCCGCCGCCGCGGTTCTCTATGCCCTGATACTCGAGACCCTTGTCTTTCGGACGATGAACTGGAAAAAGCTCGTGAAGGTGCTGCTCGACACCGGCGTCATCACCGGCGTCGTGTTCGTGCTCGTCGGGGCCGGGCAGGCGTTCTCGTGGCTCATTAGCTTCATGAAGGTCCCTCAGGAGGTCATGCCGGTCATTCTCGGCTCGGACCCGACGCGACTGCATGTTCTCGTGGTCGTGGTAATCGCCTATTTTGTGGCGTGTATGTTTGTCGACCCCATCGTGGCGATCTACGTATTCAGTCCGATTTTTGCACCGTATGTCGTGGCTACGGGCATCGACCCGGTGTTTCTCGGGGTGCTCGTTACCTTACAGGCAGCCGTCGGCTCGGCTACACCGCCGTTTGGATGTGATATATTCACGGCCCAGTTAATATTCAGGCGGCCGTATTTAGAAGTGATACGCCAAACGCCGCCGTTTATTCTGATGTTGATTCTCGCAACGATTATCCTCATCATCTTTCCGGAAATCGCGACGTTCCTTCCGGATACAATGCTCGGGCAGCCGCCGACCGCGACAACCGGACAATAGCGAGGTATCAACGACCAACCGAGTTGATACTCACCAGGCCGCCGAATCCCGGCGGGCGAAGGCGGGAACGCGCACCCAAAGTGCCCCGCTGCGCCCGCCGGCGGCCTGACGCCCCGCTGCGCCCGCCGGCGGCCTGACGCCTCGCCGGGCGGCCGACCGCGTCGCCGTGGCCTGACGCGTTGCTGCGCCCGCCGGCGGCCGGCTGCCAATAGGCTGTGAGATACTTCCTACGCGCCCAATCCGTTTGCTTCCGCCGTCGCGTACGCACGCGTGGCGATCATCGTGTCCTGTACGCCGACGCCGGTTAGGTCGCACATAGTGATTTGCTGATCACTCGTGCGGCCGGGATGAGAGCCCTGCACGAGGCTGCCGAGCTCCACGATGGAATCGGTTTCGGTGATTGAGCCCTCGGCAAGGGCGGAACGGAGCTCGCCGAGTCGAAAGCTCTGAGACTTGAGGTCACAGGCGAGGATGTCGACCGCTGCGGCGACATCGGCCTCGGTCTCTTGTTTTTCTTCGGAATCGGAACCCATGGTGGTTATGTGGAGACCGGGGTGGAGCCACTCGGCTCTGAGAAAGGGTTTTCGCGAGGGGGTGGTGGTAACGACCACGCTGCTTTTTCCTACGACCTCCTCGACGGAGTGGGCCTTGATGACCTCGACCCCGAGCTCGCTGCTCATGTCGCGGGCGTAGGCGTCTCGCACCTCATCGTCATCGAGGCTGAAGGTGCGGATGGTCTTTATGTTTCTCATGAGCGCCAATGCACGCATCTGAAAGCGGGCCTGCACGCCCGCGCCGATAACCCCTGCGTTTTCGCAAGAGCTCGGAGCGAGATATTTCGCGGCGACCGCACCCGCGGCTCCCGTACGAACCTGGGTCAAATAGCCGTTGTCGAGCAAAACAGCTTGGAGATATCCCGTTTCGGCGCTTATTACGAGCATCTGCCCGCTCTGCGAGGGGAGCCCGCGCTGGGGGTTTAGGAAGAACCCGGAGGCTACTTTTACCGCGAGGCTTTCGAGTCCCTCGACATAGGCGGCCTTGATATCGACTTCCGCCTGGAGGTGGGGTATCGGAATCATCATAATCGGCGGAACCGTTGCCTTGCCGGCGTCCAACAGGGCAAACCCCCGCTCGATCTCGGATACTGCTTGTGCATCGAGGTGGACATTTTCTTTGAGCTCTTTTTCGCTAACGACACGTACCATGTGTTTCCTCCGTCTATTCGGGTCTGAGGCTGTTCCGGTTTCCGCAGAGCGCTATACGGCTCTACAGAAACTTTTGTATGACGCTCACATACTGAGCCGGCTCGACGCTGGCCCCGCTTACGACGACTCCAACGCGCTCGCCGCCGGCGCGGACCTTTCCGCTTCGGAGAGCGGCGATACCGACGGCGGCGCCCCCCTCGACGACGAGGCTATGGTGGTGCATGGCGTAGAACATTGCCTGTTCGATCTCCGGCTCGTCGACGACGACATGCTCATCCACGTACTGCCGTATGAGGGGAAAGGTGTAGCGATTCTCCAGACCGATCCCTCCCAGTAGAGAGTCGGCAAGAGTATCCTGTTCTTGTACCACCACCGGTTTGCCCGCTTCGAGGCTTTTGAGCATCGCCGGAGAGCGTTCGATCGACACGCCGATCATCCGAATGGTGGGTTTTATGAGCTTCGCCGCCATCGCCACCCCGGCGAGGAGGCCCCCGCCGGAGAGCGGCACGAGGATCGTGTCGAGATCCGGCCTGTCGCGAAGCATTTCAAGCGCAATTGTGCCTTGCCCCGCAACGACGAATGGGTCGTCGAAGGGGACGACGGGGAACATGCCGCGTTCGGTCAAGATGCGGTTGTATTCCTCCTCGGCCTCGTCCTGCGAGTCGCCTTTTACGACGACTTCGGCACCGAGGCGGCGTATCATCTCCACGCGGTAGCCGGGAACATGAGTCGAGACACAGACAACCGCCGGGATTCCCGTACGGCCGGCCACGTAGGCCACCGCTTTTCCGTGGTTTCCGGTGGAGAAGGTGATAACGCCGTTGGCGCGCTCCTCCTCGGTGAGGCTGAGAATCCGGTTCGAAGCGCCGCGGACCTTAAAGGCGCCCGTGTTCTGCAGGGACTCGAGCTTGAGGTGGACGGCCGTCGCCCCGACCTCCTCGGCAAGGGGCTCGGCCGGGGCGAGGAGCGTGTGCCGGACCAGCGGCTTGACACGCTCCGCGGCATCGAACACGTGGGAAAGATTGAGATCAGACCACTGCATCGGTTACTTCGTTATCAGCTCTATGGGATAGTCATAGAGCGATTCGTTTCCCGAATCGGTAATGCGAATCGTCGCATCTACCTCGAAGCCGACCTCTTCGTACCAAATGCCCGGGATGAGATGCAGCACCATATTGGGCTTGAGGACGGTTTTGTCGCCGGGTCTCAAGCTGATCGTTTGCTCGCCCCAGTCGGGCGGATAGTTGACCCCGACCGAGTATCCGAGTCGGGATTCCTTTACCACGGTCGAATGGGCAATTGCCTTACGCCAGGCCTCCTCGACTTGCTCGGCGGTAACGCCGGGTTTCACGAAATCCAGTGTCTTGCGAAGGCCGTCGAGGACGACGTCCGCGGTGTCTTGCATGAGCTGTGGCGGCTTCGACCCGAGAAAAATCGTACGGGCAATCGGGGCGTGGTAGTGTCGGTATACCCCGGAGAGCTCGAGGAGTACCGGCTCGTCTTGGCGATACCGTCTCTCGGTCCAGGTGAGATGCGGCGTGCTCGCGGTCTCGCCGGCCATCATCAGCGGAACGATCGAGGGATAGTCACCGGCGTATTCTTCGGTGCCGCTGTACTGCGCGTAGGCGATTGCTGCTGCGGCGTCGCATTCTCGTACGCCCACGTTTATGTTGTTCACTGCAGCCTCGGCCACCCGCTCGGCGATCTTTCCCGCACGGGTGAGAAACGTCAGCTCAGCCTCGGACTTGATCACCCGAACCCAATTAACGAGAGCGTCGGCGTCGACGAAAACGGCATCCGGGAGTGAGCGCTCGAGCTCTATATAGTTGCGGTGGGGAAAGTAGAATTGCCCCATCTCCAAGCCGACCCGTTTCTTGTCCCATCTTTTCTCTTTGAGCACGTCGGCGACGAAGTGCATGGGGTGCTTGGTCTCCGACTGCACGTAATCGTCGGCATACTCGCGAATGTTGTCTTCGGAGAGGAACGTCGTAATACGTGCACCATTTGCGTCCATTCCGCGGCCAATCCACATGGGCTCTTCCTGATCCAGTGCAACCACGACAGCCTGGTGGACGTAGAAGCTCCACCCGTCATATCCGGTCAGGTAGTTCATGTTGGCGGGCTGGCTTACCACGAGCACGTCGATGCCCCGTTGTTTCATCGACTCCTTGGTGCGTTTGATCCTATTGTGATACTCAGATACGTCGAAAACCGGCATGCTGCCTCCTCTCAAGTGCTAAATTGCTAAATCCGTTGCGATCAATTATGATCATCCATTTTACCGAGCTGCTGAGATATGGAATCGGCTGCATTGAGCAGCGGGTCGACGAGGCTGTCGAGGCGCTCTTTGGTGGCACGAAGAGACGGCCCGGAGACCGAGATGTTGGCGACCATTTTCCCGCGATAGTCGAAAATCGGTGCAGCGTAGCTGTTGAGGTCTTCGCTGAATTCGTGAAGCTCGGTGGCATAGCCTCGCCGGTGTGACTGCTCGAGCTCCTGTTCCATAACACCGCGGTCGGTAATAGTGTGCTCGGTGAGCCGTGTGAGCGGACTCTCCTGCAGAACCGCTTCGCGGGTGTCTTCGTCCATCGCCGAGAGAAAATTCTTGCCGGAGGCGCATGCGTGGATCGGATATGAGTAGGTTACATCGGGGTTGAGTGACAGCGGGTTTGTGCTTTTTACCTCTTCGATTGCGATGACCATGTGGCCGTACAACACCGTGAGGTACACGTTCTCGTTTGCCTCACGCATGAGCCGGGCCATGACGGGTCGCGCAATGTCTCTGAGGTCACGGCTGAGCGGGACGCGACTTCCGAGTTTGAACACCTTGAAGCTTACACTGTACCCGCGGTCGGAATCTTTCGTTATGTAGCCGATATGCAGAAGCGTGGCGAGCAACCGGTGCACGTTGGTCCTCGAGAGGCCGAGACACTTCGTGATGTCGGCCGGTTTTACCGATCCGTGGGCGCTGATAAACTCCAAAATCCGAAACGCCTTGAGAACCGTCTCCGTCGGCCGGTAGCTATCCGTGTTACCATTTGAACCGTCGTTAGTATAATGCAACAGCACTATTGTGGGCGAGACGCCGCCATTTGTCAAGAAATTGATTGCGGGCCCACCGTGCCGAATGTGAGAGCGGAGCGGGTGTGTGGGGTTGCCCCCGTCCAATCCGGACCGCGCGGCTCGCGCCCGCGGGCTATATCTGTGTCAGTCCCAGCACCCCTGCAAAGTCACGCACTCGTCGGGAAGAGCGCTTCGTGCCTCGATGAGTGAGTCCACCACGCTCGGATCGGCAAGAGTGCTCGTATCACCAAGTTGCTCCGTGTGGCGTTCAGCGATCTTTCTCAGGATGCGACGCATGATCTTACCGGAGCGCGTTTTGGGCAGGCCGGTCGCGACCAGGATGTGGTCGGGTGTAGCTATCGGCCCAATACGGTGTCTGACCTCCCCGCGTAACTCACCCACGAGCTCGGCATCATCCTCCCAACCTTCGGAGAGGATCACGTATGCAAAAATACCTTGGCCCTTGATTTCGTGGGGAAACCCGACCACTGCAGCCTCGGCGCAAGCCGGATGGTTAACGAGGGCGGACTCAACCTCAGCCGTCCCCATGCGATGGCCGCTGACATTGATGACGTCGTCGACCCTGCCGGTAATCCACATGTAGCCGTCCTCATCGCGGTGACAGCCGTCTCCGGTGAAGTAGTATCCTCGGTAGGGGCTAAAGTAAGTCTTGTCGAACCGTTGGTGATCGTCATAGATGGTGCGCGCCATACCCGGCCATGAGCTCTTGAGTGCCAAGAGACCCGATACGCCGTTTTCGGTGAGCTCGTTTCCCTTCTCGTCGAGGACGACCGGCTGCACCCCGAAAAAGGGCAGGGTGGCCGAGCCCGGCTTCATGGCGGTGACGCCGGCAATCGGCGTGATCATGATACCGCCGGTTTCGGTTTGCCACCAGGTATCGACGATGGCGCAGCGCTCCTCTCCTACGACTGAGTAATACCACTTCCAGGTGTCGGGGTTGATGGGCTCGCCCACCGTTCCGAGGACCCGGAGTGACGAACGGTCGTACTTCTTGACCCAGTCGTCGCCTTCTCGAGCAACAGCCCGAAGTGCCGTCGGTGCAGTGTAAAACTGTGTGATTCCATGGCGCTCCACCATGTCCCAATACCGCCCGGGGTCGGGGTAGACCGGTGTCGACTCGAACATGACGGTAGTTGCACCGTTCGCCAAGGGGCCGTACACGACGTAGCTGTGCCCCGTGATCCATCCCACGTCGGCAACACACGCGAAAACGTCGTCCTCTCGGTAGTCGAATACGTACTCGTGCGTCAACGAGGTGTACAAGAGATACCCGGCGGTGGTATGGGCGATACCCTTCGGCTTGCCGGTGCTTCCCGAGGTATAGAGTAGAAAGAGCGTATCCTCAGCGTCCACGGATTCACAGGGACAGTAGGGGCGCTGACGAGCCATGGCCTCCTCGAGCTCCACGTCCCGTGGGGGAGTCATAGGAACGTTTGCGTTAGTGCGTCGGGCAACAAAGACGTTTTTTACGCTTGGGCAGGCCATAACCGCTTCGTCAACAGTCCGTTTCAAGGGGAACGTCTTTCCTCCGCGTACACCTTGGTCCGCCGTAATGACGACCGTGGCCTCGGCGTCAACAATGCGATCGCGCAATGCGTCCGCGCTGAAACCGGCGAAGACAACGTTGTGCACGGCGCCTATGCGCGCGCAGGCAAGCATCGCAACGGCAGCCTTGGGAATCATGGGCAGGTATATTGCGACGCGATCCCCTTTTCTTACCCCCCACCGCTTCAGCACATTGGCCATGCGTGACACCTCTTGGTGAAGCTCCCGGTAGGTGATCTTTGTGACTTCCTCGGGCCTGTCTCCCTCCCATACAATGGCCACGTTATCACCTCGGGTATCGAGGTGTCGGTCGACGCAATTGTAGGACGCGTTGAGCTTGCCGCCGAGAAACCACGCGACGGAGGCGGTTTCGAAGTTCGCAGCGGACACCGTGTGAAACTCGCGGTCCCAACTGAGACGTTCTCGCGCGAGCCGAGACCAGAAGTTCTGCGAGTCGGAAATGCTCTGTTGGTAGAGTGCCTGATACTCCTTCATCGACCGGATGCCGGCAGAGCTTGTCCACTCGAAATCGGGTGCATATATTGATGCCTCACTCATACTCGCCTCCCTAAACGCGGAATCTCTCGGTAGTATGGGTTGACTTACTGTTTCGGTCAACTATTTTTTCTGTTAATGCAACGATACAAAGGATGATAGGATAGGCGTATGACACAGACATCGAACACAGCGCTTATTACCGGTGCCTCGGGTGGAATCGGGCTCGAGCTCGCCCGCGTCTTCGCAGAAAACGGCTACGGTCTCGTCCTCGTGGCGCGACGGGCGGAGAAGTTGGAGAGCTTGGCGGAAGAGCTGCGTGGGGCTCACTCAACTCCCGTCGAGGTGCTCTCGATGGATCTCTCCCAGAGCGGTGCGGCCGAGAACGTGTTCCGCGAGACTACCGAACGGGGTCTCGAAGTTGACGTACTGGTAAACAACGCCGGGTTTGCTCTATACGGACCGTTTCACGCACAGAACCAGGAGCACGTGCTCGAGATGATTCAGCTCAACGTCGCTGCCCTCACGCAGCTGACTCACCTGTTCTTACCGGGGATGATGGAGCGACGAAACGGAATGGTGATGAATGTGGCCTCCACCGCGGCTTTCCAGCCCGGCCCCCTCATGGCGGGGTATTTCGCGAGTAAATCGTATGTGCTCCACTTTTCGGAAGCCGTTGCGGTTGAGCTCGAGGGAACCGGGGTTACGTTTACGACACTGTGCCCGGGGCCGACCGCCTCCGATTTTCAGACGCGGGCAAACATGGAAGATTCGAAGCTTCTGCGCGCTCCGATGATGAGCTCCCGCAAAGTGGCGGAGATCGGCTATCGGGCAATGCTGAGGGGGAAGACCGTAGTCATCCCGGGTGTGGGAAACAAGGTGGGCGCCTTTGCAGGGCGCTTTTTGCCGCGCAAGATGTTGGCGAAAACGTTGTACAAACTGCAAGCGCCCGAGACATGATTACAGCAGCCCGAGCTCCCGGCCGGCCTCTGCGAAGGCCGCCACCGCTTGCTCGATGTCTTGCGAGCTGTGGGCGGCGGAAAGCTGGACCCGAATGCGGGCTTTCCCGCGGGGGACCACCGGATAGGTGAACCCTATTACGTAAATACCCTTCTCGAGGAGGAGGTCCGCCATCTTCACCGCGGTCTGCTCATCATAGACCATGACCGGCACAATTGCGGTGGATCCCTCGAGCAAGTCGAGCCCGATGTTCGATATTTGATCGCGAAACAAGCGCACGTTTTGCTCGAGTGCGGCTTTGAGCGACGTATCACGCTCGAGCAGCTCAATTGCTTTGAGGGTCCCGCCCACGATTGCGGGCGCGAGGGTATTCGAAAACAGGTAGGGGCGCGAGCGCTGGCGCAGATACTCGATAATTTCTTTTCTGCCGCTGGTGCACCCGCCGGAGGCCCCGCCAAGCGCCTTTCCGAAGGTGGTGGTGATGATATCGATGTCGCCCTCGATTCCGTAGTACTCGGCGGTGCCGCGGCCGCCGGCGCCGAGATAGCCGGTCGCATGGCAGTCGTCCACCATGGTCAGCGCATCGTAGCTTTCGGCCAACCGCACAATTTCCGGTAGCGGAGCTATATCGCCGTCCATGGAGAAGACCCCGTCGGTGGCGATAACGCGATACCGTGCGTCGGAGGCCGCGCGTAGCTGCTCTTCGAGTGACTCCATGTCGGCATGCGTATAGCGATAGCGTTTAGCTTTGCACAGTCGCACGCCGTCGATGATGGATGCGTGATTGAGCTCATCGGAGATAATCGCATCTTCCGCTCCCAAAAGCGGCTCGAAGACTCCCCCGTTTGCATCAAAGGCGGCCGCGTAGAGAATTGAATCTTCGGTGCGCAGAAATCGGCTGACCGCCTCCTCGAGCTCCTTGTGCGTGTCCTGTGTTCCGCAGATGAAGCGTACCGAAGAGAGCCCGTAGCCTCGTTGTTCCATCATCCGTTGTGCCGCCTGGACGATTTCGGGATTGTTGGAGAGGCCGAGGTAGTTGTTTGCGCAGAAGTTTATAACTTCTCTGTCCGCGCCGTTTCCCGTGCCTCCACCTGCACCACGTGAGCTGGTGTCCGGCTTTGAGCTCCCATCCGTGCGCGGGGCCGTATCGGTATGCGGCGCGTTCCTTCGCACCGTAACACGCGCCGATTGGGGGCCGGTGAGAATACGCTCTTCTTTGTAGAGGCCCTGTTCGTGCATATCTTCGAGCCGGGTCCGGATGTCTTTAAGCATGTTTCGGGACATCGATCTTCTCCTTGATCTTTGCGAGCATTTCGCCGGTCATACGCTGGGTATCGTACTCCGGTGCCCATCCCCACTCTACTTGGGCGGCATAGTCTTCCATCCGGTTGGGCCAGGAGTTCGCAATGGCCTGGCGCAATGGATCGACTTTATAGGAGATTTCGAAACTGGGGATATGGGCTCGTATGTAGGCAGCGAGGTCCTCCGGGCAGAGGCTCATGCCCGTCACGTTGAAGGCGTTGCGGTGACGCAGCTTTTCAGGGTCAGCCTCCATGATGTCCACTGCCGCTTTGACCGCGTCGGGCATGTACATCATGTCGAGGTAGGTATCGCCTTTCAAAAAGCACGTGTACCGTCCTTCCTGCACCGCGGCATAGAATATCTCCACGGCGTAGTCGGTTGTGCCACCGCCGGGTTGCGTCTTGTAGGATATGAGCCCCGGGTAGCGAACCCCCCGCGTGTCGACGCCGAACTTATGGAAGTAATAGTCGCACAGGAGCTCTCCGGCAACTTTGGTCACCCCGTACATTGATGTTGGCCGTTGCAGTGTGTCCTGCGCCGTCCAGTTCTTGGGGGTGCTCGGGCCGAACGCGCCAATCGAGCTCGGGGTGAACACCGCACAGCCTTCCTCGTGTGCGACTTGGAGCACCGACATGAGGCTGCCCATGTTGAGCTGCCACGCCTGTTGAGGGCGCTTCTCGGCGGTAGCCGAGAGCAGAGCGGCAAGGTGGTAAATCGTGTCGATGGAGTATCGGCGCACCACGTCGGCAAGTTGTCCACCGTCCGACGCATCGAGACATTCGAAGGGCCCCCCTTCAATGAGCTCACGGCTCGCTTCGGTGCGGATGTCGGAGACGACCACGTTGTCATCACCGAGCTGCTCTCGAAGCGTTAGCGACAGCTCACTTCCGAGTTGCCCCAAAGCCCCTGTTAACAGTACTCGCTTCATCTCGCCCTCGCGCGCGACTTTTGACAAACCGCCAAAGCCCGCGTATTATTATAGTGAACGAAGTTCACTATAGTGTACAGGATAGCCGGGTTGATTTGATATGTCAAACCTGATGGAGGGATGAAATGAGTCTCACGTCGCAGCCGCCGTTAATCGGGTCGAACATCCGCACGCGCCGTACCAAGCAGGGACTTACCCTGAATGTGCTCGCCGAGCGAAGCGGCGTTTCGAAAGCAATGCTCTCTCAAATCGAATCGGAAAAGGTCAATCCGACGGTTGCAACGGTGTGGAAAATCGCCCGGGGGCTCGACGTCGATATCAATGAGTTGTTTGCCGGAAGCGAGGAGCCGGTCCGCCACTTTCACATGACTCGTCACGACGACATCCCGGTGCTCGATACCGACGAAGAGGGGTTGCACATGAAGGTGCTCACCCCGCTCAGTCTTGCTGAAGACCTCGAAATGTACCTATTGACGTTCGCAGAGGGCGGCGAGCTTCGCAGTCACCCGCACTTTCCCAATACCGAAGAGTTTCTCACCCTCTTCGAGGGGCGCATTCGTGTCCGCGTCGGCGAGCGAGTGGAGGATCTCGCGCCCGGGGACTTCATCCGGTACCAGTGCGATGTCGAGCACGACATAGAAAACATTGGATCGGGAGAAGCGGTCGTGCACATGGTGGTGCGCTTTCACACTACCGGTCTTGCCTGAGGCCGGTAGCCGGTTGCCTTCCCGAAGATGCGAGTGTCCACACCGAAACAGTCCCGATCAACCGCTCACCGGATTGCAAGCGAGCCAAGCCGAGCTCCGGGCGGTTGAACGCGTTTGTGGCGGCCGTAACGGGCTCGACGGCAAGAGAGGAGCGAGAGCGGGGAATAAACAGCTGGGTAAAGCGAAACGGGGGATTGCTCTGCCGCAGCGCCACCACGTCACAGCCGCGGTCGACGAAGGTGGTCACCGCCGCCGACGGGTCGTTGGGGCCCGCCCTGCGCTCGAGAGCTATGTCGAGCTCCCGGCGGCCGATCGGTTCGGCATTCCGAAAGTCGAGTGCGCCGCCGGCAACGGGCGGCAGCGCTCCGGTGGGCAAGAGCTGATCGTCGACCTCGACAAAGCGTCCGGCCGGGCACCTAAGAAAAGCGGCGTCCACGCCGTTCGGTGTTGCCACATAGGGATGCCACCCCAGCGAAACCGGCGCCGCCACGCTGCCGGTGTTCAACGCTTCGAGTCGCAGCTCGAAACCGTGTTCGGACAACCGGTAGTGCGCCCGCAGTTGTACGGCAAAGGGGTAGCCCGGAAACTCGTCCGGGGTGATGTGGTAGGACAGGGTAAGGCGTGCCCCACGGTCGTCTGCCGTGACGGAGGAAACCTTGCACCGCCGGTCGTATATGAGCCCGTGTATGGCGCTTTCGCTTTCCGGCTCGTTCTGCCGCAACCGAAAGTCCCGGCCGTCGAACCGGTAGGCGCCCTGTGGTATACGGTCATTAAAGGGAAAGAGGATACGGCCGCGAAAACCGGGGTTTCGGGAGACCTCTTGGGGGGTGTCCTCCTCGAGCACACGGGTTAGTGCCTGGCCGGGCGCCTGCGAAACGGAGGAAGACCTCGTCGGGAGAACGAGCCGGCGAACCGTTCCACCGAGCTGCGGGAGTATCGCGCTGAGCGCCCCCGTTTCGGCATCGCGGAGGCACAGCGTTTCGATCCCGTCGAGGGTCTCCTCTGTTGCTTCGAACCGCATTATTCAGTGGCCTGCGATTGATTGCCCCGTGCGGTGGTGTGCGAACCGTCGGAGGGGCGACGTGGTGGGAAGAGCTCGGCGTAGTGCCTCGAGTCGTAGAGAGAGAACGGCACATTGCGGAAGTATTCGAAGGGGCCGGCATTACGAACGGCTCGAACCATGGCGCCGATCTGTTCTTGCGACGCAAAGGCTTCGACGGCGGCAACCTTTGTCTCGAGGTCGGTGGGCTCAGCGCTCAGTTGCAACGTGGGCGGAGACGGGAAATCGCAATAGACCGCCATTTCGTAGATGCGAGGTACCTGTGACAGCGGCCGACCGAGCTCCGGCCACACCGTAGCGGAGGCGTGAAAGAGCGAGATGAACAGCTCTTGATGGACGGTTTTGTGATCGGGATGATAATCGGCGTCGGTAGGGACGAAGACTCGGGTGGGGCGGACGTCTCTGAGGCAGGCAGTAAACGAGTTTTGGAGGCCGGTGTGCTCGCCCCGGGCGTCCGGCTCTTCCATTGCTCCCGGTCCACCTGCGGCACCGCCGGGCCCGGCACCGGCGGCCCCGCCCCCGGCGGCCCCGGAGACCGTGCGGCGGCCGGCGTGGCGGGCGAGATCGCAGTCGGGGTACTCGAGCCTGCGGAGCTCCCGGACGCCGAGAAGCCCGAACGCCGTGTCGGTCTCGGCGCGGCGAATATCGGTTATTGTGTCCCGCTGCTCGCGGCGACAGTAGCCCATCCGCCCGTCGGTAACGACACAGACGGTCGTGGAGAGTCTTTCACGCACCGCCTGCAAGAGAAGCAGTCCCGCGCCGAGTATTACATCGTCGTCGTGAGGGCTCACGAACAACCATCGCTCGCCGTCTTCGTTCCATTCGTCAAACACCGAAGCTGCCGTAGAGCCTCGGTGTCCGCTTCGAGTTTGCAAATGCACTACTCGTCTCCCGACGCATCTGCCAAGAACTCGTTTCCCACTTTTCGCGCACGGTTGGGCTTGTCTAAATTGATGCCGAGCGATACGCCGGCTTCGACGAGGATGTTCCACCCCATTGCAAGCTGAACATATGCCGCCGTGGCCCTGTCGGCGGGTTCAGGAATGCGCACGGTCGGGAAGGAGGTCTCCCGAGAGGCAACGGCGAAGACCTTGAGCCCGACCCCCTTTTGGAGAACCTCGTCGAACTTTTGCTCGTAGTCCACCGGGGGATCGATCCAGATCAACACATCGCCGGGCTCCATTACTTCTTCGATTCCGTGAACGGCATAGGTGCCCGGGAGGAAGTCCGAGCGGGCGCGCACGATTTCATTGGCCTTGAGTGCAAGCTCTTCGGCAACGCCGTCGTCTCGTCCGGCAAAGTATATTGTCGGCGCTGCGGCAACCGCTTCTATCAGCTCGACCGGGATGTGTGCTTTCATCGCGGCCGTCATATCCTCACCAAGGCGTTTGAGATCGGGTAATGGGTGTCCTTCCTGCATTCGAAAATGCAGGTCATATACGAGCGCTTGTTCGACGACCGACTTGGTTGCCGCCACTGCGTGCTCCGTACCGCAGGTGAGGATATAGGCCTCATCACTCTGTTGGGCCACGGGGGAGCTCGCGCCGCCTGCTAGACCGATAATGCGGCCCTCATGTTGCTTCTCACGCAGGGTATGAATGAGGTGTACGCATTCGGCGGTCTTGCCGCTGTTCGAAGCGACATAGACGCTGCGCCCATTGAGGTCGAGCTCGCGCGCACCATGGGCGCTCTCGGTGCGAGGAACGGTCCGATCGCCACGCAGTAACGCCGCGTGGATGGCGCGTTTGGCAGGGAAGATTCTCGATGAGCCCTCGCCTACAAGAAAGGGCGTGTCACCGGGGGAGGGGAGCTTGCGGATCCGCTCTACCGGGATCTCGCTGCAAACGGCCTGCGTTTCAAGCATTTCTGCGACGAGGGCGTGTTTCGCGTATCGTGGCTCATGTCCGTTCATATGCTCTCCTCTTATATTATACGATTACGACGATACTACCGGCAGATCGTCTATGGTGCTAAAGGGTGGAAGCTCCCCGACAAGAGGCGCTGCGTAGGAGCGGAACGCTTCGGTGGGGAGCCGCCGATCGCTATCATAATACTCGGCGGGAAGGCGATGCGTGCGGCGTGCAACCTCGGCAAGGTCGGCGGTGGCGAGCTTGCTGCGGTACGGACTTGTCTCGGCGCGCTCGATCGTCACCATCACCCCCGAGGTGCCTGTTGAGGCCAGGCGCATAGCTTCTCGGCCGCAGGCGTAGGCTTCCTCACGGTCCGTGTGGCTTATTCGGTCGGCCGCACACATGGGAAGCGATTCGGGGATCTGAAACTCTCCCCGGTAGCCGGTATGCTCGCCGATGAGACGATGGAGGTTGAGCGCCGCGCTCGCTCCGCCCATAGCGCCGAACTCGACGTTGGAAAACTCATCGACCGTACCGGACGCCGAGACGGGTGTGCCGTCCTCCCAAACTACGCCTTCTCCGCACACGATGTAGGCGTATCCGAACTCCTCAACACACCGGTGAACGTCGTGGAGGAACGCACTCCGGTTCATCGGGACCTCGGGAACGTAGACGAGGTGAGGCGCATCTGCTTCACGGTGTTTGGCAAGGCCGGCGGCTGCAGCAAGCCAGCCGGCATCTCGGCCGATGGCTTGAAACACGGCATACTGGTCGACTTTCTGCATATCCCGCGCGAGTCGGCCGGCCTGTTGAACCGACAGGGCGATGTCGCGCGCGGCCGAGGGAAAGCCGGGCGTATGGTCGGTGCCGAACAGGTCGTTATCGACCGTCTTCGGAATCCCCACCCCGCGCAATTCATACCCGTTCTCCCGGCAGTAGCTTTCTACGCGCTGCACGGTGTCCATGGTATCATTGCCGCCGATGAGAAAAAAGTAACGAATGTCGCGCGACTTCAGTGCCTCGAGGACCGCCGGCAGATCCTCATCGTGGAGTTTGTAGCGAGTGGAGCCGAGCGCCGAGGACGGCGTTTCGCGCAGCGCCGATAGCCGCCGGGGTGTAAGTGAGCTCAAGTCTACGAGCTGCCCGTCGAGGAGGCCCCGAATACCGTAGCGCAGCCCGAAGACGCGCGGAACCTCAGAGCGTTGCTCGGCGGCCTCGACAAGACCGACGAGACTGGCGTTGATAACGGCAGTCGGGCCACCCGACTGCCCTATAACGGCATTTCCCTTCATGATGCCCTCCGGTCCTATGCTTTGACCGAGCCTGCGGTCACCCCTCTGATAATGTGCTTCTGCAGGAATAGGAAAAACGCGACGATCGGCAGCATGCCCATCGTTAGCGTTGCAAGTGCAACGTCCCATTGACTCTGATAGCGGCCGAAGAATCGGAAAATACCGAGCGGAATGGTCTGCAGCTCTTCGTCGAACAGCACGAGCAGCGGCAAGAGAAAATCATTCCAAATCCACAACGTCTGTAAGATGATGACCGTCACGACCATCGTTTTGAGCATGGGCAAGACGATTCGGAAAAAGCTCTGGAAGGTCGAACATCCGTCGATATACGCCGACTCTTCGAGCTCTCGAGGTACGTTCTTCGCGAATCCGTGGAATAGAAACACCGTCAACGGCATTCCGAAACTGAAGTAGATAATAACGATGCCGGGGATCGAGTTTATCAGCTGCAGCGCCGAGGAAATCTTGACCATAGGAATCATGACCGACTGGAAGGGGATGACCATTGCCGATACTAACAGAACAAAAATGATCCCGCTCACGCGATGGGGGCGCCGTACCATACGCCATGCCGCCATTGCCCCCATGATAACCATTCCGGCAATACTGAACGAGGTAACCAACACGGAGTTCAACAGAAGCCTCGGGAAGCTCGCGATGCGCCACGCATTCCGGTAATTCTCGAGGTGAAAGCTTTCCGGCAGAGCCGCCGCGTTTTCGATGATGGCCCCGAGTGGTTTGAGGGAATTGGCGAAAACGAAATAGAACGGCGACAGAAACAGAAGACCCACGAGGACAATTATCAACTCTACGGAAAAGCGCCGTGGGAAGTATTGCTCTTTCATGACTCCACCTCCCATCGCTTGGTCACAAGCACCTGCGTGGTTGATATGACGCCCACCACGATGAAAAACAGAATTGCCTTTGCGGACCCGAGGCCGTAGTTATTGTAGCGGAATGCCTCGAAATAGATATTCATGGCAAATGTCTCAGTTGAGCCGAAGGGGCCACCTCCGGTGAGGGCGAATATCACGTCGAACATCTTGGTCGTCCATGACAGTGCGAGAAAGACGCACACAGTAATCGCCGGTACCGTCAGCGGTATGATGATGCGGAACAGCATCGTGAGACTCGAGGCTCCGTCAATATGGGCGGCTTCTATCAAGTCCTCGTTAATCGTGACGATGGCCGCAATATATATGACCATCAGGTAGCCGGTTCGCTGCCATACGAACACGATTACCGACCCCCAGAACCCGGTCTCCGGTGTCCCGAGCCAGGGAAGGTTGAAGAGCTCCAAACCGGTGAGATCGCCGATCGCGCCGAAACTATTCGCAAAGACAAACCGCCAGACGAACCCGAGAATGATGCCGCCGATAACGTTCGGGAGAAAGATGACGGTGCGCATTACATTCGCCGTTTTCAGCGCCATGGTCAGAGCAAGGGCGAGGCCGAACGCCAAGACGTTGGAAATGACCACCGATACCAGGGTGAACTGCACCGTAAAGATTGCCGACTGCACCGCTTGGGAGTCGCCGGAAAAGACCGTGAAATACTTCTCCAGACCGACCCACACGGCTTCGCGATCGATCCCGTTCCACTCGGTAAAGGAGTAGTAAATCCCCATCAAAAAACTGAGGAAAACGATCAGCCCGAAAAAGAAGACGCCGGGGCCGATGAACAGAACGTCCTCGCGTACGTTTCGCAATTGTCTTCGCGTCATCACCGCCTCCATTCAAAAATGCCGAGTGGACGGCGGTGTACCGGTCCACTCGGCTGGTGTTGATGTACTTCAGGTTGTTTATTCTGCTCTGCGTTCCCAGGACTGGTCTAGTTGCTCGAGCACTTCCGACCAACTGATTCGATCGGTAACGTACTGTTGGATGGCGTCTGAGGCGTCATCTGCGAAGCCCTCGGGAAATCGGCCGAAGACCCACGGCACGGTCTTGTCCTCGCCGGCATACTCGAGAATGTCCTTGCCGACACCGCCAAGCCCTCGCGGCTCTACGTCTTGATAGGCAGGTATGAATCCGAACTCCTCAGTTGCGTATCTCTGACCGACGTCGGTATTGACCATGAAGTTCAAAAAGCTCTTTGCCGCTTCTTGCTTCTGCTCGGAAGCTTCCTTGTTGACCACGAAGTAAAAGGGGACGCCCACAGGGATTCGATCCATGCCGGCGGAGTCGTTGAGTGCCGGTGGCAAGAGACCTATCTCGATGTCCTCATCGACCTCCATGATCGGTACTTCTTTCCACACGCCCTGCTGGATCATCGCGACCTCGCCGTTGGCAAACATCTGAACCTGCTCTTCGTGATCGGTCGTCAGCGGGTCCTCTTCTCCGTACTCCACGGTGAGATCGACGAGATCCTGTAAGTCGGCAAATAGCTCGTTGTCGGAGAAAGACTCCGAGCCGTCGTTGAGGCCCTCGATGAACGCGAGCGGATCATCCTGGTGTGCAAAAGCGACGTTCATCAGATGTAAGCCGGTGACCCACCATGTTGCATATCCGGTGCCAAACGGCGTATACCCGGCCTCATCGAGTTGCTCTGCCGCCTCGGTAAGCTCGGAAAGCGTGGTGGGGCGCTCGGAAATCCCCGCTTCTTCGAAGATTTCTTTGTTGTAAATATAGCCGTAGCCTTCGAGGTTTACCGGCATACCCATTTGCTTGCCGTCGACATTTAGCGCCTCGAGTGCAAACGGGACGGCGGTATCGATCCACGGCTCGCCGGAGAGATCGGCAATATACTCCGACCACTGTTCGTACTGAGCCGGCCCCTCTACCGGGAAGATCTCCGGGCCCGCCCCGGAGGCAAATCGACCACGGAGAATATCCTGCCACTGTTGGCCGCCTCCGTAGGTTTGTACGTTGATCTCTACGTTGGGATTCTCTTCGCGAAACTCCTCGACGAGATCTCCGTACGCTTCATCGAGATAGGGCTTGAACTGGAAGAAGTTCAGCTCAACCGTCTGTTGTTCCTCCTCGGCTTCTTCTTGAGAGGCCTCGGCTTCCTCTGCTTCTTGTTGGCCGCCGGCGAACACAAGGCCCGCGGCTGCAAACAGGACAACCACTGTAATGGCTAACTGTCGAACACTCATGACTAACCTCCTTATAGATTAGCGTTTGATAATCAAACCGGCATCTCTGACGTGTGTTCTGTGCGTTTCCCACCTCCTTTTCTCCAGTATTCATAGATGCGCATTGGCCTGCCTGTATATGCAAACGCATGCAATCGCGCTGATACCCCCCACGGCGCGCTCGTTCTCAATCCGCGCCACATGACTCACGAACCACGAGATAAGGTTGCACGCGCTGTTGAAGCAGCCGGTCATCCTCCTCGCGCCGGTCGCCTCGTTCACCCATCGAGAGCAGCCGGCTTAATCGATTGCAAGCGGCAACCGCAAGACGATCTCGTGGTTGATGAACCGTAGAGAGTCGAGGCCTGAAGTCTTTGCCGAAGCCGATGTCGTCATACGAGACGATAGCGACGTCTTGTGGAACCCGAAGCCCGCTGTCCCACAAGCCTTCGATAGCGCCAAGCGCCATGATGTCGGTCTGAGAAAATATGGCGGATATGTCGCCACGGAACCGATGGGCATGTTCAACTACGAAGTTGTAGCCGAACTCAAAGGTTCCGTCGCCTACGCGAATAAGCTCCTCATCAATTTCGATGTCGTGGTCTCGAAGGGCGTGTCGGTAGCCGTCGGTGCGTTCATGAAAGGAGGCCTCGGGTGTATCCACGGTAAAGCAGACAATGCGCGTGTGGCCGAGGCGAATGAGATGGTTCGTTGCGATCGTGCCGCCGGCGACATGATCGGCGAAAACATAGTTTTCGTTCTCGAGCTCGAGATGCGGGGAGATCGCCTGTACGAACACCACCGGGATTCGATGCTCATGTATAAACGAGAGCTCTTCGGCGGTAATATCGGGGTTGATCACGATAAGCGCGTCGACTTTGCGGCTGTTGAGCAGATTCTGAATGCTGTTTGTTCCGGTGGCGTTATACCGGAACTTCACAATGAGATCGAGCTCGTCCAGCTCGAGTCGTCGGCGGATTTGATTTATCAGAAGGGTGAGGTGAAGGGAATACTGATATTCGTCGAATGAGTCGGGGCAAATGAGCCCCACGATTCCGGTCCTCCTCGTTACCAGGCTTCTGGCCGTTGCATTAAACGAAAAATTACCCTGTTTCGCGATTTCGCGTACGCGGGACTTCGTTTCCTCGGCTACCAGAGGGCTGTCGTTGAGGCTGCGTGAGACGGTCGAGGCGCTTACCTGTGCTATCTGAGCTATGTCTCTAATGGTCAATGCTCTTTGCATTCGTTTGCACCGTAAATTACTGTAGCACTGCCTCTCGGCGGTGTCAACAAAGATTTGAATGGAGGCACTCCCGAGGTAACGCTTCCCAAAAAGTCAATTAGATGCTTTTTTGGCCGTCCAGTGCTTGCTCGGAGGAGAAAATTGTTCCGTTCTGGGTATAGAATCCTTGTTTAGGAATCCGAACCCGTGGTATAACCTCTCCAAGGTTACGTGTAATGGCGAATGTTGCAAACGTTTGTATCCAATCGAGAGAATCATGAATATTATCTATTTCCACACGCACGACTCCGGCCGATTTCTCGATCCGGCCAACAGTCCGCGGTCTCTGCCGAATCTCGAGCGCTTCTCGGCCGCCGCTGTGACGTTCCGAAACGCGTTTTCCGCGGCGCCCACCTGTTCTCCAAGTCGCTCTGCTCTCCTGACGGGGCAGTATCCTCACGAAAACGGCATGGTCGGCCTCGCTCATCGCGGGTTTCATCTGCACCAAGATGCGCAGCATATCGCCGGCTCGTTGTCCCGCGTGGGAATGGAGACGGTGCTCTGTGGTGTGCAGCACGTGGCTGGGGACAAATCGGAACTGGGTTACGAGCGGGTACTCGACGCCCGGCAAGACTACTTCTCCCGCAAAGACGTGGTGCCCCATGAGTGGGATATGGATAACGCCTCGCGGGTGGCGCAGTTCGTGGGGGAGCCACACGATCGCCCGTTTTTCCTCTCATACGGCCTTTTGTCTACTCATCGCCCATTCCCTCAACCACCGGCAGAGCGGAGTCAGCGAATGTATGCTCCCCCGCCATGGGAAGTCCCCGATACACCGAATACGCGCGCGGACATGGAAGGCTTTCTTACGTCGCTACAGGTGGTCGATCGGGCGCTCGGTGTGGTGTTGGACGCGGTGATCGAGGCGGGGTTGTGGGAGAGTACCGCCATCGTGGTTACTACCGACCACGGACCTCCCTTTCCTGAGATGAAAAACACGCTGCGTGACGCCGGCTTCGGGGTGAGCCTGATTATGCGGATCCCCGGCTTGGCCGACGACGGGAGCGTGGAGCACTCACTCGTGTCTCAAATAGATCTCTACCCGACGCTGCGTGAGCTCGCCGAAACCCGTGAGGTGACCGGGGCGGCGCCTGAAAAGCCGAAGAGCGCCACGGACGCTGAGGAGGCGAGCGGCGCTACCTCTGCCGCCGACACCGCTCGGTGGGACCACGAATCCATTGGGCGGTCACTACTGCCGCTGTTGCACGGCGATTACGGTTCGGCACGCACTGCCGTTTATGGCGAAACCAACTATCATGCCGTATATGAACCGGCGCGCACGGTGCGGACAAATCGATACAAACTCACACGGCGCTACGGGACGGAAAGCACTCCATTGCCGGCCAACGTTGACGACTCGCCCGGCAAAGACGTCATGCGCAAAGCGGGATACTTTCGCATACCGCGAGCTCGTGAAAAGCTGGTCGACCTCGGCCTCGACCCCGGTGAGTGTAGGAACTTCGTCTGGGATCCCTCCTATGCGGAAATCTACAAACAGTTGGCTCGCCGGCTGGATACCTGGATGCAACACAGTCGGGACCCCCTTTTTACCGGTCCAATGCCCCGTCCGGCGGGTTCTGTGTTGAACAAGCGAGACGCCTCGAGTGCCGAGGAGCCTACCTACGAAGCGGAGCATGACACACATGAGTGATTCTGCAGGAACGATTCGCGTTGCAATCATAGGGGCCGGTGAGAGGGGCGTGTACGTATTAGGCGCACGCGCCGTCGAGTTGTTAGACGAGACCGGTATTCTCATTCGCGTGCTGTGCGACACAAACCGCTCGCGTGCCGAAGAGGGAAAAACCTTTCTCGAGAAGCGTTACCGTGAGCTCGGCCGGGACGTTACCATAGACACGGATACGGATTTCAGTCGGGTGGTCGGGCGAACCGACGTGGATAGCGTGTTCGTCACGACATACACCGCCGAACATCGCGACCCCACGGTAGCGGCACTTGCGGCAGGGAAGCAAGTGTACCTCGACAAGCCGATGGCAACGACGCTCGAAGACGCGGAGTCGATGATTGCCGCTGAGTCCCGGGCGAGGCGTCCGTTGATTATGGGCTTCACTCGGAGATACGAGCATACATGGCGAGCGGCAGTAGAGCTGCTGCGCAGTGGAGAGATCGGTGAGTTACAGACGATTCTCCTTCGTTCGGTCATTCCGTACGCTCGGTATTTGCAGCGATGGCACCGGCGAAGCGAGCTTTCGGGGGGCGCGCTCAACGATAAGGTCTCCCATTATTTTGACGCCCTCAACTGGATTGCCGACAGCCGGGCTTCCATCCTGAGCGCGATAGGGGGACGCTCAAATGTGTTTGCGCCCGACCCGAACGCCCCGCGAAGGTGTCGCGAGTGTGACAGAGATTGTCCGTTTCGTGCGCTGCCAAGCGATAGTGTGAAGGAGATCGGCATTGTGTACCGCCTCGATCCCGACTACAAGAAGCAGGAGGACGGCATCTTCTCGAGGCCTACGTGGACGGAGGCGGAGCAGCCCGATGCCCGGATCGATAACTGCGTATACAGCCCCGATAGCGAAATCGTCGACCATGCAGTTATCAGCGTCGGCTATGAGAACGGTGTAAAGGCATCGTTGTTCTGGAACATCTTTGGCCCCAGCGCCGAGGACGAAGAAACACTCGAGCTCGTCGGTTCCTCCGGTCGATTGCGGTTGACCCGGGATACCGGACAAATCGAGCTCGTTACCGATTACGGGGCAAAACAGCGAACCGTCGATGCCCGCGGCCCGCATTTCGAGAGCTCGCACTTTGGCGCGGACGTTGAGTTACTGCACGAGCTGCGCCGTCATTTCGACGGGGAGAAACCGATAGCCGGTACAAGAGACGGGTTTGAGTCGCTTCGCATGGTGTTGGCGAGTCAACAGGCCATCGAGGAGGGCGGTCGTCTTTTCGAGCTCGATCGGTAATCGGCGGCCGCGCCGTTTCGCGACGGGATCGGGCAGGAGAGCCGCCACGGACCCGGTCAAAAGAGAGGAAACGATATGAGTCATAACGAAACGGGTGAGAGGGCGTACTTCGGCGACCTGCACAATCACTGCAATA
>JAWLED010000006.1:30917-34400 GCA_041686235.1 Spirochaetia bacterium | reverse complement strand
AGAGCCGCCACGGACCCGGTCAAAAGAGAGGAAACGATATGAGTCATAACGAAACGGGTGAGAGGGCGTACTTCGGCGACCTGCACAATCACTGCAATATGTCGTATGCACACGGTGATCTCGAAGACGCGCTGAGAAACGCCCAACAGCGGCTGGACTTCTGCTCGGTGACCGGCCATGCGCACTGGCCCGATATGCCCGAGGGTAACGAGCATACCGAACATATCGTCGCGTTTCACAAACGCGGTTTCGAAAAGCTCAAAGGCAACTGGTCACACGCCCTCGAGGCGTTTGCGCACGCCGAGCAGCCGGGTCGTTTCATCACCTTTCCCAGCTTCGAAGTGCATTCGAGTGAGGATGGTGACAGGGCGATCATCTACCGTGACACCACCGGAGAGCTCCTCTACCCCGATAACGTCAGAGAGCTGGATCGCCGCCTTGCTGCGCTCACCGACGAAGGGAAACCGGCCGTTGGATTGCCCCATCACATCGGCTACCATCAGGGCGCGCGAGGCATCAACTGGGACACCTTCGACTCACAAACCTCTCCGCTTGTCGAGATCTACTCCATGCACGGGGCAGCCGAGAGCACGGAGGGACCGCTGCCGTTTCTCCACTCCATGGGGCCGGCTGACTGGAAGAGCACGATGCAGTACGGGTTGGAGCAAGGACATGTGTTTGGATTTGCGGCCAATACCGATCATCACAGTGCCCATCCCGGCAGCTACGGGCACGGAATGACCGGCGTATGGTCGGCAGAGCTCGAACGCCGGGCCTTATGGGACGCGCTTACGGCGCGCCGTACTTTTGCGATGACCGGGGATAAGATGCGGCTCGACTACACCCTCGGGGGAACTCCAATGGGCGGTATGAGATCGCCGGGCCATCCGGGCCGTCTCTCGATCCGGCTGGACGGCGGGGCGCCGCTGGACTATCTCGAGGTGCTTCACAACAATCGCGTTGCTCGCCGAATCAGTGCTCCGGAAATGCGACCGGCGGCCGATGCCGAGGGCGCCGGGGAAAACAGCACTGAGGCATACATCCGAACAAAGCTGTATCTCGAGGTGGGCTGGGGACCGCGGGGAAAACCTGCACAGTGGGAGGTCGACCTCGGAGTGGACGGCGGAGAGCTCGTCGAGGTGGAGCCGAGATTTCGTGGGCCGGAGGTTCTTTCCCCGGAGCAAGAGGCGGACGCTCCCGGTAGCGCGTTTTATTCGTGGTGCCGCCGCGTCGATGAGCAGCGTGTGCACTTCGAAACAACGACCTACGGGAACCCCACGACCTCCACCCCGGGCACGCAGGGCGTTTGCCTGGACGTCGTGTTGTCGCCGGATGCGCGAATATGGGCCGTGATAAACGGCGTTCGCACGGAAACGACGGTGAACCGGTTGCGTGCAGGGGGAAAGAGCGGACACCTGCGACACGAGATAGACTCGCCGGCATGGCTCTTTCACCGGTTGCCCGAACCGTGGGAGCTCAGCTGGAACCTCTCGATAGACGATTTTCCGCATGAGTTACGGGCGGGTGACTGGATCTATCTCCGGGCACGCCAGAAGAACAATCAGTGGGCGTGGGGATCTCCGGTTTTCGTGCGATAGGTTCAGTATCTTTTTCATAAAATGACGCTTTTAGATTTTCTAACGACTTGACGTGCGCTGACGCCGTGCTACACTACGTGCGCGCTCGAAATATGAGTTTCGGAGCTAATCAACTTCCAGGAGTTAATACGTGGTTTTGAGAAGGGTAAAACTGGCAACCCGCCTGTTTGCAATAATCGTGCTTGTGCTCGCGTTTACGGGAGGTATTGTTACCTTCTATTACGTCCAGATGCAGCAACTCGGCGAGGTGGCGTCTGAGCAGACCGGAAACGCCGTTACCGAGGGACTCGAGGAGAAGGTGCAAGTCGGCACCCATTCGATGGCAATCGCGCTTTCCGAAGCGGTGTCCGGTGTGGAACGCGAAGCGCAGCAGAAGGAAATTCTTCGCGAAGCGGTGGCCGACATCCGCTTCGAAGACGACGAATCGGGATACTACTTCATATACGATCAGACCACTGTCGTTACGGTCCCGCCGAGTCCCGACTTAGAGGGCGAGGATCTCCGCGATACCGCCGACGAAAACGGCGTCTACTATGTGCGCGAGCTCTATGAGGCGGCGCAATCCGGGGGAGGATTCGTCGAGTACGTGTTCGAGAAGCCGGGTGCCGGTATAGAGCCGAAGATCTCCTACGCAGAGATGATCCCCGGTACCGATTTCTGGGTTGGAACCGGGGTGTATGCCGACAACGTGGCGGCAAGCCAAGCCGCGGTTGCGGGACAAATCGAAGACCGCATACGCCGCTCAGTAAACCTGTCTCTCGTTGCGGTATTTGGGGTTTTTGGGCTCGTCATCGTCCCCGCCGTGCTCTTGGTCATCCGCAGCGTCGTTCAGCCGATATCACAACTGCAAGAGGTTGCCGAGAACATCGAGCAGGGGAAACTGAACGGACACATCGAAACGCTCGGAGGCGACGAGATAGCTCATTTGCTAAGTACCATGGACTCCATGCGGGGGCGTCTGCGAAGTGTCATAGCAGACGTTAAACAGGCCGGAGACAACGTATCATCCGGAAGTAAGGAGATGTCGGAAAGCGCCGAGCAAATGTCTGACGGGGCGAGTCGTCAGGCCACCAGCACGGAAGAGGTCTCCTCCTCCATGGAAGAGATGGACTCAAATATCCAACAAAACGCCGAAAACGCGCAGGAAACCGAGAAGATCGCCCAGAAAGCCGCCGAGGACGCGCAGCGCGGCGGCGAGTCGGTGGAGAAAACCGTAGAGGCGATGAAGAATATCGCTGAAAAGATTACGATTATCGAAGAAATCGCGCGCAACACTAACCTCCTCGCGCTCAACGCGGCAATCGAGGCAGCCCGTGCAGGCGAGTACGGGAAAGGCTTCGCCGTCGTTGCCTCTGAAGTTCGCAAACTTGCCGAGCGCAGTCAGAAAGCAGCCGGCGAGATCAGCGAGCTTTCCACGAGCAGTGTGGACGTGGCCGAGGAAGCCGGGACGGTTTTGAAAGAGCTCGTGCCGGGCATCCGGCGGACCGCCGAGCTGGTTCAGGAAATCAGCGCCTCCAGCGCGGAGCAGCGCAGTGGAAGCGCACAGGTCAACAAAGCGCTCGCTCAGCTCGATCAGGTTGTGCAGCAGAACGCTTCCCAGGCCGAGGAAATGGCCGGGACCTCGGAGGAGCTCTCCGGGCAGGCGGATCAGCTTCGGGAGGTCATCGGCTTCTTCGAAACCGAGGCCGTCAACGGCGATGGAAACACGACGACAACCACCGCATTGCCGGCGACGCCCGGCGAGTCCGGCCGCATCACGCGGGGCGGTTCGCACGAAGAGCCGCAATGACGAGGGCGAAGGCGATTGCTGTCGTTAAAATGGCGGGCGCGGCGTAACTTCCGGTGAGGTCGCGCCCGAAGCTGAATACATACGGTCCAATCGCCG
>JAWLED010000006.1:23902-30817 GCA_041686235.1 Spirochaetia bacterium | reverse complement strand
CCGGGCCCCAGCGCGGCAATCGATACGGTCAACAGCATAATGCCGGTCAGCTGTACCATCGCGAGGTACTTCAATTGAACGTAGTCGGAAATGTAACTTCCGGAGAACTCGACCGCTACCGCCACGAGGGCGGCGGGAAGAAACACACCGACCGCTCGCGCCCGGCTCATGCCGGCCTCATCAAAGATAGAAACAATGTGAAACGTATATGCGGTGAGCACGAGCCCGGCGGTGAACAGAGCAAGCGCGAAGACCCAGAACGAGTACGTGCGGCGCGCCTCAGGCAGAGTGAATGCCGCGCCGGCGTGGGTTTCCGCATGGGTCTTTCTGCTCTTACCTCGCAGGGGGCCGTCGGGAAGGAGTCCGTGAGCCTCGGGTGTGTCGCGATAAAATAGAAATGCGCATACCGCGAAAACGCCGACAGCGATTGCAAGGATATGCCACGCCCCCCGCCAGCCGAACCCTTGGATGAGGTCATCAAACACCCGCGGGGCATAGGAAAAACCGAATGAGATGGAGATTCCCATTACCGCGTTCGCGAGTCCTCTTCGCTCGTCAAACCACTCCATAACCATATTGCGCGAGGCGAGGGTCAGCATGCCCTGCCCGGAGAAGCGAAGCAGAAAGAACCCGAGTGAGATCACGATGAAGGCGATTACCGCCCCGCCGATTGCGCCGGCCAGTGCCGGTGTAACGGTTAGCCCGACCAACACGAGTGCAAGCACTGCTGCGGCCCCGGTCGCTACCAGACGACCGCCGAACCTATCGTAGAGGGCGCCTGCTTTGGCAAGCATGAGTGCGCTGCCGATTGTTCCCACGAGGTAGGCTAAGCTCAAGGACGTCCGCGACAAGGTAAGCTCCTCGATTAGGAAGTCGGTGAACACCGAAACGCCCACCGTCTGGCCGGGAGCGCTCATGACCATGCCGAACGTGCCGAAAAGCAGGACCGCCCACCCGTAGAAAACCCGCAAGCGCCCGGGGTCGAATGGAAACCGTCTGAGAGAAGCCGGCGAACCGGGATGTCTGGCCTGTTGCATATCTGCGGCACTCTACATCAAAAGCTCGCTTCGTGCGAGGCCGCACGGCGGTTACCGCCCCGCCCCCGAGGAGGCCCGAGCAGGAGGCCCCGAGCGCCCCCCGGGGTAGCCTCCCGCCCCAGGCGGCCCCGGGGTAGCCTCCCGCCCCGGGCGGCCCGCGGGGTAGCCTCCCGCCCCGGGCGGCCCGCGGGGTAGCCTCCCGCCCCGGGCGGCCCGCGGCGGGACGCCCGGGGCGGGATAAGAAAATCTTGAGTTGATTTTCCAAAGCACGCCGTAGTAGCATAGCGGCAGCGTGGATCATCTCATTTTTGTTGTTGACACCGACGGCGAAAGCCGCACCGGGATCGCGGCGCTACTAGAACGGTTTGGACGGGTGGAAACCGCCTCATCAACTGAGGACGCCCTTCGCCGCCTCAAAGAGGGGCTTATTGCCGACCTTCTCGTCTGCGATGCAGATGAGATTTCCGTAGATAAAATCCTCGAACGAGCTAATTGCGGTTTTGTCCTACGCGCCTCCGCAGAGACGGTGTCGAGGCTTTCAGCTTCCGCGTGCGCAGCATGTTACGGGCTCGTGCAAAAAACAGCCGATAGTGATGCCTTTCTTCTCGCAACCGTAGAAGCTGCACTCGAGCGCGCAGATCGCGACCACGAAACCGCCGAAGACAAAGAGGCCTATCGATTCTTCTTTGACAATCTGCCGGTTGCTGCAATCGTTTGTAGCCCGGATTACGTGATCCAGCAGTGGAACCGGGGCGCGGAAGCGCTTTTCGGCTACACCCGAGGAGAGGCGGTCGGGCACCAGTTGATGACCCTCATATATTCTGAGAAGAACGAGATGGGCCCCGACGAGCTGCGAGACTGGTTGAAAAACACGCTTCACGAGAATCAGAGGTCGCGCAATACGAACTATGACCGCACCAAAGACGGGCGGAACTTGCTATGCGAATGGTTCGACCTTCCCTACACTGCCGACGACCGCGCCCATATCCTTTCGGTAGCTACCGACGTGACGAAGGAGCGGGAGCTGCTGACGACCCTGAAGAAAACCATCGAGCAGAAAGATTTCCTCATGCAGGAGATGTATCATCGTCTGAAGAATAATCTCAATCTCATTATCTCACTGATTAGTCTCAAGATCGATGAGCTCGAGGCTGCAGCCGGCGCCGGGGATACGCCGGGCTCCGGGGTAGAATATCCCGCCGCTACCGAGTCGTTGAACGACATTATGCAGAAGATCAGCGCCTTTAGCGTCCTCTACGATATGCTTCACCAGTACGGTGGCGGTGTAAGGACGGTAGATCTCGGGCGGTACCTCGAAGAGTTGCTGCATACCATCTTTTCTACTATGGCGGCGAGTCGGTGCCGGGTCGAGAGCGACCTGGCCGACGTGGAAGTCGCGCCGCAAACGGCGATCGTCCTCGGGTTGATTACGAACGAGATCGCAACGAACGCGCTGAAGTACGGATTCCGTGCGGAAGGGCGCGAAACCTTTTCGGTATCGCTGTCCCCGGACTACGATAACGGCCGATGTGAATATACGCTGTCGAATACGGGCAACCCGTTTCCGGAGGACGTGGACCTCACCAACACTTCGTCTTTGGGGCTCCAGCTTATCAATAGTCTTGTAGACCAGCTAAATGCAACGGTTGAATTGGAAAAACGCCCTTCGACACGATACACGATATCCTTCCCGATGGACGATGTGCGTCCATCGGAGGCAGAGAGAACGGCGACCGTGTAGCGCGGGCGGGCCCGAAACGCGTGGGCCCGAGACCCGCATCCCGGGACTCTGGCCGAGGCACAGGGGATGCCGCTCGAGATTGACGCCGCGCACACCGGCTGCGACCTCTACGAGCGGACCCTACTCGAATTCGTTGAAATATACCGCAAGGACGATGGAGACCTCGTTTCCGGATGCCTCGAGTCCTTCCTCGGAAAGCCGATCGCGTATTTCACTCTGTTCAATATCGGGGTGTTCTTCGCGCAGCTCCACGATTCGATCTACCGTTTGCGGTTCCAGCGGGCGGACCCTCCCAAAGAATGTGCGATTGTTGAATGCGAGCACGCCGCTGCGCACCTCTTCGAGCTCGGCGCGGGTTTGTGTCAATCGGTCCTCCGTTTCGGCAAGCTCCTCGCGGGTTTGCTCGAGCTCCACCTGGGCATCGTCGAGTTCTTCGCGAAGCTCTGCGCGCCGCTGTTCGGAGTCCTCGGCCCATTCCTCGAGCTCGTCGACACGTTGTGCAATCAGCTCGGGGCGCCGGCTTTCGAGAAAGCCGACCGGATCGTTGACTGCATCGGCGAGCCGTCCGACAAACTGCTCTTCGTCGACGTACTGGCCGCGAAACCGCATGAAATACTCGTCTACAAGCAGCCTGAAGTCATAATTGAGGACCGCGTCAAAGCTGAACTGCAATCCCGAAGGGATGTAGGGGAGGAGATCCTGTCCCTGATATTCGAACTCTGAAGGAACAACGAGAATATCAACTCGGCCCGCTTCGAACAGGACCCGCATCGACTCGACCTCCAACGTGTCGAGGTCATACACAACTCGACGAACTACGTCCAATGTGTTTATTTGTCCCTCGGACAGCTCTTCTTGGTCGCTGCGAATCTCGAACTCGTTTCCATCGGTATCTTCGACGTCAAAGCGATAGGTGCCTTCCTCTTGGCGAGTATCGAGCACCTCGTAGCCGTTATCTTCGAGCGAAACGGCGTGGAGGGCCGGCACCACCGGGAGCCCCAGCGCCACCGCAAGCAATAGTGCACGAAATTTCATGTGGCCTCTCCTCGTCTTTTTCCTATTCATCGTTCGGACCGTCTTCCCGGGTTGTCGCCTGAGTTTGGGCTTGCGATACGTCATCCGAGGCAGGGATCTCTATGTCGAGCTGATCCATACCGGGGAGCCGGAGCAAAATGCGATCGAACGGTTTGATCTCCCGGTCTTCGGCAACGTTTTGCGCGGAAGCAAATATACGTCCGTCTTCCACGTGAAACGAGACGTCGGCTATAAAGCCCTCACGCTCGCGGAATATTACGCCTTTGGTGTCTTCGTCGACGTCTCGAATTCGGTCGAGGAACACCATGATTCGCGAGTGTTCGCGGGCATCGACGACGAAGCCGTCTTCCCGGTCGGAGACAATGAGCTCGGAAAACGCATGTTCGAAACTCCCTATACTTTCGGTGCGGCGCTGCAGTCGCTCTTCGAAGCGATCTTCAGCTGTTTCCGCTTCGTGTTCGAGCTCTGCGTATTCATCGGACAGCGACTCGTAGCTTGCCGAGAGCTCGGTCCACACCTGTTCGTATTGGTTCGACAGTGCGGCCGTTCGAGACTCCAGCTGTTCGAGGACCTCCGGTACACTGTTTTCGTAGGGAATCTCTTGTAACCGCTCGATGAGCGTGTTGATTTCGGAAAGCTCGTTTCGCAGTTCCTCGTATTCACTGCGCGAAAGTGCGCCGGTTGCCGACAGTACGTCGGTATAGGAGTCGGATACCTCGGCCTCAGAGAGCGAAGCGTCCAGGAGCTCGGCTATATCGTCATCCGACATATCGGGGTTGTAACGCTCGGTAAGCTCCTCGATCTCCTGCTCGTGCTCTTCTTCGAGCTCCGCTATTTCATCTTCGTATTGTTGAGTGAGCACTTCCCGCATCTGTTGAGCGTCTTCGTCAAAGGCCTCGAGTTCCGCCTCATAGGCATCTTGCATGGTCGCAAGCCGCTCATCGTAGAACTTCTCCAGCTCTCCGAGCTCGAGGCGCAGCAACCGTCGTTCGTCGCGAACGAGGTCGTCTCGTTCGAGAGCGGCCTGCACTTGAGCTTGATCGAACTCCTCTTCCTGCCTGCGCTCGAGGTCGTCGGCGCGAGCTTCGAGCTGGTCGATTTGCTCGTCGTAGCGTTCGGTAAGCTCGGCGATTCTCTGTTGGGTTTCCTGTTCGACTTCCGCGATGCGCTCGGCACGCTCGTCGTCGCCCATCTCGGTAAGCTCGAGAATTTCCATTCTCCGCTCGCCGGCACGTTCGGCAAGGCGCACGCGGGTTTCCCGCTCCTCCGTGAGTTGCTCTATGTTGTCCTCGACGTCTTCGAGGTCTTGCTCTATTTCGAGCCAACTGTTGAGCACGTCCCGCAACGAAACATCCTCGAACTCCGCCTCACCGACATCTACTTGTTGGGTGCTCCGGTCGACATATAAGCTCATACCCACCGCAGCGACGGCAAAGAACAGTACAATCCCAACCACGACGGCCGGTACCACGAGGGTGCGGTTGCGCTTTGTTTTTGCAAACTCTTCCTCGAGATTATACGTCTCTTGCGAGCGCCTGAACTCTTCAAACGCTTCGCGGAGGAAGAGCTGTTTACTTCGCTGAACGAGGTCTTTTACTTCTCTGTCATCTTCCATATACCGTCCCAGTCTGTCGGCGCAGTGCTGTCTTTGGTGCGCGCTATGAATACCTCGGAAACCGGAAGGCTACACGCGCTAAACGCTTCGTAGGCTTGCGGCCATTTTCCGTCGTAGTAGAGCTGTAGTCCTTCTGAAAAGTTATTCAAGTCCCGTTCGAAATCGTCGTCGATTTTGTCTCGCTCAACGGGCCAGTATATCCGGCTGCCGCCGGTTTTTCCCTTGACTGTCACGGTATCGAGCTCGACAAAGCGGTAGTCTGCGTATTCCTTTTCTACTTCCTCTTTTACATAGCTCGAGGTGATGACCGGCGTGTTGTAGAACCGCGTGAGTCCCTCGAGACGTGAGGAGGAGTTTACGTTGTCGCCGATGACGGTATTTACCATTCGCTGCTCGCTGCCGATGTTGCCGTAGAAGACCTCCCCACCGTCTATTCCAACCCCGACCTGCACGAGAACCGCGCGATATACGCGCTCCTCCGCCTCGGTCAAAGCACCGCGGGTTCGCAAAATCTCGTCTCGTCGTTCGGTCATTCTCTCTCTCAGTGACTTTGCCACATCTTGGATAAGGTAGGCGGAGCGAACCGCATGGTAGGATTTGTTTTCCGCCTCATCGTCCATTGCTCCGAAAATCGCCAAAAGCGCATCGCCGATGATCGACGCGATGTCTCCGTTTTGAGCGTGGATGTGGCGGATGGCTTCGTCGTAATGCAAGTTCAGGAGCCGAATGATGTCGGTGCCGAGCGTTTCGGTCATGAAGGTGAAGCTGCGAATGTCGGTGAACAAGATGGTCAGATCACGCTTCTCCCCTTCGAGGCGAATTTCTCGTTCTCTATATGCTTTGTGGGCCACGTCACGTGCGACGAACTTCTTGAAGATGTTCATGAGGTTGTCGATTGTGCTCGATAAGCTGTTGAACGCGGTACCGAGGTAGGTAACGTCGTCGTTCGGTGCACCGCTCATGTCTACGAGGTCGATACGTTGTTCATGCTGCATCCGCATGATTGCATTGGTGATTGCCGGCACAAAGCGGAGGATATAACGCAGAACGAATATTCCGAGAATTGCACAGAGCGCGGTTATCGCCATTATGATGATCGACACCAGGCTAAAGATCTCACGCGAGGAGGCGTAGAACTCGGACTCTTGTTCACCGCGAACGAAAAAGGCGTCCCAGTCTTCATGCCATTTATAGACCGCGAGATAGTTCTTATCGTCAAAGACAAAATCTACCGTACCCTCTTGGTCACCGTCGGCGTACTGCTCGCGCATTCGTTCAAGAGCCTCCTCGTCGGGAAAGCGCTCGGTATCGGATGCTGTACCCGCGGAAAACAGATACGAGCCGTCCTCGCGGATGCCGGCAGCCATGCTGTTCTCGAACCGAAATCTCCGTTGTGCTTGATCCTCTAAGTTCGAGGAGATCCGCTCCATGTCTCCGGTGAAGTCGAACAGGTCGCTCTGGCTCTGCCCGTAGACGTGCAGGTCGGT
>JAWLED010000006.1:6615-23802 GCA_041686235.1 Spirochaetia bacterium | reverse complement strand
AGGGAAAAACAAGCTTTCATGAAGTTTTTTGTTGCCCATAACCGCGTTGTCCGAGGGGCCGCACCGATTGGATGGTCCGCCGCGATTTGACGCCCCGGCGCAATTCGCTCATTATGGGGAGCGTGGCACGCAAGAGCGAGGGGGGCGACGGTCATTTCGACCTCCAGTATAAAGCCGGCTGGGCCTGGCTGACCGTTCATCGGCCCGGTGAACACGGAAGACCCGTCTACTATGAAGACGTGCGAAACCGCATGAAGCTCCTCGGTGTGCCGAACGTTTCGTTCGACACGGTCAGTGAGATAATTGATGAGGCTTCAGGGGTCCCGCAGCCCATTGTGAAGTGGCCCGACGGAGAGCGACTGGCATCCCGCATTTCCGTGCAGGTCTCGGACGACGGCATTCGCGCGTGGGCCCTCGTAACCCACCCCAAAAAGGGGGCGGCCCCACCTTCGGTAGAGGACGTCACCGGTGAGCTCACGCGCCAAGGAATTACCTACGGTATCGAGGAACAGGCAATCAAAAGGCTCTTGAGAGACGGCCGGTTCGACCAGTGGGTAGAGGTGGCCTGCGGGCTCGAGCCGGTTCATGCGCGTTCGGCGGAAATCACCTATCATTTTAATCCCACCCGCGGGAAGCCGTATCTCGAGCTCGAGTTCGGCCGTATCGATCTCAAAGAGCTGAACTTCATAGAGAATAAGGAAGCAGGCGACCTCCTCGCCGAGCTTGTTGAGGCGGTCGAGCCCAAGGACGGACGGACGGTACGGAACGCCGTGGTGCCGGCGCGAACGGAAACGCAATCCGTGGAGCTTCGCGGTGGGGCGAATACCGAGTCGAACGCCGACGGTACCGCGGTGTACGCCACCGCTGCCGGCAACGTCCGTTTGCGTGACGGTGCGGTGGTCGTCGAGCCGGTGGTCACCGTCGACAACGTGAGCTATGAAACGGGCCACATTCGCCACGACGGGTCGGTAGTGGTGGAAAATCACGTCGCCGACGGGTTCATCGTGGAGGCAACCGGGGACATCCAGGTCGGCAAGGGGGTGGGCAAGGCCACGCTCAAAGCCGGCGGCAATGTGCTTTTGAAAACCGGTATAAACGGCAACGGAGCAGGGTGGATCGAGTGCGACGGCAACGTGTTTACCAGGTATGTCGAGAGCTCTTCAGTACAATGCGGGGGGCACCTGTTCGTGCAGGAGGCGATCATGCACAGCCGGGTGGCCGCGTGGCGGCACTGCGTCCTCAACGGGCGGCGCTCGGAGATCATTGCATCCAACATGATCGTCGGCGGGTCGCTGTGGTGTAAGCAAATCGGCAGCGTGGCAGAGGGCAGTGTGTACATCTCGATCGGGATACCGCCCAATGTGCTCTCGGAGTTTCGCGCCACCAAGAGCAAGCTCGAAGATGCGCAGAACCGGCTCGAGCAGGTGCAGCAGCAACTCAGGCCGCTGGAGAACCGACTAGGAGAGGGCGGTAGCGGGCCCAGCAAGCTCATTCAGGCCCGCGATCAGTTGCGCAATTCGGCCGCCGAGTTGATGCCGCAGGTTTCCCAGTTTCGCCATGACATGAACGAGATTCGAAAGCGGTTGACCACGATGCCGGGCAGCATGCTCGTTGCCGAGAACTCCATGTATCGGGGCGTCGTCGTTGCTTTCGGGACCAAGGAGTACCGTGTCTCCGAGAACGGGGTGAGCGGGACTGTCCTGAGACGGCCGGGGATCGACATAAAGGAGGAGGGGTTCAACCCCGCCGACCCGCCGGAGATCCGGTTTGAAACATGACCGAGGGAAGCCCGACCGAGGCGACGGGGACCCCGACCCGGCGGCCGACCCGGCGGCCGGCTCGGCGGGCGCGGACCGCGACCCGGCGGGTGCCCCGGTGGGCGCGGATCCCGACCCGGCGGCCGGCTCGGGAGCGCGCCGGGGGCTCACCCCATCGCGCCGTCTCATGCCGGGGACAAGCGGATATTTCTGGGCTCTGTTTGCGTTGGGCCTTGCCGCAGCCTCCATCGGCCCCTCGCTTCCTCGCCTCGCTGAGGATCGAGGGGTAAGTCTCGGGGCTGTCAGCATCGTGTTTGCCGCCTACCGTGCGGGGTTCATTCTCGGCTCACTCGGCGGAGGTGCCCTGCTCGACCGACTACGCGGGCACGCGCTGATGGCGGGCACTCTGCTTGTCATGGCGGGCTCGCTTGCCGTGATTCCGGTGCTGCCGGGCCTCGCATTTCTCGTGATCGGCTTTTTGCTCGTTGGAACGGCCGCAGGTATGGTGGAGACCGGCGGAAACACGCTCTTGGTGTGGAGCTACGGGGCACGGGTGGGGCCGTATATGAGCGGCCTTCACTTTGCGTTTGGAATCGGAGCCATTTTGTCGCCGCTGTTCATTGGGCAGGCAATAGCCCTTACCGGCGGCATTGAGGGCGGGTTTTTGCTTTCAGGCGCATTGATCCTGCCGGGTGCCCTTTTGTTCTTTCGGGCGCCGAGCCCGAGCTCCCCGGACACTCAGTCCGCCGAGCACGGGCCGAGCCGGGTGTTGCCGACGGCGCTGATTGCGGTGTTCCTTCTGTTGTACGTGGCCGCCGAAGCGGGCTTCGGCGGGTGGATCTACACGTTCGCGGTTCGCCTCGGCCTCGCAGAGCCTGCGCAAGCCGGGGCTCTGACCTCTCTGTTTTGGGGAGCGCTGACGGTGGGAAGACTGATCCTCGTTCCCGTCTCCACTCGGGTGCCGCCCGGCCGCCTGCTCGCGGTCTCCGTGCTTGGAAGTATCGTGTTTCTCGGCGTGCTGTCCTTACCGGCGGGAAGTCGCAGCGCCGAGCTCGTGTGGGTCGCTTCGGCGGGAACCGGCCTGTCGATGGCGGCGGTGTTTCCGAGTACCATGTCCTTCGCCGGCAGACACATGCGGGTAACCGGATCGGTTTCACGGTGGTTTTTCGTCGGAGCAGGCGTCGGCGGGATGCTCGTGCCGTGGGCGCTGGGGAATTTGGTCGAGACGGCCGGAGCAGCCTCGGTCATGCCTGCCCTCTCCGCAATAGTTGTCGCTATGGCGATCGTCCTCTCAGCTCTGCTCGTCGTCGTACGACGACGATGAGTGCGGCGGAGATGAGTGCGGCGCGCGCTCGGTTGGTGCGGTCTGGTCGTCCGCGGCCGTCGGGGCGGTCGGGCCGGCAAGCGTGTTGAACCCGCCGTCAACGAACAGTACGTGGCCCGTCGTATTTCGGGACATGGTGCTCGAGAGCCATACCGCCGCCTGCCCGACGTCTTCGATCTCGATGTTTTGCCGCAGCGGTGCAACGCTCGAGAACGCGTTGTATACCTCTTTGAATCCGCTCACTCCGGCCGCCGAAAGCGTTCGGATCGGACCGGCGGAGATTGCGTTTACCCTGATACCGCGAGGCCCAAGCTCGGAGGCAAGGTAGCGCGTGGCCGACTCGAGCGCGGCCTTCGCCACTCCCATGACGTTGTAATTGGCCGCAACCTTCTCCCCGCCGTAGTAGGTGACCGTAAGGACGGAGCTTCCTGAGCCCATGAGCGCAAGCGCCTCGCGGGTGATTGCCACGAGCGAATACACACTGACGTCCATGGCCGTGTGAAAGCCCTCCCGGCTCGTTGCGCTGAACGCACCGGTAAGATCCTCCCGCCGCGCGTAGGCAACGGCGTGCACGAGGATATCGATGTGGCCGAGCTCACCTGCGGCGCGCTCGAAGAGAGCCGCAATTTCCTCGTCGCTGCCCACATCACACTTTTGGACAAACGTGCTGTTGATCTGCTCGGCAAGCGGCCTCACCCGGCGTTCGAGAGACTCGTGTGCATAGGACAGGCCCACCGTGGCGCCGTGTGCGTGCAGCTCGCGCGCAATGCCCCACGCAATGGAGCGTTCGTTGGCAACTCCGAAGACAAGTGCGGTTTTTCCTTCGAGCAAGTTCATGATCGCGTCTCCTCTCGTTTTGATATCACTTGATACCAGCGTACGCCCGATCGTGCAACCGACGGGTCCGGCCGCAAAGCCGCCCTGCCGCAAAGCCGCCCTGCCGCAAAGCCGCCCTGCCGCAAAGCCGCCCTGCCGCAAAGCCGCCCTGCCGCAAAGCCGCCCTGCCGCAAAGCCGCCGGCCGCAAAGCCGCCCTGGCGGTAGAACAGGTTTTTCATATCATTTATGTTTGGTTTACGGCTTGTCGGGTCCGCCGGCCCGCCTGTGGCCGGGCCGCCGGCCGTCGAGCCGCCCGAGCTGTCGGCGGTCCGGGTGTCGGGCGGGCAAACCGGGCCGTGAGCTACAACGGAGTGATGTATGGACGATCGAAAACGACGAATAGCGGCGGTTACCGGGGGTAGCCGGGGAATCGGTAAGGCGGTCGTGGCCGCGTTGAGCGCCTCCGGAGCGCACGTTGCCTTTTGTTACCGCCACAGTCACGAGGCCGCGACGGAGCTAGTCGAGGAGATCGAGGCGGCAACCGGCACTCGGCCCGTATCGGTGCAAGCCGACGTGAGCCTCGGTGACGACAGGAAGCGGTTTATCTCCGAGGTATCCGCTCATTTCGGCGCGATAGACATTCTCGTGAACAACGCCGGTACGACCAACGACACGTTGGCCGTGAAGATGGGCGCTGAGTGGGACGAGGTGCTCAATGTGGACCTCACCGCCCCCTTTCGGCTGTCCCAACTTGTTATTCCCGCTATGATGAAAAACGGGTGGGGCCGTATCGTCAACATAGGGAGTGTCGCAGCGGCGGTTGGGCTTGCGGGGCAAAGCAACTATACTGCAGCAAAGGCCGGCCTCGAAGGGCTCACTCGCTCGCTGGCCCAAGAGTACGGGCGGCGCGGTATTACGGTAAACACCGTCAATCCCGGCTTCCTGGAAACGGAGCTCACCTCGAGCGCCGCCGAGTTCGTAAAGGACTACGTAACCCGGCAATCCGCCATCGGACGGTTCGTCACGCCGAAGGCGGTCGCAGATGCGGTGGCCTTCTTGGCCTCGGAGGCAGCGTGGGCAATCAGCGGACAGAGCATTCACGTGGACGGTGGACTGATCAAACGATGAACAGAGGAAGCGAAGGAGACGGAAACATATGTCAGGAAAAGTGGTTATTACAGGGCTGGGGACGGTCAATCCGGTTGGCAATAGTGTAGCGGAAACATGGGATAATCTTCTCGCCGGCAAGAGCGGCATAGACCGGGTCAAGGCGTTCGAGCCCGAACAATGGGACCTCAAATGCCATATCGCCGGAGAGGTGACGGGAATCGACCCGGCGGAAATACTGGGAAAGAAGGAAGCGCGACGGCTGGACCGGTTCAGTCAAATGGCGCTCCTTGCGGCAAATCAGGCAATGGAGCAATCCGGCCTCGTACCCGAAGGCGAGGACCGCTACGAGGTGGGAACGCTCGTTGGTACCGGTATCGGTGGGGCCAACACGCTGGTGGACCAGTCCTATGCCGTGCGAGAGCGGGGAGCCCGCCGGGTAAACCCCTTCACGGTGCCGATGCTCATGCCGAATGCCGGCTCGGGTATCATCTCCATTAAGTTCAATGCCTGGGGGCCGAGTTTCGCGACCGTCTCGGCGTGTGCGTCCGCCGCCGACGCGATCGGTGTGGCAATGGATATCATCAGAAGCGGGCGGGCCAAGGCGATGATCACCGGCGGGAGCGAGGCGGCGATCATTCCCGTGTGCTTGGCCGGATTCGAACAAGCCCACGCGTTGAATACCGATTCGAACGAAAACCCCAAGTTGGCCTCGATGCCGTTTGACCGCGACAGGAGTGGGTTCGTATTATCAGAGGGGAGCGGAATACTCATCTTGGAAGACGAGGATTTCGCGCGAGAAAGAGGAGCGAACATTATCGCGGAGCTGGCCGGCTACGGCGCGGCGACTGACGGACACCACATTACTGCTCCGGAACCTGAAGGCAGGGGAGCAACTCGTGCGGTGTCCACTGCACTCAAGAATGCCCACCTCAACATCGACGACGTCGCCCACATAAACGCACACGGCACCTCCACGGTGATGAACGACAAAATGGAAAGCCTCGTCATCAACAGGCTGTTCAACAGTGCGGGTAATCGGGTGCCGGTCACATCCACCAAGTCTATGAGCGGTCACCTCGGTGGTGCCGCCGGTGCACTCGAGGCGGTGGTGAGTGTCAAAACGGTGGAATCAGGGTGGATCCCGCCGACGATAAACTACGACACACCCGACCCGGAATGCGACATCGAGGTCGTTGCCCCTCACGCCCGTGAGCTCGGCAGCGGTGCGGTGCTGTCGAATTCATTTGGATTCGGCGGGCACAACTCCTGTCTCGCATTTCGGACATATGGAGGTTAGACATGGCTGAATACGTATACGAGCCATTTGCAGACACGGAAGAATATCGAGACGTAAACACGACCATCGTCAAAGAATGGATCCAGATGATGGTGGACGCCGGCGCGAGGCATATCGACCGGCTTGTCGACCTTGCAACCGGGGTCGGCACGATGGTTGAGATTTTTCTCGACAACCTCCCCAGTGACTGGAAACAGCCTACCGTGACCTGTGTCGACAAAAGCCCTGAAGCGCTCGAGCAAACGCGCAAACGCCTCGGTGATCGCGTCGAACGCCTCGAGCTCATCGAAAGCCCGATCGAGGATTTGGATCTGCCCGAGAACAGTGCCGACGTGGCCATGTGGGGAAACGGTATTCACTACCTTACCCAAGAGTCTCAAGAAAAGGCGCTTCTGCGGGTGCGGCGGGTATTGACGCCGAATGGGTGGCTGCTGTTTAACTCCGCCTTTTATGCGGACTCACGGCCCGAAGAGACGTTGCCGTTCTACCGTGCTCAGATCTCAAACGCGGTGCGCAAGCTCAGATCTCTCGGTGTGGGACGCCAGGACAAAACAGGACGGCCGCAGGCGGGAACGTTTCCCGATCAGGCCCACTACCAATGGCTGCTGCAACAAGCCGGCTTCGGGGTGGAAGAGATGAAAAAGGTCGTGGCGCGTCTCTACAAGTCCGCCTGGGAAAACATCAGCGGGTTCTCTCAGTACGCCGCCGGCGCGCTCCACGGATATCAAACCGATATTGCCGCGAAGGTGCTTCGCGAGGCGGTCGAGCCGAGCCTGGAACAGCACGGTTTTCGTGACGAGCAGAACAGACTCTACATTCCGCGGAACTGGCTCGCTGCCGCCGCTCGTCCTCGAGACAAGCAGAGCCCCGCTTAGCGACGCCGCATTTGAACGATGCGCCACGGTTGCAGCAATAAGACTACCGCCTTACGCACCGGCCACTCGTCCAGTCGGTCGAGCCGCATGACGAGCGGCACGAGGATACAGAGAACGGCGGCTGCGACACGGAAATAGATTCGGTAGGTGTCGATACCGCTTATCCCCATCGAATGGAGCAGACCAAGGATTCCCCCGCCGATAACCGCTCCGATGAGACCGGCAACGGCACCGGAGACCATGCGCATCACCATGGAGCTGCCGACTCGATCAGTGCCTTCGACGACGCTCAGGAAGTAATGATTGATGACTACGATCAGGCCGAACTTGCTGTAGCCGGCAAGGAAAAACGCAAGGATCGTCGGAACGATCATAAAATTCGCTGGGGCAAACGACCAAAACAAGGCAAGCAGCAATAAGATCGATATGTAGATGATCATAAGCGGCCGTGGACCGACCCGGTCGGCGATGATCCCGTTTACCAGACTGGAAATGATCCCGCCGGAAAGCATGACCAGCGTGAAACTCAATGCCTCGTAATCGGATAACCCGTATCCGTTTTTGAGGGTCACCATTGCAAAGGGCAGGACCATCGTAAATGCCGCGATACCCGAGGCCCAGGCATAGAGCGTTTTGCGCATTCGGTGGATATGCCATACGCGGCTGAGGATCTCGGAAAGGGGCTTTTGTGCCGAGATACGGGGCACGTCGGTCTCCGGCACGCGTGACAGTACCCAACCGACATACATCCCGAGCACCGCAGCAAGCCCGATGACCATTTGGAACACCCACGTGTGTGGTGCCCGTTGTAAGATCACGATAACCACGACCAGTGCCAATAGCTGGGTCGTGGTGGCCCGGGTCCAGTTTCCCGAGAGAAATTGGCCCCGGTCGTATCCGCGGGTAATCTCTCCGATGATCGGCGAGTTTCCCACGAGCCCCACGGAGCGAAACGCGGCAAACCCGAAGCCGCCGGCCAATACGACCCCGCTGCGCCAAAATTGAGGGGCGTCGGCCGGTACGAACGGTGCAAGCACCATGATCAGGGCGGACGCGTTTCGAAGGACCCATCCCATGCCCCAGGTCCGCGCCGCACCGATACGGACAATCAAGGTTTTCCCGACGAACATCAGCGGCATCGTGAGATGTATGAACGACACGAGGACCGCCACGCCCGAGTCACTTACACCGTTTCGTATGGCGTAGAGCACGAGCATGCTGTCCATAAGCAGCGCGACCGAGATGCCGTTGAGCGTTGCAAAGCGTCTGACGAGCCGCTGTCCACGCTCTACCTCGAGCGAGGGCAACTCGTTATTTTCGGGATCCGACACGATACTGAGTAGTGTACGGCCATCCGTGCCCGTGCGTACAGGGGCACAGGGGGCGGGACGCACCGCGGCGCCGGCCGGCGAAACCGAGCGCCTGCGGGGCGCCTGCCGGCGGTCGGCCGCCGCACCGGATTGTGTTATCCTACAGGCCATGGCCGCGCGCATCGATTTCGAGTATCTCCGCAGTATCGCCGCATCGGATTCGGATCGACTCGTGCTCGAGCGCATCTCCGGTGACCGCGAGACACTTCTCGCCGGCGAACGCCTCGACTCGGCCGTCGAATACCTGCGGCTCAGCCTCTACGCCCCGGACGCCCCCGATACCACCGATACCGCGGACGGCGCCGATACCGCGGACGGCGCCGAGGCGGCGCCGGGGAACTCCCGCCCGCTCGAGTTGGTCCTTCGAAGCGATCTGGCTCCCGCCTCTCTCGATACCTTTCTCGAAATCTTTCGCGACCGAGCTCACACAAGGGTCGAGGGGTTTTGCGGGGAGTCCGGCGGCACGGTCGTCGACCTCGGAGCCAACGAGGGCTACTATGCGCTTCGTATGAAGCGGCTCAACCCCGCCCTGCGGGTGATCGCCGCGGAGCCGGTGGTGGAAAACGTGGATCTTTTGCAGCGAAACCTCGAGGCAAACGGGGTAGGCTCGACTGTTGCCGTGCAAACCGCCGTTGTCTCTGCGCAGCGGCTAACAAACGGTGGAAAGGTGCGACTCGAGACCTATCCGCACGTGGGAACGATCGCCTCAACCGATATTCGGGCTTTTCCGCGGCCCTGGATCCGCTCTTCGCGAATCGAAGCTCGGGCGGTTCCGGGGACGACGCTTGCCCGCCTGCTCGACGAGAACGAAGTTGACGGGGCGGAGCTTCTCAAAATGGATATCGAGGGAAGCGAAGCCGAAATTCTACCGGCGGAGCCGGAAACCTTTCGGCGGTTTCGGCGGGTCGTTGTCGAGTGCCACGGCGTTCAGGCGAGAGAGCGGTGCCGGGAGGTACTGACCGGCCAGGGCTTCACGTGCGTGCACGAGGAAGGGAAACGAAGCGGCGATCTGTACTTCGTAAGGTAGGCGTTTACAGCGGCGCCCGGACTGCGTCATGTGGCCGGTGCCGGTGCCGGTGCCGGTGCCGGAGTGATGCCCGCCGTTTCTCGTTTTTTTGATTGCATTCGGACCACGATTCGCGTATATTTCCGACTGTTGTGGTCGACCTTCCCGTCGACTCGACACAGATAGGTGCCGGGATTGTCTCGACGCCGAGGAGGCGACTATGGCACATAGCCGCGAAGGCGCGCCCCGACCCAACGGCTCAATGCCGCAATGGTATCAGGAGCTCAAACAGTTTCAGCAGGGATCGTGGGGAGAAGGTTCTGTTCAGTTGGTGAACACCCTTATCCCGTACCTTGCGATCATGACCCTTATTACCTATGCAACGGTCAACGCGTGGCCCTATTGGGCAATCGCGCCGATGGTCCTGCCGGCGGCGCTCTTTCTCGTGCGCACGTTTATTCTCTTTCACGACTGCGCGCATGGATCCTTTCTCCCGTCCAAGCGGATGAACCGCATCATCGGGTTTGTCACCGGTGTGCTGACCTTCACCGCCTACGAACAGTGGCGGCTGTCTCACCTCAAACACCACGCAACCAACGGCCAACTCGACCACCGCGGCTTCGGCGACATACTCACCATGACCTACGAGGAATACCGCGACGCCACGACGTTGCAGCGGCTAACATACCGTGCGTATCGCAACCCCCTGGTTTTGTTCATACTCGGGCCGTTCTATAACTTCATCATCCTAAATCGGTTTATGGGTCTTCGTGGCACGCGTGCAGAGCGTCGCAGCGTTGTTTCGAGCAATCTCGCTATTGCCGGCATTGCCGTGGGGGTCTCGCTTGCGTTCGGATTTCGGACGTACCTGCTGGTGCAAATGCCGGTCATTCTTGTAGCGGGGATGATGGGGATTTGGCTGTTCTATGTGCAACACCAGTTCGAGCCGGGCTATTGGGCGCACGACGAGGATTGGAGCAAATTGGACGCCGCGATGCACGGGGCCTCCTATTACAAGCTTCCCCCGGTGCTGCGGTGGTTTACCGGCAATATTGGTATTCACCACGTCCATCATCTGACACCACGCATTCCCAACTATCGTCTTCGGGGGGCCTTTCTCGCCGTACCTCAGGCGCATGTGAAGCCGCTGACACTGTGGGAGAGCTTTCGCTCAACGCGTGTAAACTTGTGGAGTGAAGTTCAGCAGCGGGTCTTGAGTTTTCGCCAGGCACACCGGCTCATGCGAGACGAAGCGCGCGCGTAGGCACCGACCGCGCCGCCCACGGCCCCCGGCCCCCGGCCCCCGTCGGGGGCACATAGTCACCGACTCGCCGCGGTTCGGCTTCCCTCCACTCCAACGATAGCGCCGAAGGACACCAGCACGTGCGACTCGGTCTCTTGCGGCGGCTTGCGCCAGGGGTCGGTGAGGCGTTCGACCTCTACATATCCGGTCACACCGCCGGTCGGCTCGGGCCAGGAGATGCCGATTCGCCCTGATGCGTCCCGCCTGAGTAACCCGGCGGTGGCGTGGGCCGAGTCCGGGTCGTCAACGATGAGGCCGGCGCGCACTTCGGTAAAAACGATGGGTCCGCCCGGGTGGATCGCGAGCTCGGGGCGCACCAACAGGTAGCCGGCCGCTCGATTTGCCGAGGTGCGCTTGTCCTGGAAGATCGGCGGGACATAGGCCTCGGCGCTCACGTCGACCAATAGCTCGAGGCCGGGCTTGCCCGCCACCGGGGAGAATCTATGCGCGGCCCCGGCGCCGATCACGTCGTGTATGGCCTGGCGCCTGCTTTCCCGTTCCATGTCGTGTTTGCAATCGTGGCGATACCATAGCGCGGGGCGAAGCGGAAGGGCGGGGAAGCGCGCTCGCAGCTGGAGGTCGGTGACAACCGCGGACGGGTCGAGATACAAAGGACGGCCCGGGGCGGTTTGGCTTTGAAACAGCATCCTCCCGAGGCCCGAGACGAGTAGATGTTCGTTGCCGTAGAAGAGAATGTGTGCGCCGAGGTCGAGGTCATATGAGAACAGCGGAGCACCCGTGTCGTAGGTGTATCGTTTGATGCCGAGCCACGAGTACGTGGCGGGAAATGCTCCGGTGAGGCGCTCATCGTCGTGACTGCGGAGACGCTCCGTCTCCTCGGGCGCCTCGCTCTTTCCGGCGGTGGCCGTCCGCGGCGCGGCGGGCGCCCTCGGGGCGGCCCACGGGTCGAGGGGAACGGGAGGAGGGGCGAGCACCTCCGCGCTCGCCGGGGTGGAACCGAGTGTCAACACCAGCGCGACCAGCGGAAGTACGACGTGCCGGACAGGTTTGTTATTCATCACCAACGCCTCGAACCTAACTTTAGGTAATTGTACCGCATCGGTCAACTTCGCGACCCTTCGCGAGGCACAATGTGCGGGGCCCGCATCGGTCAACTTCAAAATGCATGAGCAACGCCGAAAGGTGGCCGTGGTGTCTTGAGCCGAGGACGGCCTTTGCATAGTATTGGTAGCCGGGATGATGCGACCGAACCGCTGCCCCGCTCTTACAGCGCTTCTCATTACTGCCGCCCTTTTGTTGAGCGGCTGTGCGCACCTGCCGCCTGAACGCGAACCTGCGAGAGAGCTGGACGAACAGGAGCAGCGCGAGATAATTCAGGACGCACAAAGTGAGTTTGAAGAGTTTATTCTTGAGCTCGTCGTGCCTCGGGTAATGGAGGAGGTCCCTGAGCTCATCGAACGGGGCTACGCCGACAGAGTCGGCACGGGGGATCTGTATCATGTTCATCTGCGGTATCCCCAGGTGACACGCTTGCAGAAGGGAGTCGAACCCGAGGCATTTTTCCGGCGCTCCCACTATCATCTTTTGTACCACACCCACGAGAACCCGTACCAAAAACGGGATCAATGGATCCGGCAGGTGCGGGGCCTCGACGATGATCAGATCAATGAGTGGCTCGAACGGCTGGAGGCTCGGTCGTTTGATTATGATGATTTCTTCTATGGCTCAGGGAGCTACCGCTTCGGGGACTCCATTGATACTGAGACCGTGCGTACGGTTGCCCGTACGTCAAAAGAGAAATTGGTGGAAGCCGGCTGGGACGTTTCCACCGAAACAATGGTCAATCGGGTGAGGTTTATTCTCGGCCCCTCACAAGAAGGGTTCGACGAGGCGTTTGATACCCTGTTTCGGCCACACAGCATTCGCTCGGTGGAGCAAGACGGAGCGACCCGGTTTCAACCGATCGAAGCGCGGTATGACGAGGGATATTGGCATCCGGCGACGATTTACTTCTATCCCATCGTGCGCCGCTCTTTCGAGTCCCGGCGTTGGGAGCCGACGTCGGCGGCAGTGGAGAGCTACCTTACAGGCGAGCCCGGAGGGCGGTTTAGACGCTACGGGGCATATCTCATCCGTGTGCATGTTTTGATTTCTCACTCCAGTGCTGAACGTGGTATATTCTGAGGCGTGAGAGTCGTTTTTGACTACGGGATCGCTTCACCCGGCGCACGCCCCCCTCGGGCTGCGCCCCCTCCGTCGTCCGGGGCGCCGCGCACGGCCTCCGACTCCGGGGCGCCCGGCGAGGCGGTAGTGGTTGTGCGGCTCGGCCCCGCTGCCGAGCAGCATGGTGCTAACCCGGCCAACCGGGGCAGCGCCAACCCGCCCGTCGACGGCGCGTCGGGCACCGGGGGCCGGCAAAGAGGTGAGGACGGAATTGCCGTTCCGGGGACGGACTACCGCCTCGAGACCTCGGAGGCGGCACGGGAGCGCGATCGGGAAGTCAGACTCCACGAGCAGGCTCACTTGCGCTCCCTCGGTCGGTATGCGGCATCGGGAGTTCGCTACACAACGCGAACGGGGCCCGACGGAGAGAGCTACGCCGTCGGCGGGAGTATAAAGGCGGACCTCAGCGAGGTGCCGGGCGATCCCCGTGCCACCCTTCAAAAGGCGCAGGCGGTTCAGCGCGCGGCGCTTGCTCCCGGATCACCCTCGGGGGCGGATATGAAAGTAGCCGCCGAGGCATACCGCCTGGCGCGCGACGCGCGAGAAGCCCTCGAAGAGACCCATGGGCTCGACGTGAGGCGGTGAGGCAGCATAATTCCTTGACCGCAGTGATGCGGAAGCCGCATATTAAGGTTCATGACCGCGCTTTTTTGGTCGTTGCTCGGACTCGTGGCGATTCTCAGTGAGTTTGTTATCCCTGAGTTCGTCATGTTTTTCGTCGGCGTCGGGGCGTTGGCCACCGCCGGGCTCGTTGCCTTCTTTCCGCCGATCGGCGGCAGTATACCGTTACAGGTTTTGAGTTGGCTCGGATTCACGGTGCTTTCGCTGGTGGCATTGCGTCGGCACTTCAAGAGCGCCTTCGGTGGTACCATTTTCAGCCGCAAGCAGCGCGAGAGCGCCGTGACGGGAAAGCACGCGGAGGTCGTCGAGGAAATTGCGCCGGAAACTCCCGGGCGCGTACGGTTTCAGGGCACGACCTGGCGTGCGGTCAGCTACAACGAAACCCTTCCACCCGGCGTACACGTAGAAATCCTCGAACAAAAGGGCATGACCCTGATAGTAACGAAGTCCATCCTCGGAGGTCTCGAGGATGATTCGATGTCGGAAGATTCGGATAGTAAAGGCGGCGCGTTCGCCGACGAGTCCGAAAGGGAGTGGGAATGAGTATAGTCGGGATGTACATCACCACGTTTATCGTGGTGGTACTGTTTTTCATGGTCTTTTTCAAGCTGATCCGCATCGTGCCCGAGCAAGAAGCGTGGGTCGTCGAACAGTTTGGAAAGTATAAACGGACGCTTGGGCCGGGGTTTCATTTGGTCATTCCGGTCGTACAGATCGTAGCCTACAAGCATATTCTCAAAGAACAGGTAATCGACGTCGCCCCCCAGGTGTGTATCACCCAGGACAACGTCCAGGTCACCGTAGACGGCATTTTGTATCTGCGGGTACAAGACCCCGAGCGTGCGAGTTACGGCATCGAGGACTACCGGTTTGCCACCGCCCAACTCGCGCAAACGACGATGCGAAGCGAGATCGGCAAGATCGGCCTCGACAACACGTTCTCCGAGCGTGACAGAATCAACGACGCCGTGGTCAAGGCCATCGACGAGGCATCGGACCCCTGGGGCATCAAGGTCACGCGCTATGAAATCCGCGACATCACCCCCACCGAGACCGTGCTCGAGGCAATGGAACAACAAGTGCGCGCCGAGCGCGAGCGCCGCGCCGAAATTCTCACCAGCGAAGGGGAGAAAGAGGCGCGCATCAACGTGAGCCGCGGCGACCGCCAGCAAGCGATCAATGTGAGCAAGGGCGAGAAGACAAAGCGTATCAACGAGGCCGACGGTAAAGCCGAGGCCATTACCGTGGTCGCACAGGCCACCGCCGACGGGGTCGGCGACGTTGCCAAGGCGATCTCGCGGCCGCACGGGCAGGAAGCGGTGACGCTTCAAATCGCAGAACAGTTCGTCTCACGCCTCGGACAGATTATGGACAGCACGAAGACCTCCGTCCTTCCTTATGATCTCGCCGGACTGCGTTCGGTGGTCGAGGCGGTGCGCGGACAAGGTCTGGTGCCGCAGAGCGGCTCACCGTCGGCGGGCCGGAGCAGCGGCTCGCAACAGGGCGGCTCCCAATCGGCCTCCGCCGGCGAGGGCGCGTGGCAAAGCGCCTCCGACGCGCGTAACGCCCGACAAGGAAACAAAGGAGGCTCGGCATGATGGCATTTCTCCCAATTATAGTTGTCCTCGGCGTGCTCGGGCTCATCGTGCTCGTCGGCTTGGTGCGAAGCATTCGCATTGTTCCGGCCCAATCCGCACTGGTTGTGGAGCGGCTCGGTAAGTACGTGCACACCTACAACGCCGGCTTCCACGTGCTGGTCCCGTTCATCGATCGCGTCCGCTATCGTCATAGTCTCAAAGAACATGCCTTCGACGTGCCGACCCAGCCGTGCTTTACCTGGGACAACGTTAAAATCGACGTGGACGGCGTGCTCTACTATCGCGTCACCGATCCGGTGAAGGCGAGCTATGGCATTACCGACTTCCGCTACGGGACCGTGCAGCTCGCCCAGACGACCATGCGCTCGGTCATCGGCAAGCTCGAGCTCGACAAGACCTTCGAAGAGCGCGAGACCATCAACAACCAGATCATGCAGGCGGTGGACGACGCCACCGATCCGTGGGGCATTAAGATTACCCGCTACGAAATCCAAAACATTTCGGTGCCGGACGACATTCTCACCGCAATGGAAATACAGGTCCGCGCCGAGCGAGAAAAGCGTGCGGCGGTGGCGCGCAGCCAGGGCGAGATGGAGTCGAAGATCAACTATTCGGTTGGCGTGATGGAAGAGGCGATCAACCGCAGTGAGGGCGAGAAAGAACGCCGGGTCAACGAGGCCGGCGGAGAAGCCTCGGAGATCCGCGCCCTGGCCAAGGCAACCGCCGAGAGTATCGAGCGTGTCGCCGATGCGCTCAACACCGAAGGCGGGCAGGAGGCGCTGGTGCTGCGCATTTCGGAGGCCTACATCGCGGAGCTCGAGAAGCTCGGCAAGGAAAGCACCGAAGTCATCCTCCCCATGGACTTGAGCGATATCAACACCGTGCGCGAGCGGGTAAAAACCATGCTGCGCCGTGGTGTCACCGGGGAGTAGCCGGCGGGCACGTGGGCTCGTGGGTGGCGCGCGGCGGCTCGGGGGCACGGGGGCGGCGCGCCCTACGGGCGGTGCCGCCGCCACCACCACCGCGGGACCCGACGGCCTATTGGCCGGCCGCGATGAGCTTCTCCGGTGCCGCCTCGCGCACGAGGGCGCGGGCGAGGGCGGTCATGGGGTCGACCACCGGCACGCCTTCGTAGCGGCCCTCGGCGAGGGCAAGGGGAAGCTCGGTGCACCCGAGAACGACCGCGTCCGCACCCTGCGAGACCAGAAGCGAGGCAAACTCCCGCACCCGGGTGGCGGCCCGCTCATCGGCGACCGAAAGCGCCTTTAGGCCCCACTCGCGGTGGTAGATGGCCTCGTGGAGCTCCGCCTGCCGTTTGAGGGGAATATGGGCCACCTCGAGTCCGTAGTCGGCGAATATCTCTTCGTAGACCCCCGATGAGCGGGTCCCGGTGGTGGAAAGAACTCCTACCCGGTTCGCGCGAGGCTCGGTCGCGCGGATGAACGCAGCCGTTTCGGCGAGCATGTGCAGAACGCGAATCGACATCCCTTCCTTCTCGAGGGCGGCGCGAAAGCGGCTAAAGAGCGAGGCGGCGTGGAAGGTGTTGCACGGCACGCCGGCCACCGCACGCCGCTCTTCGGTTCTGAGGGCTGCCTCGGCCATGCGAAAGACGCGAAGCATCCCCTCCACCGGGTCTGCCACCGGCTCTCCGGAGAGAAACTCGGTGCGGTCGGCGATGATGGGCGAGCGCGAAAGATGCATCACCTCGAGGTGATCCTGGTCGGTCCCGTTTGTGGCAGTGTTCTCGATGACCTTGCGGTGCAGGACGACTCCCGCCATGGGACCAACCCCACCTCCAATCAGCACGGTATCCGCCATGTCCTTCCTCCTTGGTGAGCTTTCGCGTCCATCACATAATCCTAGAGAAACTCAACTCGCTCCGCAAGGGGCAGACCACCCGCGGGCCGTCCACGCGGGAGCCCTCC
>JAWLED010000006.1:0-6515 GCA_041686235.1 Spirochaetia bacterium | reverse complement strand
GGTGCCGAATCTTTCTGCTCGGGAGCGCCGTATTCTCGAGCTGCTCAGCGAAACCCCCGATATTTCGGTCTCTGAGATGAGCCGAGCGCTTTCGGTCTCCCCCGTTACGGTGCGAAATGACCTGACAAGCCTGGAAGGCAAAGGGCTCGCCGTTCGCAATCACGGGGGAGCCCGCAGCATGTACCGCCCCGACATGCTGCAGCGCCAAGAAACCCGCCTGCGGCAGAAGCTTGCAATCGCCAAAGAGGCGGCAAAGCTTGTCGAGAATGGAGACAGCATTGCGGTGGAGGCCGGGACCACGACTGCACTCGTTGCTCGATTCTTGTTGGGCAAGCAAGACGTGCGGGTAATTTCCAATTCACTGCTTGTCGTTCCATACATGAGAACGAATGCGCTGGTGCGGCTCAGCCTTCTCGGCGGGGTGTTCTCCGCGTCGACGGAGTCACTGGTCGGCCCTACCGCGGTGCGAGACATGGAGCAGTTTCGTGTTCGGTATGCGTTTGTGGGTACCGACGGCTTCGATGTCGAGGCGGGGTGTACGACCAATATCGAAGAAGGCGCGGAGATCTTGCGCACCATGTGTCGGTGTGCCGAGCACCGTGTGCTTCTCGCCGACTCGACGAAGTACGGTAAACCGGGCTTCGTAAAGACCGTGCCGGTATCGGATATGGATATCATCATAACAGACGAGGAGATCTCCGCAGAAGACGCGGAGGCGATCGTCGCCGGCGGACCAAGGGTCATCCGCGCCGGGGCGGGTGAACAGCGGAAACGAGAAGCGGCGGGCCGAGCGGCGGAGAAGGAGAGGAAAGCAGATGGCTGAACGCATTATCATGCCGAAGCAGGGAAACACCGTCGAGGCGGTCATCCTGCTCGAATGGAAGAAAAACGAAGGTGACACCGTCGAAGAAGGGGAATCCCTTTGCGAGGTGGAGACCGATAAGGCAACGTTTGAGGTGCCGTCCACCGCTTCGGGGGTCCTTTTGCGCAGACTCTATGCCGAGGGCGACGATGTGCCGGTCATGCAGGAGTTTGCGATCGTTGGAGCCGCGGATGAAGAGCTGTCTGGGGAAGCAGAGCCTCGGGAGAGCGCAACGGCGTCGCCGGACGCGTCACAAGACGCCGAGGCGCCGGCGGAGGCCGCGGCGGCCACCCGCGCGGCGGCGCCGGACGCCGGGGCCGCTCCCGTTGCCGCACCGGAGACCCTTACCGGGAAGCGAAGTGTGCGTATCTCGCCGCTTGCACGCAGCACCGCCGCCCGGCTCGGCGTATCGGAATCACAGTACTCAGAGATCTCCGGTTCCGGACCTGCCGGACGCATTTTGAAACGCGACATTGACGCCTACGCCGAAGGTCACCGGCCCGTATCGTCGGCCGCCCGAGAGGCTTCCGCGGCGATCCCTGCGGCGTCGGGAAACGCCACGGCCGCAGCAACGGCGGCCCCTGCCGGGGTATCCGCCGCCGAGAGAGACTCCGCAAGCGAAGCCGAGGTAGCCGAGACGCAACGGGTGACGGGGGTACGCAAGGTCATCTCCGAACGCATGCTTGCCTCGGTAACACGGACCGCGCACCTCACCCTAAATGCCGCAGCCGACGCAACACAGCTTCTCGGCTATCGAAAGAAGCTCAAAAACGCGCCGGAATCGCTGGGCGTATCGGACATCACCCTAAACGACATCGTTATGTTCACCGTTGCCCGCACCATCACGACGCATCCGGCGCTGAACGCCCACTACGTGGAAGGCGCCGAAGGAGCCCCCGACGAGATCCGGCGATTCCGCGGGGTCAATCTCGGGTTTGCCGTCGACGCAGAGAAAGGCCTTTACGTGCCGGTGGTACGCGGGGCGGATCGGTTGAGTCTTCGAGGTCTCGCCGATCGCCTTCACGAGCTTGCCGCCTCCGTTCATGCAGGGAAGGTCGGTCCCGAGGAGCTGAGCGGCGCAACGTTTACCGTGACCAATTTAGGGGCGTTGGGGATACGAGACTTCACCCCGGTACTGAATCCGCCCGAGGTAGCGATTCTCGGAGTAGGTTCGGTACGGCCCGAACAGACATATCGGGGCGAGGAGCTCGTGACCGCACCCCACATTGGATTGAGTCTCACGTTCGACCATCGAGCCACCGACGGGGGGCCGGCTGCCCGCCTTCTGCAGGATATTGCAACGGCCATAGGCAACGTGGAGAGCGTGCTCGCGATATAGCGCTTAATCGAGCAAGGAGTTAATCATGCCGAAGTCCATCATTGTTGACCCACAAGAGGTCAGAAGTAAGAACGAGATCACGTTTGATCCCATTCCCATAAATGCGTACGAGTCGAACCCGAAAGCCGAAGTGAAGCGCTACGGCAAAGAAACCCTGGTAGAGCTCCTGCGAGATATGGTTACGATCCGTACCTTCGAAGAAATGCTCGACAGCATCAAGAAAAACGGCTCCTACGAGGGGATCGAATACGAGCACAAGGGGCCGGCGCACCTTTCGATAGGCCAGGAGTCCGCGGCCGTCGGACAGTGCGTGCACCTCGATCCGGATGATTTCATTTTCGGCTCACACCGCAGCCACGGCGAGATCCTTGCAAAAAGCTTCTCGGCCATTCGTAAAATGGACGAAGCTCGGCTCAAAGAGGTGATGGAAACCTACTCGGATGGTGAAACATTGCGCATTGCCGAGCGGGGTTTCGACGGAACGGTTTCCGAGCTCGCGCGGCGTTTCACTCTCTATGGTGCACTGGCAGAGATCTTTGCGCGCAAACCCGGATTTAACCGCGGTCTCGGTGGCTCCATGCATACGTTTTTCGCGCCCTTCGGTACCATGCCGAATAACGCCATCGTCGGCGGGTCTTCCGATATCGCCGTCGGGTCGGCGTTGTACAAGCGGATAAACCGCAAGCCGGGGATCGTCGTCGCCAATATCGGGGACGCCGCCTCAGGGTGTGGCCCCACGTGGGAGGCAATGATGCTTGCCGCCATGGACCAGTACCACACGTTGTGGGACCCCGAGCTCGGCGGTGCGCCTCCGATCATGTTCAACTTTATGAACAACTTCTACGGCATGGGCGGTCAAACGGCCGGCGAGACGATGGGGTTCGGCGTGCTTGCCCGAATGGGCGCGGGGGTGAATCCGCAGAATATGCATGCCGAGCGTGTCGACGGCTACAATCCGCTTGCGCTCGCCGATGCAATTGAGCGCAAGAAAGAGATCTTGCTCGCCGGCAAGGGCCCGGTGTTGCTCGATACCGTAACGTATCGTTTCTCAGGCCATTCTCCCTCCGATGCGTCTACCTACCGCACGCCCGAAGAGATGAACCTGTGGGAGAACGAGGACCCGATCCAAAACTACGCGCAGTATCTTATCGACAATGATGTGCTGAGTGGCGACCGTTTCCAGGAGATGAAGGCTGAGGCAACGAAGGCCGTTACCGACGTGGTGGCCCTTGCAACCGACGACTCCCTCTCGCCGAGAGTCGGGGGCACATTTATCGAGGAGGTGATGTTCTCCAACGACCAGGTGGCCCAAATGGGCGAGGGAGAGCCCGAGGTACTTCTGCCCATGGCGGAGAACCCCAGGGTCAAGTCGCTCGCAAAGCGTTCCCGGTTTTGGTTGGACAAAGAGGGGAAACCGCTCTCGAAGACGCGGGTATTCACCCTCCGCGACGGAATTTTCGAAGCGATTCTGCACCGCTTTTACACCGACCCCACCATGGTAGCCTACGGAGAAGAAAACCGAGACTGGGGAGGCGCGTTTGCCGTGTATCGCGGGCTCACCGAGTCTCTGCCGTATCACCGCCTGTTCAACTCCTCCATCTCAGAAGGTGCAATCGTAGGCTCGGGGGTCGGATATGCGCTCTCCGGGGGACGCGCGGTGGTGGAGCTGATGTATTGCGATTTTATGGGTCGCGCCGGGGACGAAATCTTTAATCAAATGGCCAAATGGCAGGCTATGAGCGCGGGAGAGCTCAAAATGCCGCTGGTTCTGAGGGTGTCGGTGGGCAACAAATACGGGGCGCAGCACTCACAGGACTGGACGGCGCTGGTGTCGCATATCCCGGGGCTCAAGGTCATGTTTCCTGCAACGCCGTACGACGCCAAGGGGATGATGAACCGTGCGCTTTCCGGTACGGACCCCGTCGTGTTTTTTGAGAGTCAGCGGATATACGACATGCCGGAGAAGTTCGCAGAGGGTGGCGTTCCGCAAGAGTACTACGAGGTTCCCGAAGGGGAACCGGTAATTCGCCGATCGGGCGGTGACCTCACGATCCTTACCATCGGCGCCACTCTGTATCGCGCGCTCGAGGCGGCGGACGCGCTCGAGTCCCGATACGGGCTCTCCGCGGAGGTCATGGACCTGAGGTTTATGAATCCGCTCGATTACAGCTTGATTCTCGAGTCGGTAAACAAGACCGGCAACGTCTTGTTGGTCTCCGATGCGTGCGAGCGGGGGAGCTTTCTCCACACGGTAGCGTCCAATATCACCCAGGCTGCTTTCGATGCCCTCGATGCCCCGCCGGCGGTGGTCGGCTCGCGAAACTGGATTACACCCGCGGCCGAAATGGAGGAGACGTTTTTTCCTCAGCCCGAGTGGATCATCGACACCGTCCACGAACGGCTTTTGCCGCTCGCCGGTCACACCCCCACGACCGTGGAGTCGGCCGCCGAGCTCTTGCGCCGGAACACGTTGGGCGTGTAGGGGCGCCGGGCCCGGTGCGGGCGCCGGGCCCGGCTATCGCCGCCGGGCCGCCGCTACCCCGCGGCCGCCGCCGCCACCGGCCACGGTGCGGCCGGCGCCGTGGGGCTCACATCTCCACTTCGCCTTCGCGCGGGGGGTCGGCGCCGGCACGAGTGCAGGTCTTGGCGGCCACCTGAACGGCAAAGCCGAGCATGGCTTCGAGGTCCGCCTTGTCGAGTGTCTCGAGCCCGCGCAGAGAGAGCTTTTGGTGCTTGGAGAGCCACACGAGCACCGCTGAGTGGAAGGCATCGCCGGCTCCAACGGTGTCGGAAACCGCGACGGGCACCGCCGAGACCTCGGCCGAAGCCGTATCTGCGCGCGCAAATGCGCCCTCCGCACCCTTGGTAACAACGACAAGGCGCGTGCTTCCCGAGGAAAGCAGCTCTTCTGCGGCAGCCTCATACGTGCTTTGGGGCCGAAACCACGCGAGATCTTCATCGCTTATCTTTATGATACCCGCCGCACGGCAGGCGCGCTCCAGCCGGTTTCGGTAGGTGTGCTCGTCTTCTATGAGGACGGTGCGCACGTTGGGATCGAACGAGGTTACGAGTCGATCCGTCTCTTGCTCTACGAGCGACAAAATCGTTTCGCCGGCCGGATCGCCGATGAGCGATATGGAGCCGAAGAGGATGCACTGCGCGTCCTCCGGCACAGGCTTCGGTACGTCACCACGGGTGAGCCCTCGGTCTGCAGCGTCGGTAACGAAGAAGGCATAGCGTGCCTCGCCTGCTTCAGTCTTTTTCACGAAGGCCAGCGTGGAGGGTTGGTCACTGCGCGTGACCAATGACGTGTCGACCTCGTTTTCAGCGAGATTCTCGAGCAGTTGATCACCGAAAAAGTCACGCGAAACGCGGCCGAGAAAGGCGGAGTGGACTCCGAGGCGCGAGGAGGCAATCGCACTGTTGTAGGGGGAGCCACCCGGCGCCGGCCGGTAGGCGGAGTTGCCATGGGAGTCAACCACCGGAATGAAATCAATGAGCGCTTCGCCCGTATGCAGTATCATATCGATAGGTAGTATATGGGCGGCTCGAGTCGTGGTGCAACCCTTAGCGAGTCGGTGGCATCCGTAAGCGAAAGCGGTTCGGCGTGGTACCGGTGTGGCGTTTGAAGTGGGCAAAGAACCGCTGTACGGAGCCGAAGCCCGACTCCTGCGCAATGGCCTCCAACTTCAAGTTGGTCGTTCTCAGAAGCCGTGTTGCGATGCGGATTCTTTGAAGCGTAATTGCATCATGGAGTGTGCGTCCGGTCTCGTGCTTGAACTGTGATTCCAACGTTCTGCGGCTGACTGAAAGCTCGGTGACCAGGTCACTAATCTCAAACCGGTGCCCATCTTCACCGCGTATCAGGCGGAACGCTTCCACAACAAGTGGGTTGGAGCTTGCATAGGCGGATGTCGAGCGACGCTCGACGACTTCGAGCGGGGGGATCACAATTGGTTTCGCGCCGTCCACGAGCTCGACCCCACCGGAAGAGACGAGGGGCGCCTCCGAGAGGAGCTCACCCCCATTTCCCCCGAAGAGCCGGTCGAGCCGTGCTGCTGCGGTGGCCCCGATTTTTTCAAGCTGCAGGGCAACTGAAGACAACGAGGGATTGGCAAGCTCGCAGGGGATGTCTTCGTTATCTACACCGAGGATTGCGACCTGATCGGGGACTGCAATGCCTTCACTAGCACAGGTGCTGCTAACGCGGAGTCCCGCCTTGTCGTTGCAGGCAAAAACGGAGACCGGTTTCGGTAAACGACTGAGAAAAAGTGCTAACTCTACACTGTAGGTCTCCTCGAGCCACCATTCGAG
>JAWLED010000066.1:0-16659 GCA_041686235.1 Spirochaetia bacterium | reverse complement strand
CTGTTCGGCTTGCCGCTCGGCCTGTACGATTTCGTCCACGATCTCGAACATGAAAGCTCCTCAACACAACTATATACGCCTGCGCTTTCGCTGTTCAAGCAGGCACATCGGAGCGCGACGCCGCACCTCCGAGCGCCCGGCATCCGGCCCCGGCCGGGGAGGTGGTCGAAGCGCAGGTCTCGGTAGTACGTTCCCTCAATGAGAGGACGCCGAATGGGAATGATGCTTTTGTTTGCGCTTGTCATTGCGATCGTAGTTGGGTTCTTCGCACTGCAGATATGGGCACGCACCGCACCGCCGTCGGCTCTGGGAACGGAAAACGGCGAGCTCATGCCGTGTCCCGACAGCCCGAATTGTGTGAGCTCGTACGCCACAGACGAGGAGCACGGAACGGAGCCGCTCGAGCTGCGAGGAGAATCCGCATCGCAGGAATCCGGTGAGGCATCGAGTAGTTCGGCAAGAGACGCCATCGCGAGAGCAAGAGCAGTGGTCGAGTCGATGCCGCGCACCCGTATTACCGAGGAGCGCGCCGACTATCTGGCAGCGGAGTTTCGCTCATCGGTATTCGGGTTCGTGGACGATGTTGAGTTTCTCGCCGACGAGGCGAGTGGGCGGCTGCACATTCGCTCCGCCTCACGCCTCGGCTATTCGGACATGGGCGCCAACCGCGAGAGAGTAGAGGAGATCCGCAGGCGCTACAACGACATGTAATAGCGCCGCCTCGCCTCCGGCACCTTTTCCACCGCGTAGCGAAGCATCGTGCGCGGCATCACGGCGGCGTAATCGTCGAGAAATGCGTATTCGACTTCGGGCGCTCTGTTGCCGATTTCACGAAGCATCCATCCCACCGCCTTATGTATCAGATCGTGCTCATGTGATAAGAGAATCTCGGCGAGAGCTATGGTCTCATCGAACCGTCCTCGACGAATGAAGGTGAAGGTTGCTACCACCGCCGCACGTTGCCTCCACAGATGCCCCGAATGGCTCCACTCATAGAGCAGGCCGCGCTCGGCGGGACGCTCATACAGATAGGCCCCGAGGATGTGCGGGGCGGAAGAATCGACGAGATCCCAGTTGTTCACCCGATCGATGTGTCGGCGGTACGCGTTGAAGATCCGGCCGCGCAGCCCCCCATCCCCTGCGGGCCCTCTTCCGGCGGCCTCAAATCCGGCGCCCCCATCCTCGGCGGCCTCGGAGGCGGCAGTTTCGCGCCCGGAGGCCCCACGCTCGGCGCTCCCGTCCTCGGCGGCCTCGAACATCCGTACCATGATGAACAGCCCCACCGCACGCACCTCGTGGAACGCGCAGTCGAGAAGCACTTCCACATCCGAGAGGGAAGCCTCGCGCCAATAGGCTTTGGCAACGCGTCGCTGCTCGGGAACGGAGACGGCGAGGAACCGGTCGCCTTCGCCATAGCCGCCCGGCACCGCCTTGAAAAACCGTTCCTTGCGAGCAATAGCCTCGGCATCGGAGGTAGCAAGCGATTCGAGCTCGGCGCGGACGCGCTCGGCCGTCGACGTTTTTGCCTTCACGATACGAGATTATATCATCGGGTGGCGCAGTTGTCCCGAGCTCGAGTTCACGGTACGTTTCGCCATTGCAGGCTTACTACGCGGCGCTTGCCATGCAACGGCTCAAGCAGTAATTTCCGCGGTAACAAAACACGAAGGAGAAACCGGTGAAACGACCAGTCCTGTATCTTGTGGTCCTATTTGGTGTTGCGTCCCTTGCTTTTGGAGCCGGCAGTGGCGAGAGTTCCGGTGATGCTGAGGAATCGGTTACCGTGACCATCGGATACAATCGATTCCTCGAATCCTCGTTCGGCGAGGGGCCTGCTCCCTTGGAGGTTATCCGGGATGAGGTTGCCGACCAATACCCGGACATAAACGTCGAGCTCAACATAATGCCCGACGACACATCGGGCATGCGCGATGCAATTGCGGTGTGGATGAACGCCGGCGATGGAACAGTCGACATCTACGGCATCGACAGCCCCTGGGTTCCGGAGTTCGGACGGGCCGGATGGGCGCTACCATTGAACAACCGCATCCCTTCGTTGAGCCGCAACTACAGCGAAAATGGTCTCGACACGTTCTCCTACGACGGCTCAATCCTCGGCGTTCCCTTCTGGGGAAGCGTGAGCGGTTTGTATTACAGAACCGATTTGCTCGAGGAGTATGGGTTCGAGCCGCCACAGACCTATGATGATCTCATCCGTATTGCCGACGAGATAACCGAGGATCGTTCGGAGCTCACCGCCTTTACCTGGCCGGGAGCTAACGAGGAAAGCCTTGTGATGGTGTTCTCGGACTTTCTCCACGGCTTCGGCGGCTCCTACGTCGACTCAGACGGAGCGTTCGCCTTTGACTCCGAGGAGGCGGTTGAAGCACTGAGCTTCATGAAACGGCTCATCGATGAAGGCTACACGCCGGAGCAAACCACATCTTGGCGCGGCGAGGAGTCTCGACGTCGGTTCGTGGAGGGAAACGCGATTTTCACCTGGCACAACAGTGACTTGGTCATCTGGCTCGATGACCCCGAGCGCTCGGAGATTGTCGGGAACTGGGATTTTATAACGCCCCCCGCTCAACCCGACGGAGAGGCGGTGAGCATAAGCGGCGGTTTCGCATTTGGGCTGAACCCTCACAGCGACAACCCCGATGCCGCCGAAGCCGTGCTCGAGGTTATCGCATCCATGCCGGTCCAGAAAGGGTTCGCCATGGCGTGGGGCCCGGTACAATACTACAACGGGCTCTACGAGCAGGAAGAGGTGCTCGAGGCCAATCCGAATGCCGATAGAATCACCGACGTGGTTGAAAACTCGATCTCCCGGCCGCCGAGCACCGACTACACTGAGCTATCGAGCATCCTGCAAGAGGAAATCCACACCGCGCTTACCGGCGGGAAAACTCCACGGGAAGCTCTCGAGGACGCCACCGATCGAATCGAACGCATGAAATAATGAAGGCCTACCACCACGAGGGGCGCGTTGCGGCTGTGTTGTTGTTTCCTGCAGCCGCAGCGCTTTTCGTATTCTACTACTATCCCATTGCGCAAAGTGCTATCTATAGCGTTTACGATCTCCGCTATACAACCGACTGGCTGGAAGCTCCGTTCGTCGGCTTCGGCAATTATGCAGTTGCCCTCACGCAACCGGAGTTCTGGTCGGCCTTTCGGTTTACCGCTCTCTTTACCGTCGGCGCAGTTTTTCTCGATTTCTGGATCGGGATGATCTTTGCCGCTGCCACGTTCTGGGTCCATCGCCGGATGCGGGCGCTTCTTCGGGCCATCATCATCATCCCATGGGCCATTCCCAACGTCATACAAGCCTCGATTTGGCGTTGGCTTCTCGATACCGATGTGGGCCTCATCGGCGACCTCATGGTTCGCTCGGGCCTCGTGGAGTCACCGCCGCTGTTTCTCTCCAACCAGGCACTTGCCATGATTTCGGTGGTCTGGGCATATGTGTGGAAGGGCTCAGCAATCTCGGCGATTTTTCTCATGGCCGGGCTTGCAACGGTCCCCCACGAGCTTCACGAGTCGGCTCGCATCGACGGGGCAGGACCGCTGCGGCGGTTTTTCTCGGTAACGTTTCCCGTAATACTTCCCACGATTTTCGTGACACTTCTGTTCCGCACCCGCGACGCGCTTCGCGTATTCGATATGATCTTTGGTCTCACCCAAGGGGGGCCGGGCAACGCAACCGAAACACTGAGCACGTTTACGTACAAAGTCTATTTCAGCTTTAACCGCTATGGAGAAGGCTCAGCTTACGCAATCATCACGTTCCTCGTCATTTTTGCCGTAAGCGCAGTCTATCTCAGACAGGTGAGTCATCGGTTTCACGCTCGGGCATAGCCCGGGCGGGGGGTCCCGGGGCCCGGCCCCCGCCCCCGGGCCCGGGGCAGATCCTCGCGGGGCGGCCGGAGACGGGGCCGCGCGGGGGACAGGGCCTGCGGGGGACGGAGGACGGACGAGAGGATCCTCGCGGGGCGGCGCGGGGAGATGGGGACAGGCAAACGGGTAACGAGGCAGCAAGACAGCAAGGCAGCAAGACAGCGAAACAAAGAGGCAGCAATGCGGATACGAAATACACGCCTACATCTTCCATTATCCATCCTCGTAACGCTGCTCATAGCGGTCTTTGCCCTGTTGCCGTTGTATTGGATTGCCGTGACCTCTCTGAAGGTACCGGGGACGGAGTTCCGCCTCCCGATCGAGTACTGGCCGGGGGAGCTGTCGATAGAAAGCTATAAGACCGTACTGGGCGAGGGATTTCGCGTCCAACGCGCCATCCTCAACAGTGTCGTTGTCTCCGTTTCGGCCATGCTCGGCACTCTCGCGGTGGGCTCGCTTGCCGCCTATGCGATGGCCCGGCTGCGCTTTCACCACCGTTTCGGCTCGCTTCTGTTCATTCAAGCCGCCGGTATGGTTCCGCCCATCATCGTTATTGCGCCGACTTTCATGCTCATGAAGTACCTCGGCCTGCTTGGCACCCTCTGGGCAATGATCCTACCCAACATGGCCTACGGCGTCCCGTTGGCCACGCTGCTGATGACCGGCTACCTCTCCGGGATTCCGTTCAGCATCGAAGAGGCCGCTCGGATAGACGGCGCCTCATGGTTGCGGATCTTTTACAGCATCGTGTTGCCGGTGGTACGGCCGGGCCTGTTCTCCGCCGGTGTGCTGAGCTTTCTCGGCTCTTGGGGTGAGTTCATGCACGCGTTCACCGTAAGCCTCGGCATGCGCGAGCTACAAACCGTCCCGGTTGCCGTGCTCAGTTTCAGCCAAGCCTTCGAGCTGCAATGGACGTGGATTTCCGCGGCCACCGTACTCGCCATCATTCCGGTCGTGCTGCTCGTTGTGGTGTTTCAGCGGTTCGTGATAAGCGGACTCACCGCAGGAGCAGTTGAGGGCTGAGGGGTATATAGAAGCGTGTTGATGATTTTTCGCGAACTCGCCTGACCGGCGATAGTTAGCGCGGGGTGCGGCGCGCGCAGTCCTTCGCTCGGACACACATTCCCCCCGCGCAAGAACTTAACATAAATTCATCAACACGCTCGTTGATACTTCAACCGGCGTCGCTCGAAGCAGCCCACAGATTGATGCCACCTTCTTTGGCGTAGCGCTCGATTTCCGAAAGCTCGTCTTGGCTGAACTTGAGCTTCTCGAGAGCAGCTACGTTTTCCTCGATCTGCTCGGGTCTGCTTGCACCGATGAGCACCGAGGTGACGCGCGGCTCGTGAAGCACCCATGACAACGCCATTTGAGCCAGAGACTGGCCACGAGCTTTGGCGATACTGTTGAGGCCCCGAACGCGCTCGAGGTTCTGCTCGGAAAGGTAGCTCTGTTGATCGAAGGACGGGGTACCGGCACCGGCGCGCGAGTCCTCAGGAATACCACCGAGGTATTTGCCGCTCAACAGTCCTTGCGCCAACGGAGAGAACGCGATAGCGCCCACTCCCCAGCGTTCGAGCTCATCAAAGAGCGCGGTCTCGGGCCAACGATTGAGCATCGAGTAGGAGGGCTGGTGTATGAGAAGACGGATTCCCATGCCTTCGAGGATTTTTGCCGCTTCGGCAGTCTTTTCAGCCGAGTAGGATGAGATGCCCGCATAGAGGGCCTTTCCCTGCTTGACCGCACTGGCGAGTGCCCCCATGGTTTCCTCGAGCGGGGTGTCGGGGTCAAAGCGATGTGAGTAGAAGATATCCACGTAGTCGAGGCCCATACGCTCGAGGCTTTGATCGAGACTGGCCAGAAGAGATTTGCGTGAACCCCAGTTCCCGTAGGGTCCGGGCCACATATCGTATCCGGCCTTGGAGGAGATCACGAGCTCATCGCGATAGCCGGAGAGGTCCTCTCGCAAGATGCGGCCGAAATTCTTCTCCGCCGAGCCCGGCGGTGGACCGTAGTTGTTGGCAAGGTCAAAGTGCGTAATTCCCATGTCGAATGACCGGTGCACCATGCGACGAGCATTTTCCAGGGTTGTCTCACCGCCGAAGTTATGCCACAGCCCGAGAGAGACCGCGGGCAACTTAAGTCCGCTGCGACCGCAACGGTTGTACTTCATGTTCTCGTACCTGTTGGAATCAGGGCTGTACGCCATAAGCGCTCCTTCTAAAGAGGGTTGCAATTACTACCCTATCTTCGCACGCGCGCGCCGATAGGACAATCAGGTCCCCACAGAACTCACCGCCAGGCCGGGAACGCGCTCCCACCCACCGGGCGGGCCGAGGCGGGGCGGCTCTCATCCGGCTTCTCCCCGATCATGGAGACGCATAATGTTTTTTTTGCTGCAGTCCGATATACGTATTAGCGGCGGTAACGTCACGAACGGCAACGAGGGGATGACCGGTCACGATGGATCAACTACACGCGCTGCAGGAGCTCTTTTGCGAGCTCGATTCGCGGCGGGACATCGGTGATAAACTCGCCTACTTGACCTCATGGCCGATCCACCAACTGGGGGCCACCGAGGCACGACTCATATGCGTTGACGAAGCAAACACGTCGCCCTGTCCACAGTCGGTGTCGTTTTTCCCGAGGGAGCGGCTCGCAGGACTGCCCGGCGAGCGGTCAGTTATCAACGGCCACTCTGAACCGGTAGCCCGCGCATTCCACGGCAGCGCGCCGTCGCGGCTGACCGTGCATGTGCCTATCCACGACGACTCAGAGGGAATAGTCGGCTCGCTTTTGCTCAAGACCGATTCTCCGCGCCATTTCCTAAAGCGCCACGGGACCACCCTGTCGCTCATGTCGTCTAAGGCCAAAGAGCTCCTCGAACGTCGAATGATCGAAGACCGACTCAACACATGTAAGGAAACTCGCAACAGTGATGCCGACATGTTCGGTCCGGAAACGCTCGCACGGCTGATGGATCTTGTTGGCCTTCCGATGTACGTGGCCTTGCATGACGGTACGTTTCTCTCGGCGAACGCCGCCTTCCTCAACCACTTCAACTATGATGACGTTGGTACGCTTAATACGGACGACGAGTTCTTCGTCCACACCGAATCGTGGGAACAACAGATGCGACGGCTTGCCCAAGCAGAACGCATCGAGACGGTGGAGGTAAAGGTTCGCGCGGGAGATGGTTCCATTCGTGTCGCCCGAGACCACTCAACGTTGATCGGCAAAAACACCTTCGGTATTCTCATCGACCTTACCAATTACGTCGAGATAAACGACTCTCTCGAAAAGGCGTTGAGCGACCAACGCACGCTGAGCGATAAGTTCAAGTCGACCACCGAAGTACTTCAGAAGACCCAGGCTACCGCCATGAAGTCGCTCGCCAAGCTCGCGGAGTTCCGCGACAAGGAAACCGGAAACCATCTGCAGCGAATCTGCACCTACATGAGAATGCTCGCCACGGAGCTCCACGCTCGCCAGCCCTATCACTTCACGATCGGCCCCAACTACGCCGACGACATCTACGTTTCGGGAATGCTTCACGACATCGGCAAGGTAGCAATTCCCGATACGATTCTTCTGAAGCCGGCCTCGCTCGACCAACGGGAGTGGGAAATGATGAAAAAACACTCACAGTTCGGCTGGAGCATCCTCCACGAGGCCGACCAGGAGCTCGGCGAGCAGTCGTTTCTGACCCTTGCCTCGCGGATAGCCCTCTATCACCACGAACGCTACGACGGGACAGGATATCCACACGGGCTCTCCGGTGAAGATATCCCGCTGAGCGCGCGTATCGCCGCCATTGCCGATGTCTACGACGCGCTGACCTCCGACCGCCCATACAAATCCGCTTGGTCCCACCACGCAGCGGTCCGTGAAATCGAGGCCGAGCGTGGCCGCCACTTCGACCCGGTCATCGCGGACATTTTCATCGATATCCAGGATCGTTTTCTCGCGGTGCAGACGCAGTCCGCAGACCAACCCGAGCTGCTCAACTGAGTGGGGATAGGGACGGAGCCGGCGAGCCGAGCTGCCAAACTGGGCGGCGCGCTCGGTGAAGTCGGCGAGGCCGTCGCGCCCTCGGGTTGCCTTGCCGTCGCGCATTCGGGGCCGCCTGGGGCGTCGGCTACCGCGAGGCCTCCGCAACGAGCCCTTCGAGGCGCCGTTTCATGTCACGGTAGTCCATTGCACCCATGAACTTGTGCACCACGCCCCCCTCGGAGTCGATGATGTAGGTTGTCGGCGTCCCTCGCACACCGTAGCGCTGCTGAACATTGCCCCGCCTATCGAGGAGAACCGGATAATTGATCTCGTGCTCTTCGGCGTAGCGCCGAACCTCCTCTACTCCCCCCTCGCTCGTGGTGAGGTTGATGCCCCAAAAACGGGCCTCATCCTCGAACTCTCTCGCCAAACGCGTTTTCACCGGGAGCTCCACCTCGCACGGGCCGCACCACGTCGCCCAGAAGTTGATGACCAACGGCCGCCCCTCGGCATCCTCGAGCGTGATATCGGCTCCTTCGAGACTCTCGAGCGAGAACGCGGGCGCCCTTTGTCTTCCACCGGCTGTTTCTCGCTCGAACGGCCCGTCTCGGCCCTCCGAGCCCTCCGAGCCGCGGGATGAGGCCGGCGCGCCGCCGGAGCCTTCGGAGCCGCCGGCTGCAACGATACCCGCCGAAACCCCGTAGGAAGCGGCACAAACGAGAACGAAGAGCCCCAGGACGCGGATCATGCGGGCCTCGAGAAGGCGCTTGCGCACGAGGGAAACTGCAACGTAGGCGCCGGCACCGAGCGCCCCGAGAAGAACCCCGGCCCTGCCGCCGCCGGCGAACAGCAAAAGCCGCGGCTCTTCCATCACCAAATGGAACGAGGACACCAGTGGCCCCAGTTTCCACAGCACAACGTAGATGAGCAGTGCGGTGCTCAGAAGGTCGATCGAACGCCGGCGAAGCTCACGGTTGCCAACCGTGATGATGAGCACAGCAAGGAATCCGGGAATGAGGACGATGGCTGCGTGAACGGCGAAGCCGGGCAAAACGAACGGGCCGATTGATAATGGTTCCATACTATTCCGAGCGCAAGTGTAATCTATGTCACAGTCGTGCGCAATGCGGACGGGTGGACGGGTGGACGGGTGGACGGGTGGACGGGTGGATGGATGCTTGGGTGAATGGTTGGTTGGGGGTGGCGGCCTGATCACATGAGCTCACCGTGCTACATGAGGCATTGCAATGTGACACCTTGAAAAGATTCGGGGGGCGGTATACCTTTTTGGCTAGCATGGCCCCATTTCAACGCTTCATGAGCTCCCAGAAGCGCTCGACAGCACGACGGTTGTTTTCTGCGCTGTGGGTCACCGTAACCGCCCTTGCAGTCACGGCGCTCAGCTCCTACGCGAGCTACGATACCTACCACTTCTGGGTGCGTCTCGACGCGGTTCCTATGGGGTTGCTCTGTCTCGTCTCTTACTTGACGATGGTGCTGGTACTTCGCCGTCTCATTCGCTTCCCCACCGTAGAGGCGGTCGGGTTGTTACTTCTGGTGGTCGGGATTTTTGCAAGCATCGTCTACCTGTTAGTTTCGGTCACCCGTGTATACTATTCCAACACCTTCATCTTTACCTTCTTTGGAACCGCCTTTTTGTTGCTCTGGATATGGGTCAACCTGCGCCAGGGTTCTCCCAATCTGCACTTGCACGTCGTACCCGGCGGTGTGACGCACGAGCTCCTCCAAATCCCGGGCCTACAGAATCAGGTCGACATCGCGATTCTCGACACACCGGACCCGGAAGTCCTCACCGATCACGCCCATGGCATCATCGTCGACATGGCCGAGCGGCGCGAGGACGAGTGGGTGCGATTCTTCTCTCACTGTACCCTTCACGGAATCGAAATTTACCCCGCCGAAGAGGTCTTCGAGGCGTTTACAGGCAGAGTCTCGCTCGTGCACCTCTCCGAAGGCGTCATCGAGGCATTCAATGTGTCTCCCGTTTATCAAATGATAAAACGGGTGGAAGGCATACTCTTTGTTTTGGTGAGCCTGCCGATTTCGCTTCCATTGATGATCCTCACTGCTGCCGCTATTCGTCTCGATTCACCCGGCCCGATCGTCTTCACACAAAACCGCGTTGGCCAGGGAGGCCGGGCCTTCCGTATGCACAAGTTTCGAAGCATGGCTCATACCACCGGCGATCATGAGGCAAAGTTCGCAGAGACAAAAGACAAGCGCGTTACAAAGGTGGGGGCGTTCATCAGGAAGTTTCGCCTCGACGAGCTTCCCCAATTTTGGAATATACTCGTGGGAGACATGAGCCTCATCGGGCCACGGCCGGAGCAGGTCGGCTTCGTGGAGCGGTTCGAAACCGAGATCCCCTACTACGCCTACCGGCACCTGGTGAAGCCGGGCATCACCGGGTGGGCACAGGTAAACCACGGGTACGCCGCCGACCACGAGGAAACCCGCACCAAGCTCGAGCACGACTTGTACTACGTCAAGCACTTTTCATTCTGGCTGGACGTACTCATTACCTTCAAGACGGTAAAGACGATCGTCACCGGCTTCGGCGCCCGATGAGGGATCAGCACTTTGGGTGATGACCAACGCCGGCGGCCCAGCGGCAGCGGCCCCGCGGGCGGCGGCGGTGCTTCGCCGCTTCGAGATGAGCTCCTTCGATTACGCGGCGAGCAACTCGACACACGGCCCATAGCCGAGATCGCAGCCTACGACGCCGCCGCAGCGGCTGCCGCCGAAGCCCGCGTTGTCGAGGCGGCGCTTCACGCGGAGCAATACCTGCCGGCGGTGTTCGAGTCGCTCGAGGGGCACGGCCCGGCTGAGGCGGTTGAGCCCAGCGAGGAGGGCGGCGCGCCACTCGTCATTATGTGGTACCTCAGCGGGCAATCACCGTTTTGCCGGCAAACACTTACCGCCTGGGACCGTGCGTTGCTGCAGGGTGGCGGCCCCGCACCGCTTCCCTCTCTCATCGCCCTGACCCCTGAGGCACCTGAGGCTGCCGAGCGTACCGCGACGGCACTCGGGGTGCACTATCCCCTGCTCCACGACGAGGGGACGCTCGCCGATGCGTTGGGCATCCGCTTTCGCGCCCCGGCGGAGTTCGCGGAGCTCCTCGCCCTCGAGCTCGACCCCGAGACGCCGCTCCTTCCCCTGCCCGCGTGCTACGTGGCGGGCAAAAACGGCCGCATTTGCTACAGCTTTCTCCATCCGGACCCCCGCTACCGAGCAGAGCCTCACGAGGCGATTGAGGCGGCTCAGGCGGGCGAAGCCGGTGGCCGGCGCCCGGCGCAGTGAGGGTTGCTCGGATCGTGTTTAAACGGGTTGCAGCCCGCAGGCAGGGAGGGCACAATAGCGGGCGTGCCTGTAGATCACGGATTGCTTACATATCTTTCCGGTTTCGTAACCGAACGCCGCCTCGAACGGTTGCAACACGTACTCGAATATCGCACGCGCTACATCACCGTCGCGCTCGAGGACATTTACCAACCGCACAACGCAAGCGCGGTCCTGCGCACCTGTGACGGCTTCGGCGTGCAGGACGTTCACATCATCGAGAATCGAAACACCTACAAGGTAAATCCGGATGTGGCGCTCGGAAGCTCTCAATGGCTAAACCTCATCAAATACAACCGCAGCGGTGACAACACCTCGGCCGCCGTTTCCTCGCTCAAAGGTGCCGGGTATCGCGTCATCGCTACCTCACCGCATCGCAAAGACACCGCGCTCGAAGAGCTCGACCTCGGCGCCGGCAAAGTTGCGTTTCTGCTCGGAAACGAGCTCGACGGCCTCAGCCCGGGCGCCGTCGAGCAGGCGGATGAGCACCTTCGCATTCCGATCTACGGATTCGTGGAGAGCTTCAATATTTCGGTTGCGGCGGCCATCGTGCTGCACCACACGACACTGCAACTGCGCAACAGCGGTCTGCCATGGCGCCTGAGCGAGGCGGAAAAGGAAACAATCATGCTTGAATGGCTGCGAAACTCCACACAGCGTAGCGAGACACTGGAACGGGAGTACTATCGAGAGAACGGTGGTCGGTGAGCATATGAAAACCATTTGGATCCGAAAGCCCGGCGGTGTCGACGTCCTTGAAATCGCTCAGGGGCCGGCGCCTGAGCCCGGGCCGACTCAAGTGCGGATCTCGGTAGAGGCCGTCGGCATCAACTTCGCCGATCTGATGGCGCGTATGGGGGTCTATCCCGATGCGCCGGACTACCCCTGCGTGGTGGGATATGAGGTAGCGGGAGTCGTCGACACCTGCGGCGCACAGGTCACCGGATGCGTGGAAGGCGAGCGGGTCGTTGCCCTCACTCGCTTCGGAGGCTATGCGACCGAAGTCTGCGTGAGCGAAGCCCAGGTGTTTTCCCTGCCGTCCACCATCTCATTTGCGGATGCAGCCGCCATCCCGGTTAATTTCTTCACCGCCTACCTCGCCCTCTATCATTTTGGAAATCTCCAAGAGGGCGAGCGGGTCCTCATCCAGAATGCAGGAGGCGGCGTGGGCGTTGCGGCGGTGCAGCTTGCGTCGCTCAAGGCAACCACCATACTCGGAACGGCTTCCCGGCAAAAGCACGCCTATCTCGAAGGGCTCGGTCTCCATCATCCCATAGACTACCGCAGCGAGGACGTGGGCGAGGCGGTAGAACGGCTCACCGAAGGGGCGGGGGTACATCTCATCCTCGATCCGCTCGGCGGCTCTTCGCTGAAGACCGATTATGCGCTGCTCTCGCCGCTGGGAAGAATCGTCGCCTACGGCGTATCGTCCATAGTGGGCAGCTCTAAGCGCTCTCTGCCGCGGGCACTCGCGTCGTTCTTGAAGATGCCGCGCTTTTCTCCGGTCAAGCTCATGAACGACAATGCGGCAATCATGGGGCTAAATCTCGGACATCTATGGGGCGAGATTCCCCGTCTGCGGAGTATCGGCGAGCGCATCATGGAGCTCGCAGCCGAAGGCCGCGTCTCCCCGCGGGCGGGACACACGTTCGCCTTCGAGGAGGTACGGGAGGCCCACAGGTTCATTCATGAGCGCAAGAACACAGGTAAAGTCGTTTTGCGGGTGGAAGAGAGTGACAAGTGAGCCGGGCGGCGGGCGCCGGTCGGCGGCGGGCAGCGTCGCCGGCGGCGGATGATGCCACGGGCAGCGTCCCCGGCCGCGGATGATGCCACGGGCAGCGTCGCCGGCGGCGAGCGCCGTTCACCCAAGGGAGGACCAGACCTCGAGTTTGTTTTTTACCCGTCGCACGATTTCGCCGCTGAACTCGTCGGTCTTGGCCGACCCGCCCAGATCGGCGGTGCGAATGCCGTCATGCGCCGCCTCGAGCGTGGACTCGTAAATGGCACGACTTGCCCGGGCAGCCGCATTGCCCTCGACAAACGATAGCAGTGACGCTGCGGCAAGAATCATCGCCATTGGATTCGCCACGTTTTTTCCTTCCAACGCCGGTGCCGTCCCGTGCGGCGCCTCGGCCATGACACTGTCCACCGTCCCGCTTTCTCCCATCGAAAGCACAAGCGATTCCGACCCGGCGAGAGAGCCGAACATCTGCAAAACGGTGTCGGAAAGCAGGTCGCCGTCACGGTTGAGAGCCGGTATGACAAGCGGATCGCCGGAGGTTGCAAGCAACAGAGCAAACGTTGCGTCGATGAGCTGGGGCTCGTAGGTTACCTGCGGCCATCGGCCTGCGGCCGCGTCGAGCTCTTCCTTGAACATACCCTCATAAACCGGACTCACGGTGAACTTCGGTCCGCCGAAAACCTTTGCGCCGGTCTTGTGGGCATGTTGGAAGGCGTACTCCGCCACCGCTCGCGAAACCCGGCGTGAGATGCGCTCGGTACGAAATGCCTGCTCGTCTGGAGAGCCTTCCCCGCCTTCTCGCCATTCCGCTGCGCCGTAGGCGTCATCGCGGGCCATCCGCACGACGCTGATCGGCGCAAATACCCCGGCAATGGGCCGCACACCGGGTATCCGTCGGCCCGTCCGCAGAATTACGTCCGCCTCCATTTCTTCGCGCAGGATGCGGTTTGGACTGCCCACATCGCCGGCCGCCTCAGGCGTGACGGTGGCGGCCTTGATGGCGAGGCGGTGCTCTCTAATGGCTTTCCCGGCCTCATACACAACCGCGTTGTCGGTGGCACGCCTGTTTTCGAGACTCAAATCGAAGTGAAGAAACTCAAGCGGTGTATCGATAACGGCCGGGTCGAATACCCGAAGCGCTTCGTTGAGTAGTTCCTGTCCCGTTTGGTCGCCCCCGAGGACGCATATCGTGTGTTTCATACCCGCAGAGCCTAACTGGAATCCGGTTCTGCTGCAACGCGGCGCGCCTCACGCCGAGCCGTCTCACGGCGGTTTCTGTGGGCTCCGAACCGCGAAATCGAATACAGTGCAAGCCCCGCCCAGATGAAGGCAAAACTCACCGCGTGAACCGCGGTGAAGGCCTCTCCGAAGAGAAACACGCCGATTAACAGCATGAGCGACGGTGCGATGTATTGCATAAACCCGACCTGAGAGAGCGGAATACGCTGTGCGCCCTTGGCAAACCAATAGAGCGGCATCGCGGTGACAACCCCGGCAAAGAGCAGGAGAACCACCGTCGCAAATCCTCCGTCCCCCGAGCCACCCCCAAAAGCGGGAGCAAGCGCCGCGAGGCCTGTTGCCGTCAATCCTCCGTCCCCCGCAGCCGCGGTTGCCGCGGCAGGTTCCGCCCATGCGACGACGCCGGCGAGGTAGAACACGGCGAAGGGGGAGAGAATAGCGGTCTCGAGCGAGAGGGCTGTAAGCGAATCAACTGCCACGAGCTTCTTCAGAAGACCGTAAAAGCCGAACGACGCGGTAAGCAGCAGCGCAATCCAGGGAATCCGCCCGTACCGCAGCGCTATATTTGCAACGCCAATGGCCGCCAGAATCAGCGCCGCCGCCTCGAGTCGGCTAAGACGCTCTTTGAGGATAACGAGCCCCAAGAACACGCTGAACAGGGGGTTGATATAATAGCCCATGCTCGCCTCGACGAGTTGCTCGGTACTCACCGCCCAGATGTAGGTGAACCAGTTTACCGCAATGAGAGCGGCGGTGAGGAATACCGCGCGCCGGCGCGAGGGATCTCGCAGAAACATCATCGGCCGAAATCTGCCCAACACCAGCAGGACCGCGCTTACGAATGCGAATGACCAAATGATTCTGTGTGCAAGAATGACCGGAGCGGAGACGTCGCTCAAAAGCTTCCAATACAGGGGAAGCAGCCCCCACGTCACAAAAGCGGCCAATGTATAGAGAGTGCCCACGAGGAGCCCGCGTGCGGCGTCGGCATCGTCGCGCATAGCGGCAATCTTACCCGAACACGCCGATCACGTCATCCGGGGGGCAGTTTCAACATGACACGCACCCTCGCCCCGCCGTCGTTCCACAGGTCGAGCTTCCCCTCGTGTTGTTCTACGAGGGACTCGATGATAGTCAACCCGAGTCCCGCGCGTTCTCCGGTCAGGACCTCGGATGGGAAACCGACACCGGTGTCCGAGTAGTAGATGACGACATTGCCGTTTTCATCGAGCCCGACTTCCGAAGCGATTTGGCCGGTCCGTCCTGTAGCAAATCCGTACTTGAGGGAATTGGTGACGAGCTCGTTGAAGATGATGCCGAGACTTACCGAGAGTCGGGCCGGCACCCGAAAATCCTCAGCGCTCACCTCCATCGACACCTCTCCCGGCGCCCAGCTCGAACGCAGCTCCTCCACGATCTCATCAAAGAACGGCTGCACATTGACATCGGTAACATCGCCGCTGCGAAACAAAAGCTCGTGGAGCCTGCTCATCACCGCAACGCGGCCGCTCGCCTCCTCGAGGACCTCGGAACACGCGGGGTCCTCGCTTCGAGAAGCCTCGAGGGACAACAGCGAACGCACGAGGCTCAAGTCGTTTTTCGTACGGTGCTGGGTTTCGCGAAACAGGACCTCCCGCTCGCGAAGCAATGTCTCGGCGCGCTCGCGCTGCTCGGCAAGCTCTCGCTGAGCCTTTGCACGTTCTGAGATATCGGTGTAGACGGCAACGACGCCGACAAGTTTCCCCTCTGAGAGGATCGGCGCTCCGGAGACCACGACATCCACGGGGCTTCCGTCTTTGCGGTATCGCACCGTCTCGAAGTGCGGGAACACCTCCCGTGCCGCAACCCGAGACGTCATTTCCCGGGCCTCTGCCGCTATCTGTTGATCGCCTCCGCGACCTGCGATGAGCTCGTCGATCTCTTGCCCGCGAGCCTCCTGCCCGCTATAGCCGAAGATCTCCTCGGCGCCGGGATTCCAATCGAGCACTCGGTGTGCGGCATCAAGGGTGACCACCGCGTTCGGTGTGGCTCTGAGGACCGCCTCGAGATAGCGCCGGCGTTGCTCACTTTGAGCTTCCGACGCCTGCAACTCGCTTTTTTGGGGCTCGCCTTCGTCTGCCCTTTCGGGCGCGTATCGGGAGTGTATGAGGCCCTCGACGTGCTTCACCAGCCCTTGCGCGGCATCGTCCAAGGAGAGAAGCACAACCGGTAGGCGACGCACGTTGAGGATCTCCCCGGCGGTGCCCGCCCCGGCCGTACCCGCCCCGCCCGTACCGCCATCGAGTCCGATATCCACCATGACAAGATCTATCGACGGGTCGTCCCGAACACACTCGATTGCCGCTCCCCGCTCGCGGACCACCGTCACACGATAACCGTGCGACTCGAGGGTCCGTTGTTGCGACAGCAAGACCTCGGACGCGCCGCCC
>JAWLED010000158.1:0-3791 GCA_041686235.1 Spirochaetia bacterium | reverse complement strand
TTGTCGAAGTGCCGCTCGAGGAGCTCGAAGTATAGCTCTTCGTTTTCGTGAAGAAACCGAAAGAAGGGACCGCGGACCTCCGGATCGTTTAGCAGCCCACCGTAGGAGATGTGGAGGAACTGCCTCCAGTTCGGATCCTCGAGATAGGACGGAAGCTCGGCGTCTGAGACCTCATCGAGGGGGCGCACCCCGCTCACCTCGGCGGTAATATGATAGTTTGCCAGCGCCTTGGGGTAATACTCGTAGGTTTTCCGGTGGATCACCCGATACAGCTCGGGGTCCCGCATTGCCACCGCTCTGAGAGCCTCCAGCCAACTCGTTCCCGAGGTCTTTAGATGGAGCCTTCCTGCAGTATGGGTACCGATAGACGGGTATACCGCAAACTTGTCGCTTCCCGAGTGGACCGAAATCTTATAACCGCCAAACGCCTGTGCGATGGCGCAGTGGACCACGAACTGCTCGTCAAACTCGTCGACATCGCCGATGTAATCGATGGCTTTTTGAAAGTCCCCGATAAAACGGGGGGCAAGGCTGTTTACCGTGACGCCACGCACCTGCAACTCGCGGGCAATGAAGAGATGGTGCTCAGGAAGTGTCGGCGTCGTCGTCTCGTCCACACTGATCTCGAGATCGTAGGCGCCGCCGGTTTTCTCTTCCAAATGGGCGTCAACCTCCTCGGCAAAGTCCAGCGCGTCACCGTAGAGCAGGGCGCACTTCTGCAACTCCGTTCGGTCGAGCATCAGCGTCGTGCCGCCGGCATCATAGCCCACGTCTACATAGTCCCGCTCCAACCGTTCACGCAGTGCGGCATCGAGTTTCCCGTAGGCACCACGAATATCGGCTTCCGACCACTCGGCGGCCGCAGGGTTCAGGACCTCGGTTAGATCGAGGGTGATCATCGGCATCGCCTCGCCGAGAGCGCCGTCGATAGCTTCGATCGTTTTCATGTGATCGGCGTCCGCACCGAAACCCTTCTCGTAGCCTTCCTGAAACACCGCGAAGCTTGCGTCGGCAACGACGTCCCCGAAGCTGCGCCCGGTATAATCGAGCTCTCTGAGGCTCTGTTGAGCCAACACGGGATACAGATGATACTTTCGCGCCGCGCGAATGTGCCCGCCGCTTGCCACTCCGAGCCGGTCACCCATGCCAACCGTGGTGCGCTCATTGCGCAGCGACACGGGCCGGGTAAACGGGAAAAGCTGCCACAGCATCGGCACCGTTTCGTTATTCATTTCTATGCGCCGCGCATATACGCCACCGTTTGACTCGAGAGCACCGAACGGCGTATCCGCCGCCTGAGATGAGACCGCGTAAAGCGCCTTCTCGGTAGCGGTTCGCCCGATGAAGTAAAGCACCTCCCCGTTTCGATAGAGCGACCGGCGATAAATACCAGCCTCCGAGCTGCCGATGACGACCGGAGCATGTCCTTTGAGACGGTCGAGCTCTTGTTGCGAATGCTCGAGCAGTTTTTCGCTGCGTACGATATCGATAATGTTGTTCATTACGTGTCCTCTAGTGCAAAAAAGTTACGTGCATTGTTCCAGGAAATGTCTTGAACCATGTTTCCCAGCAAGTCCATATCCCGCGGCGCCTCCCCGCGCTCGGCCCATCCGCCGATGAGATTGCACAAAATGCGTCGAAAATACTCGTGCCGTGGAAAGGATAAGAAGCTTCGTGAGTCGGTCAGCATACCAACGAAGCGCCGCAATAAGCTCATATTGGCAACGGCGGTGAGATGGCGCTCCATACCGTCCTTCTGATCGTTGAACCACCAGGCTGAGCCGAACTGGATTTTTCCGGGCACGCTTCCATCCTGAAAGTTGCCAATCATCGAGGCAATCATCTCGTTGTCGCGCGGGTTGAGGATGTAGAGAACGGTCTTCGGCAATTCCTCGGTTACATCGAGCGCGTTGAGCAGACGAGAAAGCGGAGCTGCCATCGGCTCGTCCGCCATCGAATCAAACCCGGTGTCGGGGCCGAGCTTCTCGAACAGCCGTGTGTTGTTATTGCGTAATGCGCCAAGGTGCAACTGCAGCACCCACCCTCGCTTCGCATATTCTCGTCCCAGAAACAGAATTACCCCGGTCATAAAAGCGTTGAGCTCCTGCGTCGAGACCGCGCGCCCGGCTCGCAACTTCGAAAAGACCTCGGGGGAAACTGCCTCCGCGTTTTCATCGAACACCGCCGTCTGCAACGCATGGTCGGAGACCCGACACCCGTGTTGGTGAAAGAAATCGATCCGCGTTCGCAGTGCCGCAAGTAGATCCTCGTAGCCTTTGATCGAGGTGCCTGATGCCTGCTCCAGCTTATCAAGATACTCGTTGTATCGCACCGGGTCTTCGGCATGAAACGCCTTGTCCGGTCTGAACGCGGGACGTACGACGACGCTCGCCGTGGGATCGGAAGCAATGTGCTCGTGGTAGCGAAGATCGTCGATCGGATCGTCTGTGGTACAGATTACCTTCACGTTCATTTGATCGAGGATTCCGCGGGTGGAAAATCCCGGCTTGCCGAGCATTTCTTTCGTTTGCTGCCACACCGAGTCCGCGGTATCGGGGCCGAGGACGAGCTCATCGATACCGAAGGGCCGTTTGAGCTCCATGTGGGTCCAGTGGTAAATGGGGTTGCCGATGGTATGAGGGACGGTTTCGGCAAACGCGAGGAACTTATCGTAGTCCTCGGCAGCTCCTGTTATCCGACGCTCGGGCACCCCGTTGGTTCGCATGGCCCGCCATTTGTAGTGGTCGCCGCGCAGCCAGATGTCGGTCAGATTTTCGTAGCGTCGATCCTCCGCGATACTCTGCGGCGGCAAATGGCAGTGAAAATCAAAAATCGGCATGCTCGCGGCGTAGTCATGATAGAGCCGACGTGCCGTATCAGTCTCGAGAATAAAATCGTCGGTAAGAAACCCCTTCATCACCGCCTCCTTGCAATGGCTTGGTTAGATGCCGTGGTCAAATGTTGTCGGTAAGATAGCCGCCGTCGACGGGGAGTGTCACCCCTGTTATGAAACCCGAAGCTTTCTCGCTTGCGAGAAAGATTGTTGCCCCTTCGATATCGTCCATGCGACCGAAACGGCCGAACGGCGTGCGACCAATAATTGCTTCGCCGCGGTCGGTGAGCTCGCCGGTTTCTTCGTTCTTTATCAATAAAGCCTTATTCTGATATCCCACGAAAAACCCCGGCGCAATGGCGTTCACCCGCACCAGCGGTGCCAACTCACGAGCCGCCCCTTCGGTCAGGGTCTTCACCGCCGATTTCGCCGCGCTATACGCCCAAGTACCGGAAAGCGCCACAAACGAGGTCATAGAACCGAGGTTTATGATGGATGCTTTGCTCTGCGTCGATTGCCAGCGGCGAGCAAACACCTTGGAGGGAATGATCAACCCGGCGACCAGGTTCATCTCCACCACTTCATTGAAGTTCTCCGTATCGATGTCCACAAAGTCGCTCTTGCCCTTGTTGCCGCCAACGCCGTTTATCAGAACCGTCGGCATGCCCATCGTCGATTCGGTTCGCGCAAGCGCCTCCTCTACCGACTTCTCATCGGCCGTATCCACGGTTTCCGCGAACACGCGCCCTGTAGCGCCGGTCTGTTGTTCCAACCGGTCGGCTGCTTCTTCCACCGGATGTCCGGTTCCCCGGCCCCAAATGCTGACGTTCGCTCCGGCGCGGAGCATGCAACTCGCCATGGCACTCGGCAGCACGCCGGCACCGCCGGTGACTACTGCGTTGACTCCCTCAAGGGAAAACATGTCTTCGGTGTAACTCATTTGTTTTCTCTCCTCATT
>JAWLED010000001.1:103117-126319 GCA_041686235.1 Spirochaetia bacterium | reverse complement strand
GGCTCTGCGTGGATAGCTCCATGGACGCCGTCTCTTACAAGCAGATACGCCACGGTTTCATGTTTGCGACAAACGAGAAAACAAAGTTCTTTCCCATGGCCTCATTGCGGGAAATGGAAGATAATAATTATCGGTTCTGGAAAACCCTGTAGGCGGACCCGCGCTCGGGCCCGGTCCGCGCTCGTGGCCGGCCCGCGCGCGTGGCCGGCGGAGCCGGCTCCGCCGCCGGGGCTCCCGCGGCAACCGCGCCATCGCGTATGCGGATACGCACATACCATAGGTGACATGAAACGATTCCAGTATTCCGGCCGCTTTTTGCTTTTCGCCTACTTCTTCGTGATCATCGCCGTCGGCACGGTGCTGATAAGCTTACCGGCGGCATGGCCCGGCCCTGGACGAGTGGCATTCGTTGACGCCCTCTTTACCGCTACGTCAGCCGCCTGCGTGACCGGCCTCTACACGATTAATACGCCCAACTACAGTCTCTTCGGTCAGCTCGTGATCATGACGCTCATCGAGGCCGGAGGGCTCGGCATCGTCACATTCTCCACGATCTACCTGTGGCGGCGTAGAGCGCGCGTGTCTCTTCGAAATCGCGAGCTCATTCGCGGTTACTCGCTTGAAACGGTCGAGGTAAACCCCCGCCGCATCATTAGAGCAATCATCCTGTGGGCGGTTTCTCTTCAAGCGATCGGCGCAGTGGCGCTCTACGCCGGTTTTAGCCGCGCGGGTATGGAGGCCCCCGTTCTCACCTCGGCATTTCACGCCACATCCGCCTTCTTCAACGCCGGGTTCTCACTTAATCCCGATAGTCTCGAGAGCTTTGGAACGGCTCCGCTGGTGACCGGCACGGTCATGGTGCTTATTGTGTTCGGGGGCATTGGGTTCGTTGTCCTCGAGGAGGTGCGAAAACGCCTTCTCGGCCGGAGCATGCGCCTCACCCTCCATACCCGGATCGTGCTTTCGGCCACCGCCTTTCTCATTATTGTGGGTACGGTCGGATACCTGGCGCTGGTCCCCGCGGAGTTGTTTCCCGGCTCGGCGGCCGTCGCGCCGAGCACGGCCTCCGAGGCAAGCATGGAAGGAGCATCTTCCGGGGCCGAGCGGGCAGTCGGGCTTCGGATATTCAACGCGCTCTTTCAGAGCATTACCACGCGAACAGCCGGCTTCAACACCATTCCACAGGGCGACCTCCCGCTGCCCGCGCAGTTTTTTACCCTCGTCCTTATGCTGATCGGAGGCGCGCCCGGCTCGGCTGCGGGAGGACTCAAGGTGACCACCGTTTTGGTGGTGGTCGCCGCGGCGCTCACCGGCACCGACAGACAGGGGGAGCTCCAGCTGGGTCGAAGGCGCGTCGCCCCGGGCACCGTAGCCAACGCATTTGCGTTTGCAATGAAGGGGCTCTTGCTGCTCTTCGCGGCGGTATTCCTCCTGTTGTTGGTGCAACGAGTCGTGCCGCAGGGAGAATGGGGGTTTATCGATGTGGTGTTCGAGGCGTTTTCGGCGTTCGGCACAGTAGGCCTCTCCACCGGAATTACCCCGGAGCTATCGGGGCCCGCCAAGCTCGTCATCATTGCGACGATGATCGCCGGACGACTCGGGCTGATATCGCTGGTGATGCCGGTGAATCGACGGGAAAAACGCCATGCCATCGATTACCCGCGAGGCCGAGTGCTGATAGGATGATCACGAGGGGCGAGACAACCAGAGACAAACGAAAGCCAAGCAGGAACAAGCAGAGACCGTCCCGTCGGGTATGATACCTCTGCAGGGAGAACGAAATGAAACAGTTTGCCATGATCGGTCTCGGGAAGTTCGGCCAACGCGTTCTCGAGGAGCTTCTCAGGCACGATGTCGAGGTGCTCATTCTCGATCAGGATGAGGAAATCATCCAGGAGTATGAAGATCGGGTTTCCGCCGCCTACATTGCAAACGGGGTGCGCCGCGATACCATCGAGCGGATCGTGCCGGACACCGTGGATGCGGTAATCATCGATATGGGAAAGAGCATCGAAGGCTCCATACTTGCAAGCAATTACCTCTCGAAGATGGGGGTCCGTAAGATTATCGCGAAGGCGGAGACCGATCCGCACGCCGAGATACTAACCATCGCAGGTGCAACGGACGTCATATACCCCAACCAAGAGGCGGCCAAGCGGCTCGTCCAGCCGCTCGTTTCGGTATCAATGCTCGACTATTTTCCCATTGGGGACCACCTCGTCATTGCCGAGGTGCAGCTCCCCGAGAGATTTCACGGCAGAAACGTTGTCGAGCTGGACTTGAGAAAAAAGTACGGCGTTAACGCGATTGCAATTCGAAAGCGCGGTCACGACGACTACGATTTTATCTCGCCGATCTACGAAATCGACCCGGGGGATGTAATGCTTGCCGCGGGAAAACCTGAGGACATAGCGCGCATGCCGGGGAGCGCCGCCGAGAAGGCCGGCAGTACTCGGCGCAAGGGTCTCTTTGGAGGAAGACACGCTTCGCGCGGCGAAGAGAAATAGCGGCGCCGGACTCGGCGCGCTAGGGCCGGCGGCGCCGACCGCCTGCGCCCCACGGTCACCGGCGCCGGCCCCGCTCATCGGCGGGTCTCAGACGCACCCGTTTCGTAGCTCGCCTCACCAGTCCCTCACCGATACACCGAGCAGCATTCGCAAGTCTACGATCTGCCCAATATGGTAGGAGTTGTGATCCGCGAGCGTGAGCGCTTCGTGGAAAAGGTTGTGTCCCGCACCATGGGCAAACGGCGCAAAAAGGTCCTGATCCGGATCCGTTATCAGCCGCCGCATCCAGGCAAGGTCTTCGGCAAAGCGGTCTACCGTCTCCACCCACTGCAAAGGGGACTCCGGGCCATCGGAATCCGGCCAGAATCCTCCCGGGTAGGAGGGCGAGTCGTGATCTTCATTGCGGATGAAGTCGACGATGTCCCACTGTACGAGCTGTGCATGATAGACGAGGTGCCACATGGTGTGAGCAAGTCCCTCCACCCGCGCTCCGGCGAGCTCTATTGGGAACTCTTCGATGGCGTCGGCAAACGAAATATGAGCACCGTGACCGCTCAGCATCGAATCTAGGCGCTCTCTCAATCCAAATCCCTGCATTTCGGGCACCTCCAATGCGCTATTGCGCCCCCCTGTAACTCATCCCGCCGAACTCAGCCAACCCGGCCCATCACTACCTCGAGGACCGGCGCGGGTCATTTGTTAATAGTTAACATGCGCAATGTCCCCTGAAGCTCCTCTATTCGTTTCTTTTGCGCCGCAATAATGGCAAGAAAATCTTCGGGCGAGACGCCCGCCTGGTTGCGCGCCTCTTCCATTCCGTCGATCTCACCGAAGTCGTTCTGTGCCTCTATCGCGGCGAGCCCGAACGAATCCTCGTATTCTTGGCGGTCGAGCGGCATGACGGGAAACTGCGGCGACTGCAACAGTTTCTGTGCGATCCGGTCGATTTCCCGAGAGACCAGCGAATCCTCCCGGTCGACTACCACCGGTTTGAGTCCCTTTAACGCCGCGGCAACTGCTTTGTCCTGGTATACGAAGCCGAGGCATCCGAGATTGACCGAGAGGTTTTTTGCCACGAGGTCTCGAAAATTGTAGGCGATGTCCAGATCCTCGGGCGATTCGCCCATATTCAAGACGAGATGGGGAAAAAGCGTGGTCACCTGATCGCGGGCTTCGCCTCCCGCTTTGTTTGAAATCCGCTCGATCTTTTCGATGATCTGCGTGATGGTCGGCGTTGCCCCGGGGGCCTTGTCCTTTACCACGTCTTTGAGGTAACTAACCACCTTCTTCGGTGTAGTGATACTGCGCTGCAACTGCCGAAAGGTGGCGTTCTTGAGAAAGTTGTACGCGTTGAGTATGGCCGGGGTCTGGGGGGTGCTTACAAGGATGCCCGCATTGGAGATGAGAAAGAAATCTATTACGTTCAGGCCCGTTCCCGAGCCGAGGTCGAGTATAACGAAGTCCGCGTCGATCTTCTCGATCCGCGATATGAGCGCTTTGCGTTGCTGATGCAGCAGATTCGCCGTTCCGGTTACCAACACGTCGCCGGCGATAAACCAGAGGTTATTGTAGGGAGTCTGCACCGCCAGCGAGTTGAAATCGCGAGATTTATCCGATACGAAGTTCCCGATTCCGGGTTGGCGATTCTTCAAGCCGAGGTAGGTGTGGAGGTTAGACCCGCCGAGATCAAGGTCTATAAGGACGGTGCGCCGGCCGTATGCGGCGAGCATGATGCCGAGATTGGCGCTGAGGATCGACTTGCCCACGCCGCCTTTTCCGCTGGCTATGGGGATGACCTTTCGATACTGTGACTGGTTTGTGATCATCAGGCCGGCCTCATCCACACGTTTTCTGCACTGCGTCTTTCATTATAACGATTTTGCTTTAGAATGTAAGAGGATGGTTTATTAAGACCTATCCGTGCCGATAATGGGAACTGCGATCGGCCGGCCCTTTCTTTTCGGAGGGGAAACCGCTATAGTCTAAGCTGGGGCGTGTAATGGAGGATTTCGGGCTATACCCGATTCGTCGGGTTTTTCGTCTAGATGAAGAGTGCTATGTCGTGTATCTCGGACGCGACATCGAAGACTACAAGCCGTTTCTGCGAGTTGGAACCGCCCATGGGCTTCCCGAAGAAGTGCGGCCGCTCGTCTACTCCATCGTCGTAACGGATTTACTTCCCGGAAGTCCCCTTCTCGAGCAGCAGAACCTTCCCCCGGGTTACGGCGAAGACTTTCGCTACATCGGCGATCCCGACACGGTCGAGCGGATGAAGACCTATCTGCACCACGCCGAGATTCCGTCAATCGGTTATGAGGAGGCCCACGAAGAGCTCGAAGAGCAGGGTGCCTATGCTTACTTCTACGACGATGGAAACCTCAGGCTGAAAATCGACAAAAACGAAATTTTCAACCTCAAACGTCGGGAAGAACAAGATCTCCACTACCCCGAGCGTGCGCGCCAGATAAAGAAACTCTTCCAGGGAAGCCGCACGAAGTATGCGGTTCGCGACTACGGGAGCGCCGGGCTTTTTGTCGTCGGAGGGGTCGCCTATCTGTTCAGCCGCGGGCGGGTTGCCGCACTCGGTACGGACGAAGCCTATTTCTCCGCTATGGCCGGCTGCGGTATAGACCCGGATCGGGTATCCGCCGTGGTTGCCTCGGAGCCGGGCGAGGGACTCGTGCGCCTCATAAAGCGCACGCGGGGATCCTCACCGCTTCGTATCGTGACCGAGCATTCGGAATCTGTTCGCCCGATTGCGGAGCTGTTTGCCGGGGACGGAAAGCTCGCGCTGAAGTATGAGATCTCGCGGCTGGGAACCGATAAGTTCATACCTCTGTTGGACTATCGCATCCGCACGCGCGAGAAGGCGTACGAGGTGGAGCGAAGCGACTCTGGGCTTACGCTGCACATCGGCGAGAAGACACCGGCCGACGGCGGCCTCCATATCAATCCGTCGAAACGAGCGTGGCGGTTCTCCCAATCCGGTGCATCCGGGAAGGGGCCTCTTCTCGAAGGCGTCCTGTACCGGTTTTACGAAGAACCGCCTCCGCAGGTATCGCAGCTTATCGCCGACTACCTCCCCGGGACCACGACGGGCTCGCGGTCGGACGTGCTCTCCGCCGGCGAGGATGCGGCGGCCGGCGCCCTCACCGAGTTCTTCCGCCAGGCTTCGGCGGGCTCAGATGCGCAATCTGCCGCCAAAAACGTGCGAAGCGCTCTCGACAACGTCGAGGGTGAGTTCTCCGCGTTGTTTTTGGTATACCTCGAGAACGCCCGGGCGGTGGCGGAGGTGCTGTCTGCGCGTGACGAGGCGCGGAAGAAAAGCTACCGGCAACTGCTCTCGGCGTTGCCCAAGCCGCACACACCGCCTCTGAGCTCACGATTCCTGCCGCTCGTCGGGGAGTTTTATGTCCCCGGCGACGGGTCCGCGGTGGTGTTATACCGCGTTACCGATATGGTCACCGCCGACAACGTTGCCTTTGCAGAGGAGCTCGTGGGTCGCTATGAGGAGGTTATGAACCCCTTCGATCCGGACGTCTTTGCATCGGAGCACGACCGCCTCTACGAATTGCTGGCGAACCTCGATTTGGTAAAGGCGCGGATTCCCAAGCACGAGCGCACCGAAGAGCGAGAACGGGAAGAGGCTGCGCGGCAGGCCCGCGGAGGCGGTGCAAAAAGCCCCGCCGAGCCAAAGGAAGGGGCCGGGAAACGCAGTCATGACCGGAGATCTCGAAAGGCTCGCAGAACACGAACGCGACGGACGATCGCTGGAATCGCAGCTGCGCTGCTCGTACTGCTTCTTCTCGGCGCAGGCTACCTCATCTATGGTCCCGGCCGGGATGAGATAGCGCAGGAAACCGGCGTACAACAAGATGGAGGAGCACAGGAGGAGCAAGCCGAAAGCGACGCGCAGCCGGGAACGGGGTCCGACTCGGAGTCCGGGAGCGAAGCCGAGCCTGCCGCCGGCGATGAGGAGCCCGGCACGGAGGCAGACTCCGCCCAAGACGCAGATGAGATAGCCGATTCGGCGGCGGCCGAGCAGTCCGACAACGAGCAGTCGGAGGAGATGAGCGAGGCCGAGGAAGCAGAGCTCCTCGAGGGCATCCCGGGACTCGAGCCACGCGAATCGGTTGGTGGAATCGTCGTTACGATTCTTGACATCATTAGCATGGCAAATAGAATTGCTGAAGACAACGGTTACCGCCCGATGGGCGCGCCGGAAGACGTGGGGCCGAATCCCGACTGGATCTTCCCGGGGAACGAGTTTGTGTTGCCTGACGGATCAACGCGCACGGTGGCCGAGGGAGACACCATTTGGGATATAGCCGCAGACTTCATCGAGAAGAGGCTGGCAGTGCGCTACGAGCGATACCTTGAAATCGTGGCCGACTACGAAGAGGGCAACTACTCCGATCGTGGCGCCCTCGTCGAACGCCTTGTATCTCTCCGAGATTCTACCTATGCTGAAAACTTCGAATCCCTTGTACAACAGACCATTGAGGAGGTAAGACAGGGAGAGTAAGAGCGAATATACATATTTCGCGACAGAAATTGCGAGTCGCGCATGATGTGCTATAATTTCTGTACGGACGGCGAACCTTAAGACTTTCACAGATCAAAGGAGTGTGAGTATGCCAGGTCTTCCAAAAAGCCCAAATGTTTTTCACCCGACAAAGCCTTCGGCCGTTGGATCGAGAAACAGTCTTGCGCAAGAGGGACGGACACAGAAAGACGAGTATAAACAACTCATCGAAGAAGAAACTGAGAACGTTCTAAACGATATCTCGGTCAAGCTACCCAACGAAGTACTCGAGCAGCTGGATGTCATGGGTGGTATCAAGGAGAAGTTGTACAACTACTTCAACCAGAATTACCAGAACATGTTCAACCGCTACATGACCACGTCGGAAGACGAGATGGTCAAAAAGATCCGGAACTACGTGGACCGGGAGGAGAACAAGGTCCTCGCGCGTTACACGCCGAAAGAAATCACCGACATTCTCGATGAGATCGGCGGCGCGGACAAATTCAACACCGGTGAGATCGAGAAATCGATCGTAAACATGTACGGCCACCTTCAAGGGCACATCCAGCGCGGTCTCAACGACTTGGAAAACGATACCAACTCGTTGCTTCGTCAGAAGACCGATGTCGGTGCCTTCATTCGCGGGGAAAACGCCTACGCTATCGTCAAGGGTGCATTCAAGGACAATACGCAGAAGCCCAAGACGGTCACCGACGTAAAGCTCACCGTGAACGTCCTCGATTCGGAGCTCATCAGCCCGATTTTCCAATATCAGGCAACCGTTGAGTACCTCATCAAGGATCAGATTGCTCGCACGATTACGAACTTGATCGACCGCGAGATCGAGCGGTTCCAAGACGAGCTCGTCGATGAGGGCAAAGAAGAGCTCTCGGACTCCGAGGTCATCTTCGAGAAGATCAAGCGTGTACCCAATTACACCGACGACGAGACCGAAGACGAGCAGTCGAACCGGTACCGGTTCATGGCAAAGAACCTCATCGAAAAGATCGAGGGCCTTCGCGCGGAGATCGACCCGAAAGAGTTCGATCCGCTGAACATCCGCGAGAACATCAAGAAGGTCATCGATATGGAGAACATCCGAAACCGCGGGTTCAACACGGCGGTAAACTCGCTAACCTCCATTCTCGACACCTCGAAGATGGGGTATCAGTACATCGAGAACCTCAAGAACGCACGTGAGCTCGTTATTCGCGAGTACGAAGACATGGTGAACGAGCGCCTGCCGGATGAGCGCTATCAGATGAGGCTCAAGTACTACGACGCCGAACAGCTCATCAAGGAGCAGGAGGCCTACGATAAACAGATGGAGGCCTTCACCAACGAGATCTCCCACCTGTACGACGTAGTAGAAGCGGTGTATCAAAGCGGCAAGTCCAGCTTCCGCGTCGACGACTTCGGCGATCTCGCCAAGCGCGTGCGCGGCCGAGTTCGTCGGGTGCGCGAAGAGCGAAACGAGCCTCTCTACGAAGACGTGCAGCACACCTGGAATGAGATTATGCGCATACGCGCAGAGGAAACGGACGTAGAGAAGCTGAATCGAACGTATCTCTACGAAAAGAATCTCCTCAAGCGGATGCTTCAGAGGTCGCAGGAGCGGATCCAAGAGACCTTTGGGTTCCAGAATCCAAAGTCGCGTGTTGTGCTCGATAAGCGCCACGACTTCCTCGAAAAACAGTTCGAGGATTTCGATTATCTGATCAACCCGTATCACATTCAGCCGGGCGTGATCCTCGACGTGGATATCACGAGTATCAAGCGAAAGAAGTTTACGCTGAATGGTATGGCCAACGTGCTCAACGAGTTCCTCCACGGAATCTCCAAGGGCTTCCAGGATGCGGCATTTGCCCAATTCAAGCGACGCCGATCAACGACTCGCGAAGATGTGGATCAGAGCTTCTCCACCGAGGGCGTGGGAGAAGAGCGAAAGCAGAGTCTCTCGGAGTCCTATTACGACCAAGGTGAAGAGTCGTCGGACGCCAATGTCAAAGGGAAAGCCGACGTGACACCTCCGAAAAAGAAGAAGGGATCTTCGTCTAGCGACCTCGAAGAGCTGTAGGTTATGGAAAATTCCTTGAATCTCCTTGCGCGCAGAGCGGGTTTTAACACCGCTCTGCGCCACTTTAAGACGGCCAATCAGATTTCGAGTGAAGTACAAGACGGCTATAATCTGGCCGACGTCATCAACGAGTCTCTGGCCGACGGAAGTTTAGGGCGGTACCAAGTACGGGCGCTTCTAAACGCACTGCTGGTGGATAAGTTTGCCTACGCCTATAAGGGCCACAACCTCAACGAGACGATTCAAGAAGTGGACAAGCTTGTTGAGCGGGTGAGTGGATGGGGCCGTTTGCAGTTTGTGCTGGCGTATCACCATCCACAGGCCGGTTTGTTCGTGCTCAATCCGAAGAGCAGAGCACAGTGGGAAGACACGCTGCCCCTTATGCGGGACGAATTGGTAGTCGTCTACGCCGGTTCGGTCGACGGAAGACTGAACGAAAAGGTGCTTAACGGCGCCATCGACGATCTGCTGAAACTGCTCTACGGCGGTACGGTGCGTGACAAAAAGGACTACTTGGCAACCTCTACCTCGAGCGCGCGCAGCCGCGAGGCGGCACCGGCGGAGAGCCGGGAGTCGGTATCGACGGAAGCACCGCCGAGTGCGGCTCCTACCGGAAAGAAACGTCGGATCACCCCTCGATATTCCGTGCTTGTCACCAACGAGCTGTTTCACAACGGTAACGTAGAGGCGTGGAAGCGGATCATCGACAGCTACAAGACCAAATACCCGGATTTAGACGTGCTCATTTGGTACGAGGACGAGCGCATCAACGACATAAATAGCCTCTTCAAATGGGGTAAAGTGAAGCACGGAACGCCGATTATGTTTAGCGTTGTCGGCGAGAACATCAAAGGCGTGTCAAAGCTACAACGCTATCTTTACGAAGGTGCCAGCCCGAGGTTCGAGGCGTTCCTGAGAGGTGGCTTGGAGCGCACCCTGGACCTGTTCTAAAAATCCACCACACGAGAGGCGCATATGGGACGAATCTACTCCTTTAATAGTTCGGAGTTCATCTCGGATCCCGAGATTTTGGAAACGATCGGCAGCCGTGGGGCACGCGTGATGGAATTGGCGTCACTTGGTGCGCCTATCGCGCCCGGTTTTATCTTATCGAATGAGCTGCTCGGCGAAATCGTCGAGGATCCCTCGATTGCGTTCGACCTCTATAAGAAGCCGATTGCCCGTATGGAGCAGACGCTGGAAAAGGGGTTCAACGACAAGGATAACCCGCTTTTGGTCAAAGTGGCCGAAAGTCCGACCCTCAACATGGTGCGAACGCTCTCTTCCATCCACAATATCGGATTGGGGGATCACACGGTGGACGGCTTTGCTTCGTTCGTCGGCGAGGGCTTTGCATACCACGAGTACGGGAATCTGGTACAAAAGATCATTGAGCTCGAGCTACTTACCGATGTAAAGCAGGAGCGGGCGAAAAAGCTGCAGAAATACCGTGACGCGCTGAAGAGCGCAACGAACCAAAAGACGGTCAAAAAAGACACCGTAAAGCAGGCGCTCGATTCCGGGCGTGATCTGTTCCCGGAGGAAATCTACACCAACACGCATGAACAGCTCATGTACGTAGTGAAGATTTTTCATGCGCTTTTTCAGGCCAGCACCTCGAGTGTGGACTCTTCGCTCGTGGTACAGGGCATGGTGTTCGGGAACTTCGGTAAGAACTCCGGGTTTGGAAACTTTTACACGCACGACATCATCGAGGGCGAAAACGTCATAAGCGGCGAGTACTTCGAGCAGGCCTTTGATGCGAGGGAAAAAGAGGGAGTTTCCCTGCAGGAGGTTTCGAAGAAGTTCTACAAAGAGCTCGAGCGCATTGGAAAGGAGCTCGAAAAGTACTTCAAAGAAATTCGCAGCGTCCGCTTTACCGTGGAGAACGGGAAGTTATGGGTCATCGATCAGCAACCGGTACCGAATAAGTCTACGCAAGCGGAGATAAAGACGCTTCTCGACTTGCACAAGGAAAAGGTGGTTGACGACGAGTACGTAGTCCAGGCGATCAAGCCGGGGCGGCTCAGTGAGATCTTGCATGCGGCACTCGACGAAAGCTCGGTGCGGAAGTTCAAGAGCGCCGCCGGGGGAATAGCCGGCGCGGTTGGTGCGGCGATCGGGCGCGTGTATTTTTCTACCGACTCGCTGCTGAAGGCTCACAAACGGGCTATTCAGGAAAACCAGCCTGCGGACTTCATATTGGCTATGCCCTCGACGTTTGCCGAGGACGTGAAGGCGATTGAGGTCGCGAAGGGCGTGTTGAGCTCGGAAGGTGGCTACGCCTCGCATGCGCCGGTCGTGGCGCGAAGCTTGGGGAAAGTTGCCCTCGTCTATCCGAATGCCCGATTCCTCAAGAACTCGATGAAAATCGGCGATACCGAGGTTAAAGAGGGAGACTACATCACCCTCAACGTGCCCTACTACGAGAAGCCGACAATCTATTTTGGTGCGGCGAGGCTCAGCAAGCCCACGCCGGAGGGCAGCGGCCTTCTCGAGTTTCTCGACATTGTTCAGGGCCAGATCGAGGACTTCGACGTTCATGCAAACGCCGATCAGCCGAAGGACGCCGAATTGTCGCGGACCTTCAATGCGAGCGGTATCGGGTTGTGCAGAACCGAGCACATGTTTTTTGCCGACGACCGGATCAACACGTTCCGTTCGATGATCATCGCGGACTCCTCCGAGGAGCGGGCGGAGGTTCTCGAGAAGCTCGAGCCCATGCAAATGGACGACTTCTATCAGTTGTTCAAAATCATGAAGGGCTTGCCGGTAACTATCCGGCTTCTCGACGCCCCGCTTCACGAGTTTTTGCCGCACACGCAGGATTCGATGAAGTCGTTTGTAGATTTCTTCCGCGAGGGACATCCTAAGATTAGCGAAAAGGAAATCAGGCTCCGCTGTGATCTTCTCGAAGAGTTTAACCCGATGTTGGGCCATCGAGGGATTCGTGTTGCGGTCTCCTATCCGGAAATCTACAACATGCAGATTCGCGCGATTTTCCAGGCCGCCTATAAGCTAAAGGCGGATGAAGGTATCGACGTCGTTCCCGAGATTATGATCCCACTTGTGATGACGGCGAACGAGCTCAAGACAATTCGCAACGGGAAACGAATAGAAGGTAAGGCAATTGTCGGTGTCGAGGAGATCGAAGAGGGCGTGCGCAAAGAAATGAAGGTCAAGGATGCGCTCGACTATAAGATCGGCACCATGATCGAGCTACCCGCCGCCGCACTCCAGGCTGACCGGATCGCGCGCTATGCGGATTTCTTCAGCTTTGGGACCAACGACTTGACGCAGACGACCAACGGTCTATCTCGTGACGACTTCAACAATTTCTTCTCCGACTACAACGAATTCGACCTTCTCGAAGAAAACCCGTTCAAGGTGCTCGGAGAGCAGGTCAAGGAGATGATTGCCATCGCCGCCGAGCGGGGTCGGTTGACTCGACCGGACCTCGACTTGGGGCTGTGCGGGGAGCACGGTGCGGAGCCCGAGAATATTCCGTTTGCCAAGGATAGCGGACTAAACTACGTATCCACCTCTCCGTACGGGATACCGATTGCGAAGTTGGCCATCGCCCAGATGAATATCAAACGAAGGGAAGAGGGCGGCGAAAGCAACAATTAGTGCCGCTTGCAGGATTGAGGCGCGCACCAGTGAAAAAAAAAGAGCGCGTACCATCGATGTCAAGCGAAGCCGGCGGGCCACCACGCGCCGCCGGTCGGCGTCGGGGCTCGATGGTGGAGCTCGGGTGCTTCCCCCACGCTAGTGTGTGGAGTCTCGCGCCGAATGGGCCGGTGAAAGCACCTTTCCGGCGCGCTCGAGCGGGGCAGTACAATCGAGCGTAAGAGGTGTTATCGAGACGACGTGGTCAACGGCGAAGGCATAGATGTCATCGTCGGGACGCAGGCTCTCGAGGTCGGCATTGATGCTCGTTACCGCCTCGGACAACGTGCTCTCGGGGTGCGGAGCTGCTACCGAGGAGTGGAAGTAGTGTTCGCGTGAAAGCCGGGTTATCCGTTCCTCCGTCCCCGGAGGACAGTCGTGCGGCACGTCGATCTTGAGCACGTCAAACGGCAGCGACGTGCTTTCCGCGCTCGCGTCGGAGAGCTCGAGGAGGCGGGAGGCGTAGGTGCGGGTGACACGCACCGGTTCTTCCCACTCGAGATCGCCATAGACATAGTGGTGCTCGATCTCCGTCTGGCGTGAGACCGCAATAGCGGGGATGCCGGCGGCTGCGGCCTGCATGGCGGCACCGACGGTGCCGGAGATGGTGATATTGCTACCGAGATTCTCCCCATAGTTTATTCCCGAAACAACGAGGCTGGGAGTGCGACCGTTGCACAGAACTGCAAGAGCGTGGCGCACCACCATTGCCGGCGAGGCGTCGATGTGGAACGCCGGCAGCCCGGTCTCGCCGACGGCAAGGGTCGTAGGGTGGAAAAAGTCGGATCTGTTGCCTACCATGCTGCGTCCGCGCGCGGTCTGCTGTTGGCTTGGTGCTGCGATTAGGAGTTGTCCGAGCCCCATGACCGCTTCAACGGCTGCGCGTAATCCGGGAGACCCGATGCCGTCGTCGTTCGTTACGAGGATGAGCGGTTTCCCATCAGTTGGGTTGTTCATTGAGGTATCTATGTTTTTCACAGCCGGTACCATAGGGGGTTGTTGCGATTGACGCAAGGGGCGCTGCTGGGCCGATCCGGGTTCAGGCGCTGAGCTCAGCTTTAACCACGGCATTGAACCGATCGAGCAGGTGCATCTTGATCATCGACTCGGGCACCCAGGTGCTTTCGGTGTACTTGGCAATGACGGTGAGAAGCTCGTGTTGCACGAGCCCGAGGGTTCCGGCAGCGGCGCGTTTCTCTCTCGATTCCGTAAGGTCGCCGCAGAATCGGGTCTTAATTGCAATATCGAGATATGCGCTGCCGGTATTGTAATGATTGTATGCCTTTACCTCATGCCGGTGGTGCGTGGGGATGTAGTATTTTTCGATGAGCATATTCTGCAGGAATGCACGCGAGAAATCTTGTGCAACCTTCAAGCGCATAGCGTCGAGATCAGTAACGGTTTCGCCGGACAAAGGCTCGAGACGCGATAATCCGTCTTTCAGACCTCTGACGGCCTGGCGGTAGCGGAAGCGTCTTACGCCTTCCCGGCGCAGGTGTACGTTTTCGAGGCCATACTGATAGAAGACATATAGACCGTCGACCACCATCTGCCAGGGGGCCTCGAATTGACGGGCAAAGTGCGGGGACATCGTCGGTTCGACGTTTCGCCCGGCGCGAGCCGGCGCCTCCGCGTGGGGTGTCGATCGTGGCGCATGCTTTGGTTCTGACGAGTCGGAGTAACGGCTGTGGTGGGGGGCCTGTTGCGCTGCGGCGCGTTGACCGGCTCTCTGCGCTGAGGCGCGAGCGGCAGAGCGCGCTTCGCCGCGCCGGGAAGGACCTTCGGATTCGATGAAGGCTCGAGCCGTTTCATACGCTATGTTGAGCCGGGTCATCTTTTCGGTAGACCACGCTTCTCGAGCAGAATTGTAGTCGGGATGAAACACCTTGACGAGTCGGCGGTAAGCTACGACGAGCTCTTCGGAGGTCGCATTGTGGCGAAGGTTGAGGATGTCATACGCCTCGTTTACCGTCATGGTCAAGGCTCAGTATATCGTCGTGACGACGCGTTCGCAAGGATAGTGGAATTATTTGACAGATCGCATCCATTTGCATACAATAGCACAGAGAAACGTACTAGGACTGTGAGGTGCAGCATGGCAGAGATGAAAGAGCTGTTTTCGGCCTATAGAAACAGCGAGCTTCCAACCGACGGTGGGTACATTATCAGCACGTTCTTCGACGAAACGTCCGCCTACACGAAGTACGAAGTAACGTCTTACAACAACGTGAAAGATATTTTTGCGAGCGACGAAGGCTTGACGTTTCAGGCGGACGGCCAGAAGATCTTTGTGCTCGTTGAGCCGGCGAACTACTCGAAAAAGCATGTCGAACCGACCTACCGCAGTGACATAGAGCAAATACCGTATCGGTTCAAAGAGCTGGACATCCACACCAGCCGACGGCAAGACAAGATCATGATTGGGAAAGAACCGGTCATGACCTACGGTTCCTTCACGATTCTCAAGAGTAAGGGCGCCAACTTTTCCTACATCTTCTATAGGACGGATAATCTGCTCGAGAGAATATACAAGTTTTTTGCCGACTCCCTGCGCCAAGACGCGCGTGTTCCGAAGCGTGACGCCGAAGAGGCGGCTCAGATAATTCGAACCGCCTTTGAACAGATCGTAATTTAGATCGATACCGGCGCTCGGCGCGAGCGAGGCGGGGCGCCGGCGGCGGGCGCGTAAACAAGCACAAAAAAGGCCGGGCACCGAAGCGCCCGGCCATAATAGACTCAGGAAGAAACGAGATGCTGGGGCTTAGCTCTCCGCCGAGCCCGGTTTATCGGCAAGGTATTTGTACAGTTCCCACTGAGACTGAACCGTATTCTCGGCCTTCTCGAGGAGCTCCTGTGCCACCTCCGGATTGCTCTGTCTGAGCGCCCGGTAACGAATCTCCTTGTACATGTAGTCGGAGAGCGAGGTGGAAGGCTCCTTAGAATCGAGCTGCAACGGGTTTTTGCCTTCTGCCTCGAGCATGGGGTTGTAGCGGTACAACGGCCAGAGCCCGGAGGTAACGGCCGCCTTCTGCTGATCCATGCCCTTTGTCATGTTGATGCCGTGTGAGATGCAGTTGGAGTAGGCGATGATGAGCGAGGGGCCGTCGTAGGCCTCTGCCTCGAGCAACGCCTTGATCGTCTGCATGCGGTTATAGCCCATGGAAACCCGTGCCACGTAAACGTAGCCGTAGGTCATGGCCATGAGACCAAGATCCTTCTTCTTGAGCGTCTTACCGGCATATGCAAACTTGGCGATGGCCCCGATGGGCGTAGCCTTCGACATCTGTCCGCCGGTGTTGGAGTAAACCTCGGTGTCGAGCAGGAGGATGTTCACGTTTCGGCCCTGGGCAATAACGTGGTCGAGACCGCCGTAGCCGATGTCGTAGCCCCAACCGTCGCCGCCGAGAATCCATACCGACTTCTTGATGAGGTAATCGGCGGTAGAAAGGAGCTCTCGCGCTTCCTCGGTGTCCGCCTTTTCGAGCTGTTGTTTGAACGTCTCGAGGTTTGCGCGCTGGGCTTCGATAGCCTCTGGCGTGCCCTGAGTGTTCTCCTTGATGTCTCGCAGGAGCTTGGGATCGATTCCGTCGATCTTTTGCTCGAGCGCCTGATCTACGAGCTCGAAGGCATACTGGCTGAGCTTGTCCGCGGTGAGCCGCATACCAAAACCGAACTCGGCGGCGTCTTCGAACAGAGAGTTCGACCACGCGGGGCCTCTGCCGTCGGAGCGCTGACTGTAGGGTGTTGTGGGGAGGTTCCCGCCGTAAATCGAGGAGCAGCCGGTGGCATTTGCAATAACGGCACGATCCCCGAAGAGCTGGCTCATGAGCTTAACGTAAGGGGTCTCCCCGCAGCCGGCGCAGGCGCCGGAGAACTCGAACAGGGGCTCGAGGAACTGCGAGCCCTTCGTCGTCTTTCGGTTGATGAGGCTCGGGTCGGTATTGGGGATCTTGAGAAAGTATTCCCAATTCTCCCGCTCTTGGTCCCGCAGCGGAATCTGCGGTTCCATGTTAATTGCCTTGTACTCGGTCTTCTGGCCGTTTTCTTTACGATAGGCAGGGCAGATCTCCACACAGACGCCGCAACCGGTGCAGTCCTCGGGAGCGACCTGGAGGGTGTACTTCAAGCCCTTGAGCTCTTTGCCCTTTGCATCGGTGTACTTGAAGGTATCCGGTGCGTCGGCGAGATGCTTCTCGTCGTATGCCTTCATGCGGATGGTAGCGTGCGGGCAGACTGCCGAGCAGTCACCGCATTGAATACAAACGGCCGGATCCCAAACGGGAATGTACTGTGCGACGTTTCGCTTCTCGTACTTCGTGGTGCCGGTGGGGTAGGTTCCATCGGTGGGTAGCTTCGAGACGGGAATCTCGTCGCCCTTGCCTTCGATGATTTTCCCGGTGACCTGCTTTATGAAGTCGGGAGCATTGTCGGGGACCGGCGGCTGAATGTGTGTCCGGCTTTCGGCCTTCTTCGGGTACGTTACTTCCTCAATGGCACCGAGCGCCGCATCGACCGTCTTGATGTTCTTCTCAACGACCTCTTCGCCTTTCTTGCCGTAGGTCTTCTTGATCGCATCCTTGATGAGTTGGATTGCCTCATCGGGGGGAATGACGCCGGAGATCTTGAAGAAGGCCGTCTGCATGATGACGTTGATGCGGTTGCCCATGCCCATCTCGTCCGCAATGCGGTTTGCATTGATGACGTAGAAACTGAGTTTCTTATCGATGATTTGCTTCTGCACCTCTTTGGGGATCTTTGTCCAGATCTCCTCTGCGGAATACGGGGCGTTCAGGAGGAACGTCCCGCCGTCCTCGGCATGCGAGAGCATATCGAACTTCTCGAGAAACGAGAACTGATGACATGCAAGAAAGCTTGCCTTCTGGATGAGGTATGTGCTCTTGATCGGCTGCTTGCCGAATCTCAGATGGCTTACCGTTTGGGCGCCGGCCTTCTTCGAGTCGTATACGAAGTAGCCCTGCGCGTAGTTGTCGGTGGCCTCACCGATGATCTTGATGGAGTTCTTGTTTGCGCCCACCGTACCGTCGGAGCCGAGGCCGTAAAACATTGCACGGTGAAAGTTGACGTCCGCCGGTCGGAAGTCCGGATCGTAGGAGAGGCTGGTGTGCGTTACGTCGTCTTCGATTCCGACCGTGAAGTGATCTTTAGGATTATCCGATTTGAGGTTATCGAGGACGGCCTTCGCCATGCCGGCGTTGAACTCGTTCGAGCCGAGCCCGTAGCGTCCGCCCACAACGGTGGGCATGGTTTTGAAGCCGACCTTGCCACCGGAAATCATCTCCGGTATCGACGACTTGACGTCTTCGTAGAGAGGCTCCCCGTAGGTACCCGGCTCCTTGGTCCGGTCGAGGGCGCACACGCTCTTGACCGTTGCCGGCAGCGCTGCCGCGAGATGATCGAGGCTGAAGGGCCGATAGAGGCGTACCTTGATAAGGCCGACCTTCTCGCCCTGCTCGACGAGATGCGTGACGGTTTCGTCCATGGTTTCGGCGCCCGTGCCCATCATGAGAACGACCCGTTCGGCTTCGGGGTGACCGACATACTGGAACAGTTTGTACCGGCGGCCGGTGAGCTTTTCGAACCGGTCCATAACGTCTTGAACCCGCGCCGGTGCCGCATCGTAGTACGGGTTGACCGTTTCGCGTGCAGCAAAGAAGACATCCGGATTCTGGCTCGTACCACGGATGGAAGGATGCTCGGGATCGAGAGCGCGCTTGCGGTGGGCGCGGACCGTTTCCGGCTTGATCATCTTCTTCATGGTTTCGTAGTCGATCTCTTCAACCTTCTGGATCTCGTGAGAGCTTCTGAAACCGTCGAAGAAGTGGAGGAACGGAACGCGAGTTTCGAGCGAGGCCGCAGTCGCGATAAGAGCCATATCGCTGACTTCCTGGATGTTGTTCGAGGCGATTTCGCCGAATCCGGTTGAGCGAGCGGCCATGACGTCGGAATGATCACCGAAAATGCTCAAAGCCTGCGAGGCTACTGCCCTGGCGGCGATGTGGAAAACGGCCGGGCTCAGCTCGCCGGCGATCTTGTACATGTTCGGCAGCATGAGCAGGAGTCCCTGCGATGCAGTGAACGTGGTCGTCAATGCGCCGGTGGTCAGAGCGCCATGGACGGCGCCGGCCGCGCCGGCCTCCGATTGCATTTCTACGACATGGGGAACAGAGCCCCAAATATTCTTGCGGCCCTGAGCGGAGTACTGGTCGGCGAGCTCTCCCATGGGCGAAGAGGGCGTGATCGGATAGATCGCCACGACCTCGTTGAGGGCATGAGCGACATACGCTGCCGCAGTGTTGCCGTCAATGGTGATCATAGGTTTATCTGGCATACGAACTTCCTTTATGAAGGGTTTGAATCGGACGTACTCCGGCCGCGCGTTTCTTGCGTGCCGGAAGCACATATGATTGTTCTGGATTTTCTTGCACTACTATAACCCGTAGTGCCGGATCTTGCAAGTGTTCAGACTCGCAACTAGTTTTTTTGCTCTTCCGCCGTTTATATGCACCGAAATAAGATTTATTGTGAAACGAGTTATGAAACTGTGTGGTATTCGAAAGGTCGCCGGCGGTTTACCCCGCGGCACCCGATTGGCGCCGATGTGGCGGCTGCCGGGCCTGCGCGCCCGCTGCCACCTGCGGACCACCGCCCACTACTCGCCGACCGAGCGGTACAGGAGGCGGAAATAGTCCTTGTGCGCAAAGGCTTCGAGCAGCTGTGCCTGCACCGGATCGGTACCAACGCCTCTTCGGTGTCCGTGCGCGTGCGGTCCGTCTTTGTACGGCGGCGGCTCGGACCTCTTCGACGCACCCGTCGCGTTGTGATAAGCCGTCAAATCCGAGAGTAGATTGCCGACCCGCTCTGCGTAGGCCGGATAACCGAGCTCGCTCATGTCGGGGGCGGCACCCCCTGTGTCGCCCTCTTCGGTGAGCCTCATCATCGGTTCGAGCACCTCGGGATTGAGCGACCGCACGTCGTTGGCAAAGACGCTATCCGCGAGGTCCTTTGTGTAGGAGTACTGGATCTGGGCCATGAGGAACGAGAAATCGATGGTGTGATCGCTAAGCATCTCTTCGACCTCCGCCTCGAGGCGTTCCCGTGCCGAGCGGGGCAGGTGTTGTGCCGCGCGCTCGAGTTGCTCATCGTAGCGAATGCGGAGTATCGCTCGTATCGAATCGATGCTGGGACTCTCGAAGGGGACACGAAGTCCGCTGTAGAAGCTGCAGGCGGCCGCTTCAAAAAGATGGTCGAGGCCGGCAAGTACGTCGAGGTAACGCGCGAGAAGGGGGCGACCCCACATGGGGGCTTCGAAAAACGCGTAGCCAAATCCCTCCTGCACACTCGTAGAGACGACGAGGTCGGCGGTTCGCATGAGGTCACCGAATTCGACCCCGATAGGCTCGAGCTCCGCACCGATTCCTCCCATCCCCGGTATGGTGCCGTCCGAATAGGCTGCGGCAACGAGATCCCAGTAGGGCTTCTCCTGAGGTGATGCTCCCGGTAGCGTCACGAGCATATTTGCACGGCGGCCGGCGGAAGCATTGAACAGTTTGGTAAGAAACGCCGCCTCGAGAACGTTCTTTCGTCGGATGCCGCGCACCGGATAGAGAAAGAGCATGCCGTCGGGGTCGAAACTGGGGAAGCGACTTCCGAAGGCCTCATTTAGGCGAGAGAGCACGGCTTCTCGCGTGAGCTCGCCATCCGACCCGGGCCCCGCCCCGATTGCGGATTGCCGACCGGCCGGTTTGGGCGGGACCGGATTGGGCAAAGCGTATACCGAGTTTTGCGGGACGCCGGCTGCTACGAGAATTTCGCGATCGCGCTCGTTTATCGTGGCATAGGCAATATTCTTGTTGAGCGGATACACCGGGGACGATACATGTGAGCGGAGGAAGTCTAGGTTCTCGAAGCGGGCACACTCGGGAAAGTCGTGGATCTGCAGGACTGCCCGCTGAACAGGGTTCGTCTCGAGTATGTTGATGAGCGCCGCGGTGAAGGCAGGGTTTTTGCCGAGTTGATAGTTGTGGACCCACCAGACGGTATCATGTCCAAGATAATTCCCCCGCAGCAGATCCTCTATGCGACGTTGAAGTGCCGAAAGGGATACCCCGTTCTGTTGAGACACGTAGCCGAGCTCGTGATGCACGTGCGCGCAAACGGAGAGCTGCGGCGCATCACGCGTGATCCGGTCGACCACGCGGTCGGTATTGTCTTCACTCCCGCTGACGAGGATCACCTCATCCACTACTTCGCCGAGGTGACGCCCAATTGCAATGGAGGCTTGGGTGATGACCCCGGTAACCCCACCGGGGCGGAGATGATAGTGAAAGATTGCGAGTCTCATCAGTGCTTCCGATTATACTTGCAAAAGGCACATGTATGAACCTACAGTGTGGTTATGAACGAGCGCATACATGACCTGCTCAACGCGATATATGGAGAAGCTCTCGGCGAGTCGGCGGCGGGACGAGTCCACGAGCTCTTGCTGCGTTACGCGGAGCGCATCAAGCCTCCGGATACGCACGGACATGCTGACGGTGGGCTGCCCGTTTCGGAGCGAGAGACGATTATGATCACCTACGGGGATCAATTCCAGGGTTCGCACGACGCTCCGCTGTCGTACTTGTACCGCTTTCTCGACGAGGAAACCGAGGGAGCAATTTCCGGCGTCCATATACTGCCGTTCTTTCCATACTCTTCGGACGATGGGTTTTCCATCATCGATTATCGCCGGGTGAATCCCGAGATGGGGAGCTGGGTGGAGGTGGAGCGAATCGGCCGGGAGTACAGCCTCATGGTGGATCTTGTTCTCAACCACTGTTCCGCCGAAAGCCGGTGGTTCTATGGTTTCCTCGAGGGCGAACAGCCGTACACGGAGTATTTCATCAGTGTTCCCGAAGACACCGACGTAAGTATGGTGGTTCGGCCTCGTGCCCATCCGCTGCTGACACCCTTCGAGACGGTAGAGGGCACCAAGTACGTATGGACCACCTTTAGCAGCGACCAAGTGGACCTCAATTTCTCATCGCCACGGGTGCTCGAGGAGATGCTCGACGTGCTGCTTCTCTACGTGCAGCACGGGGCACGGATCATTCGGCTCGATGCGATTGCGTACTTGTGGAAGGAGCTCGGACATCCCTCAATTCATCATCCCAAAACGCACCTCATGGTGCAGTTGTTTCGTGCCGTGCTCGAGGACATTGCCCCGTGGGTCGTCATTATTACCGAGACGAATGTTCCCCACGAGGAGAACCTCAGCTACTTTGGAGATGGGCACAACGAGGCCCACATGGTCTACAACTTCTCCCTGCCGCCGCTGGTCCTCGACGCGTTTTTGCGTGAAGATACCGGGCACCTGCGCGACTGGGCCGCGACGATCGAGCGTCCAAGTGATGATGTGACGTTCTTCAACTTCCTGGCCTCTCACGACGGCATCGGACTGCTTCCGGCGCGCGGAATCCTCACCGAAGACGAGATCGCCGCTATGATCGAGACGGTGAGCGCGCGCGGCGGGCGGATTTCTTACAAGTCGACGCCCGATGGGCACGTCCCCTACGAGATGAACGTAAACTACCTCAGCGCGGTGACCGACCCGAATGTGCCGACTGAGCAGCGATCAAGGGCATTCCTTGCCTCGCAGGCGATCATGCTGTCGCTGGCCGGTGTGCCCGGTGTCTACGTCCACAGCCTCATTGGTTCCACCAATTGGGAGGAGGGGGTCGAACAAACGGGCTCGAACCGAAGCATCAATCGGGAGAAACTCGACTACGACTCGCTTGTAGACGAGCTTAACCGCGAAGATACGCTGCGCCGGCATGTCTTTGAAGGCTATCGGCGGATGCTGCAGGTTCGCGCCGCCGAGGGGGCGTTCCATCCATCGGCGGATCAAAGGGTGCTCGAGGCGGGGCGTCAGGTGTTTGCGTTGCTTCGCGGTGGAGGGGCACCCGCCGGCGGGGGCGGGGAAGGAGGCGAGGCACCCGCCGGCGGAGAAGCCGCTGAGGCGTCTGCTGCGCCGGCGGTGCTGTGCCTCCACAACGTCTCATCGGAAGAGGCCGAATGCAGTTTCCGCCGCGACCAACTCGGAAACCCCGAAGAAAACACGTTTCGGGAGCTCATCTCCGAGGACATTGTCTTTCCGCACTGGGAGTCAGGCCGAGAGGGGGAGTTCTCGGTGAGTCTCGAGCCCTTCGAAGTTATGTGGCTGAAGCTGGGCTGACGGCTCCTCCGGCTCCGTCCTGCGCGGCGCGTGGGGCCTCGGCGCGCGGGGGCTCGGCGCGGGCGCCTCGGCGCGTGGGGCCCGCCCGCCCGGCGCGTGGGACCCCCGGCGCGTGGGGCCTGCCCGCCCGGCGGCACTTCGGCTCAGCTGTGAGTATCGAGCGCGGTGCGCACAGCCTCGGCAAGTT
>JAWLED010000001.1:19610-103017 GCA_041686235.1 Spirochaetia bacterium | reverse complement strand
CCCGGCGCGTGGGACCCCCGGCGCGTGGGGCCTGCCCGCCCGGCGGCACTTCGGCTCAGCTGTGAGTATCGAGCGCGGTGCGCACAGCCTCGGCAAGTTGTTCGGCGCTGAAGGGTTTTTGCAGCAGGTTCTCCGGCTCGGATAGTCTACCCTGCTCGTCTACCATGTCGGGCGCGTAGCCCGACATATAGAGACACCGTACTCGAGGCAGTATCTCGCGGACCTTCTCGGACAATTCGATTCCGGTCATCTCCGGCATGACGACATCGGTCACCAGCAGCGAAATGCTCTGCGATTCCTGCCCCACGATTTCCAATGCGCGAGCGGAGCTGCTAGCGACGAACACCTCGTATCCGAGTCGTTCGAGCAGTACCTGCGTGACGTGTATCAACGATTCTTCATCGTCAACGACGAGTACTTTTTCGCTCCCCTGGGGTTCCTCCGATGCGAGTTGGGCCCTCTCGGCCGTTTTCGCGTGACGCTCAGAGCGCGGTATATATACCTCGAATGTGCTTCCGTAGCCGAGGGCACTGTGGACATCGACGAAGCCGCCGTTTTGCCGGGCAATACCGTAGATGGTCGGGAGTCCGAGCCCGGTGCCCTTCCCTGCTTCTTTTGTGGTGAAAAACGGCTCGAAGAGGCGCGGGCGCAGCTCCGGGTCTATACCCACTCCGTTGTCCGCCACCGAAACCACGACGTAGCGTCCGGCTCCCTGTGCCCCGGTCTGTTCGTCGGTGGACCACGGTAGGCGCGCGGGGAATTCTTCGGTTACCGTTTCGTTTCGTGCGCTGATGATGACCCTTCCGTTCGACTCCACCGCGTCGCGCGCGTTTACGACGAGATTGGCCAAAATCTGGTCCACCTGCGCGGGGTCCATATACACGGTTTCCAGCTGCTCGCCGGGATGCCATTCGAGCTCGACGTTTTCTCCGATAATCCGGCGCAGCATCTTGAGCATTCCCTCGATCGTCTCGTTGAGATCGAGGTCGGTGGGGTTGATGCTCTGTTTGCGCGCAAACGCCAGCAACTGCCGCGTCAATTCTTCGGAGCGCAGCGTCGCGCTCCGTACCGTTTCGAGGTGCTCTCTGAGACTGCTCGTTTCGCTGAGGGAGTCGAGGACCAGTGCCGTATAGCCGCTTATGACTTGCAGCATGTTGTTGAAGTCGTGTGCGACGCCCCCGGCAAGCTGTCCGACGGCTTCCATTTTTTGGGCGTGTCGCAGCTGATGCTCGAGGTCGCGCTGCTCGGTAAGGTCGATTGCAATGGTGATGACGGCCCGCCGACCGTCAGGGAGCCGACCGAGCGGGGTCGAGGTGAAGTCCCACAGCCGCGTTGAACCGTCCTTGCAGGTAATGCCGAACTCGCCTTCGTGAACCCTCTCAGTGTATTCGAACAGGCTTTTGATTCGCCCGACAATGTCGGATTGTCTCGAGCTCTGAGCTCGTTCAGCCCAATCTTCTATCGTGGTAAGCTCGTCCGCGCTGTAGCCGCTGGCCTCACGCCACGCACGGTTCACCGTAAGCACCGCGCCGTCGTCGGCGAGGATGATGGTGGGAAACGGCGCCGCTTCGATCGCCCTGCGAAACCGCTCTTCGCTGTCTCGAAGCTCCCGTTCGAGCCGGTGACTCTCGGTTATCTCTTCGATGGCGCAAACCATACCCTCCACCTCGCCGGACTCTCCATAGAGCGCCGCGCCGTTCACCCGCAGAACGACCCGTTTTCCGTTGGGCCACTCAATTGCATGTACCACGTTTCGTACCGCCGGCTCTCCCTGCATGATGCGGGCAAACGGGAGATCGGATTCTGCAAATGGAGACCCGTCGGCTGCAGCAATGTTCCATTCCGGATCGTTGTAGGTGCGATCCGCGAGCTTGTCGGAGCTAAGCCCGAGTACGCTCTCTGCTTGTCCGTTTGCAAAGGTGACGGCCCCGTCGGAACCGACGAGCACCATCCCCACCGGGCTGGACAGCATCATCCGTTTCAATAGCTCCCGTTCTCTGTACAACGCCTCTTCGGTACGGCGGGTAGCGGCGAGTTGTTCGTGGTACTCGAGGGCAAATGAAACATCGGCGGCCAGTTCTTCGAGCACTTCGAGCTCGTCTTCTTGGAAAAAGCCGGTTTCGGGTGCGTAGAGGTTGAGTGCACCGGCTACCTTGTCTCCGAGAAACAGCGGAAACGCCGCGGAGGCCTCGTATCCGCGCTCGAGGGCCGCTTGCCGCCAAGGATCCATGTATGGGTCTTCTCGAATATCATTACACACAACGGCCTGTGCAGACTTGACCGCCAAGCCGGTTGGACCCGACCCGGTATCGTCGTCCCCCGTGGAGGCGCGAATCGCCTCCACGTAGCCCTCGTCTAAGCCGGCCACCGCGCTCGGCACGATTTGTCGACCATCTTCATCGAGTAGCCCGATCCACGTCATCACAAACCCGCCGTCCTCGACTGCAATCCGGCACGCGTGCTCGAGCATTTGGTGGCGGTCTGCACTGCGCAGAATGCTCTCACTTATTCGGTTGAGCATCTTGAGCGCGCGATTGAGACTACGCAGGCGTCGAGTGTTTGCAACTTGTTCGGAAACGTCGTTGACGATCAAATGGACGAGGGTTTCGCCGGCGAAGGTTACGAGCCCGCTCTTCACCGAGACTTCTCGCTCTTTCCCGTTTGCATGCCTATGGTGGGATCGAAATTGTCCGTGGCCTGTCGCCTGGACGTGTCGCAGTCTTTCGCGCAGCTGCTCCGGCGGCAGCGAGGAGATCTCGCCGACGTGCATGCCTCGGAGTGATTCGCGAGAACGCCCGTAGAAGGAACGCGCTGCATCGTTTACATCGACGATTTTCGCGGTTTCGGGGCGAACGACCAGCATGACTGAGGGACCATTTTCGAAGACTTCCTCGTACAGCTGATTGCGCTCCGCAGAGGTGCGCACGGTGCGCAGGGTCAGCCGGTACACGACAAAGGTCGTGACCATGACGAACAGAATCCCTTTTAGCGTCTGGGCAAGGGTGGTGTCGAGGACGCCGCTCAAGGCGGCGTCAACGACTCTGTCGCTTACCACAATCCAGGCCGTCGAAATCCCGGCAAAAATGAGTGCGGTCTTTACCGGTCGGCGTGGGCGCACGTGCATAGTCAGCAACACAACGGGTATGCGGTGCAAGCACTACATGATCCGAGCCCTCCGCTCACCACTATAGTAGCCTTATGCCCGCTCGGCAACGCCGGCCACGTGGTTGCAAGCGGCAACGGCGGCGAGGAGCGTATCCTCGCTAAACGGCTTCGATAGGGAGTAGACGGCGCCCAGCGCTTCCGAAACCCTCAGAAACTGGCGGCCGGTTCGATTCCCGGACATCGTTATGGCGCACGTACCGGGGTAGGATTTCGCAACTTCGGTTATGAGCTCGATACCTTCGCCCTCCGGCATGACGATATCGGTCAGCAGCACGTGAGGCTGAAACCGACCAAGCATCGATACGGCCTCGTATCCCCCGGCACAGCTCTCGACGGCGTAACCGTGGCGGGTGAGGATTATCTCCACCAGTCTCCGGATGGGTTCTTCGTCATCGACCACGAGCACGCGTGTCGACGCGTTTTCGCTCTCCTGCATACTCATTCTCCCTTGGCATCATTGTGTTTCTCTGTGTGTTTCTGCTTCGAGCCCTGTCGAGAGGTCTCGTCGAGTTTTTCGGCTACGACGGCGCCGCTGGACTTGTCGAGGCGAAACCGGACGTGTCTCATTGTGCTTTGCACCCTGTAGGGGCGGTGACAGATCTCAATATACGTTCCGGGGTAGACCACGTCACGCACCCGTACCTCCGCGTCCTCGTTGGCGTCGAGATGGAACACGAGATCAGCCGCCGATTCCTGCAGGCGGGCGAGGGTATCCTCGAGCCCGTGCGCCGTTTCTCTGATTTGGGCGAGCTCGCCGTGGGGCAAGTGCCGCTTTTGAAGCTGCTTCGCTTGCTCCAGTTTCTCTGCGACGACGACACTCTGGTCGCGCAACCAGGCGAGCTTACGGTCGATCTCGAAATCGATTCCGCAGTAGATTTCGGTGGCGGAGCCGTGTTCGCTACCGAGGTGCCACGCCGAGACGCCGTCACGCGCACGCAGAACCGAGCGAATCACCGATTGCGACTTACCCAACGTGACACTCTGATTCGTCGTAATGTGGGAGCCGACCACCCCGGCAGCCACCAAAACCGGACCCTTCGCGGTTACCGTACAGTTCTCAATGTAGCGAGATTTGAGGCTTCCCCCCACCCGAACGGTGCTCTCGCCTTTGCCGACAATGCCGCGCTCTGCAACGAGCTCGCCGCTTTCCACCACCGTGGCATCGAGGGTGCCCCGACAGTGCAAGAGGCCCGCACACCGAACATGGAACCCGTCGCGTACGCCGCCGTGAATAATGACATCTCCGGGGAAGTCTATATGCCCGGTGCTGTAGTCGACGTGGTCGGTGACCACGAACACGGGAGTGACGAAGAGTTGGTTTTTCTCGTCGTGGAGGAGCCCGTCTACCGCGGCTCGCACGGTGGTCCCTTCTACTTCGGTGTTCTCTCCGAGCTTCTTGTGGGCACCGGGGTGCTTTTGAAACGGGAGCTTTTCTCCACGTATGTTTTGACCCTCCATACCCCGTCGGGCCGGCGCGATGTCGGCGATCACGTCTCCTCGGTTGACGATGGGGAGCTTCGCGCGCCGTTTGTGGTCTACCGATTCATTGTCCCGCGCCGGCTTGGCGTCTTCCTCCGCGGCCGGGAGCGGGTGAACTTCGATCTCCGCGGGAAGCTCGTCTACCGGCTCAGCCCCGTGGGCGACGACGAGGTTTTGTGCCATTACACGATCGGTGTTGCATCGGAACACGCCTTCTTTGATTGCCTCATCGTCGATTCCGAATACCACACCGCTGCGTGAGAGGCGCTCATAAACCTCGTTTACCTGGACCGGGAGTCCGGGTCCTTTGGGAGGATGGAGAGTTACCGTGGCTTGCATGGCGTCTTCCGCCACGCTGAGCTCGACGAACCCGTTCACCGCCTCTTCCAATTGACGATCGTTCGCCGGTGCAGCGTCGGGGGGACGCGTGGCCCCGGCGGCCCCGGCGCCGCCGGGGACGGGGGCCTGCTCGGCCACGTCCAGTTGCGTATGCTGCGGGGATAGCTCTTCTATCGTCTTGATAAGTTGTTTCGATTCTTCGATGAGTTTGTTACTTTGAGTCATTGGGCGTCTCCTCGGTGTCCTGAAAGGGGGACCCGATGTCGTGCTCCTATCGAGAAGTTAACCCAAATGATCAAGCTCGAAAGTCGTGCGGGTGTCTATCTTTGTGTAGAATCCGTTCTACATGTGGAACAAATTGTGGCGAACCGCGTAGTGCACCAGGTCGGTGGTCGATTTGAGACCGAGTTTTTCCAGGACCCTGTGGCGATAGGTCCCCACGGTGCTGCCGGCCAGATTGAGGTAGTCGGAAATCTCGGAGACCGAGCGTCCTTCCACCAGTAGGCGAAAAACCTCGTACTCACGTTCGGAGAGCTGGGTGTGCGGCTCCTGCGACGTCCCGTATACGTTATCGGCAAGCACCGACGCTACCTCGGAGGTTATGTAGCGTTTTCCAGCGGCAACCGTTCGCACCGCCTCGAGGAGCTCGGCGAAGGAAACGACTTTTCGCAGATATCCCCAGACTCCCATCTTTAGCGCGCGTAGCGCATACTCCGCCTCCGGGTAGCTTGTAAGCACGATGACCCGTACGTTGAGCTCCTCGGATTTGAGCTGGTGCAATACGTCCATTCCGCTCATAGAAGACATATCGAGATCGAGGAGCAGGATATCGGGACTCGAGCTGCGAGCGCGGTCTAATGCTTCCGCTCCGGTTGATGCGGTCGCGACCACCGAGATGTCCTCGGTCGAGCTGAGAAGCCCTTGGACCCCTTCGCGAACCAGTTGCTCATCTTCTGCAAGAAGCACTCGAGTCAATGTTTCGGTCCTTCCTCCGGCAAACCGGCGGCGGATGTGAGTACCGCACTACGCGAGATCGGCTACGGTATGCCCTGCGCGCTCGCGGTGCTAATCGAGCGACTCGAGCCGTGCACGCGCCTCGGAGGCCTCCGGGCTTTCCGGTCTGCGGTCGAGGAGCCGGCGATAGAAGCGCTCGGCATATTCCGGTTCGCCGAGCTCCTGCTCGAGAGTGATCGCCGTACGCAACATGGCCGTTTCCCACAACTCGGAACCCGGATGAGCGGAGGCAAGCTGTGTATAGGTTATCACACTCTCCTCCATCCGACCAAGCTCGGCGAGATGCGATGCTTTGGTGTCGAGCACTTGATCTGCAATCGGTGAGTTGGGGTTTTCTTCGAGAAAGCTCGTGGCCTCCGAGACATACAGCTCTTTGAACGCTTCTTCGTCGAGCTCCCCGACATGCCTCAAAAAGCGCTCGAACTGCGGCGTAACCTCCTCGTCGGCGGCTTCGGCGGGACTATCAGGGGCATCGGCTGGGGTTCGCGAGGCGCCGATGAGCTCGAGAAGTGTTTCGCGGTCGTCCTCCCAATCGCTGCGATTGCGCTGAACGAGCATCGCTGCGGTGCGCTTGGAAGCGGGAGAATACACCGGGTCCGGATGTACGCCCAACTGTCGAAGCAGAACGATCAGCGCCTCGGCGTCCTTGCCGTTCATCGCCAGGAGGGTTCCGAGATGGTACTCCGCCTCCGCGGCGAAACTGCTTTCCGGCCACGTATCGAGGTAGCGGCGCAAACTGCGCTCGAGGTCATCGTGCACGGCAGGGTTTTCCTGACGGGCCAGTGAGCGAATGTAGGCTTCCCGGCGTTCGCGTTCGTCGCCATCGAGGCCGGCGAGCACACCGTACTTGTACTGCACGAAGTTTTTGCGGTTCTGGGCAATGCGATAGGCGGCGCCCACGTCGAATGCCCATGCCAACCCGTTTATGACGATTCCTCCGCCGACCAAAGCAAAGTTGCCGGCCGCGCGCCGATACCTCTGTGGCGAATCGGCTATGGAGGAGAGCTCCCAAAAGTCCCTGAGATCCTGCCACTGTCGCAGTACGCCGGTGACAAACATTCCCAGCCCTCCGACTCGCGCCCCGACGATGGTCCACCCAAGACCGGGCTCGTCGACGCCGAATAATGCATAACCGGGAACCCACGCCGACATGAACATAGAGAAGAAGTCCACGTTACGGGTCATCACCTCGTATTCATCATACTCCATGCTCTTCGGCAACCCCTGCTGTAGCTCGGGGGGCAGATCTCGAAAGATTTGCGGAAGCATGTCCATCTGCGCCGAAACGGATGTCGCGAGCACAACGAACGTGAGTAAAAAGAGAACTCTCGGTATGCGTTGTTTCATGGTGTCTCCTATAAAAGGTCAGCTCTAAAAGGTCAGCCGCGAGCCGCGTTGCCGCCACACCCGTCATATGCACCCTCTTCCCCAAAGATGGCGCTCATGAGGTAATAGAGCTTTGTGCGGAGAATGTGATACGAGAAATACTTACAGGCAAGCTGGTAGTTTTTCTCGGCCATGCGTTCGCGGCGCTGTGGATCGTCGAGAATCTCTTTCGTTTGTTCCACGGTGTGCGAGGAGATGAAATTGTCCATTTCTATGACCTCGAAGCCGAGCGGCCGGATGTCGTGTGAATAGATGGAGTAGTCGTTAATCAAGATGGGCTTTCGAAAGTAAACAGCCTCGAGGAACGCGTTTCCAAAGCCTTCGATCAGTGATGGGTATGTCACGAGGTCGGCATGGGGATACACATCCTGGAGACTGTACACCTTTCGCCCCTGCTCATCGGTCCCCCGAGCCTCACCAATGACATGGTCATCGAACAGGGCGCGGACGCCCAACAAGTCGGCGAACTCGCGTACCCGCTGCTGGTACTCGTATCCTTCGTCGCCGGAGGCATGCGAGATGATGAGCGCAGCCTTGCGACCGAGGCGTGCGACGAGCTCTATGGCGTGCTCGATGCCCTTTCGTTGCACGACGCGAGTCGGTTGGAGGATCAACAGCTCGTCGGGTTCCAGGCCGAGAGCTTCCCGAACGTCGGCGTTGTAGTCGTCTTTGCCGTCCGGCGGATTCTCGAACTCCATGACGTTTGGGATGAGCGTAGAGGCTATGCCGGTGCGAAGTGCAAGCTGGTTTTGGGCGGAGGTGTTTATCACGACATGCTGCATGTTTTTGAGATGTGGAGGAAAACTCGAGTTGAGGATGTCCCATATGCAGTTGGTGAGAAATCGCTTCCGTTCCCAGAAGAAATCATGGTGATGGGCGATGGTGGGAATGCTTGTTTCGACGATGATCTCGGTCAGGGCCATCCCCAGCGGCACGTTGAGGGGAATGGTAGCGGCATTCTGCGGGACGAGCACATCGATCTCGAAGGTGCGGAGAAACGTGTATATCTTCTTCTTTATTTGCTCCCGGTACGCGTGGAGTTCGGCGGTTAGCTCCGCCGGCCGCGGGCCGGTGAGAAAACACTGTTCGTAGAGGCGTCGTATATCGGGGTGTTTGAAATGAAGCTCTTCTACGAGCATCGAGCGATCGCTTGGCGTTTCGAGCTCGCCGCCAAGATAATAGCAGGTACAACCGAGTTGCTCGAAGACCTCGGCCCATTTGGCCGTCTCCAGCGATACCCCATCGGTGCCTGCGAAACGAAACGACACGAACCCGATATTTTTGCGCATAACGACCGTATTGTAGTTTCGCCCCCGACTGCGGTCAACCAGCCGAATACCGAAATCGGCTAATCAGTGGATGAGCTCGAGATCAGCTCGAGGAGGGCGGGAAGGGCGGTAGCCGACTTCTCGTGGATGAATACGTCGGTGATCTCCTCGGTGTAGGTGGAAGGTTCCGGGTTGATTTCCACGATGCGGGCGCCCGACTCGCGTGCCATGCGGGGAATGAAGCCTGCCGGGTACACCTCTCCGGTGGTACCAACCACGAGCATCAGGTCGCACTCCCGTGCAGCCCGCTCGGATTCGCGAGCGGCTTGTGCGGGTATCTGCTCGCCGAAAAAAATGAAGTCCGGTTTCAGGAGTCCTCCGCACGTGCAGCGTGGGGGTATCTCGGTTTCGAGCGCACGTTGAGCAGGGTGTCGTGCTCCGCAGGAAAGGCACAGCAGCTCCCGGGAGTTTCCATGATACTCCCACACCGCGGTGCTTCCGGCACGATGGTGAAGGGAATCGATGTTCTGCGTAATGATTTCGCGGACCACGCCACGCTGCTCGAGCTCTGCGAGGGCGTAGTGGCCGGCGTTCGGCTCGACCTTTGCAAAGGTATAATAGAAGATCTCGAGGATAGTCTGCCACGAGTCTCGTGGATGGCTGCGAAAGTGGTTTATGTCGAAGACAGCGGGGTCATAGTGCGCCCACAGACCGTCGTTGCCTCGGAACTGGGGAACCCCGCTTTCCACCGAAATCCCGGCGCCGGTGAAGGCGGTTACATGAGCGGATCGGCGCAAAGCGTTCGCCGCCTCCTGCAATGCGTGCCCGTAGTCCATTCCGGTCTCCGGTTCCCTCCTCGTTACTTCACCAGTTTCGACAAAGACTTGAAGGTGTCGGTCCCGCTGTAGCGGCAGAGCTCGAATAGGATCGACTCGGAGGTGGTTACCGTGACCCCGGAATTGCGCATGCGTTCTACGGCAACGTGTTTATCGTTTGCCTTGCGTGAGGAAGTACAATCTTCGACCACGACGGGGACATAACCTGCGGCAAGGAGGTCCATGGATGTTTGGAGAAGACACACATGGGCCTCGATTCCGGCAATGATTACGAAGCGCCGACCGGTTTCTTCGAGCGCCGTTGCAAAGCTCGGCTCGTCGAGACAGCTGAACGCCGTTTTTTCGATCGGCTCGAACTTTTTGCCGCGCTCCAACGCGTTCTTGATGGGGTCGATGGTTTCGCCGAGCCCCTGGGTGTACTGCTGGGTAGCAAGCATCGGCAGCTCGAGGATCTGCAGGCCTGCGATGAGGGTTTTCATGGTTTCTTGCGTGGCGTAGGAGTCGTACATGTAGGGAAAGAGCCGCGATTGTACGTCGACGACGAGTCCCACGCTTTCGTTCCACGGTATTCGCATATCTAAAGATCTATCACGAACGGGTGCGAAACGTCGAGCCGGGGGCATATTTGACACGCCGTCGCCCGCAGTGTAGGCTTCGGCTCGATTCACATATGGAGTGGTTGGAGTCCCTTAATTCAGTAATCACCTCTCCGATTCCAATCGGTGACGCGTTTCTCCCGTTTACTCCTTTGGAGGGCCTGGTCGGCTTGGTATTGCCGGTCATTGTTCTCTTTCTCGGCGGTAGTATCGGCAGGCGGGTCTTGCGACGCCGGCTCGAGCGAAGCGCCTGGACGGAGGAGGCCCGCGCGCAGCTGCTGCGGTGGACTCGCCGTGTATACCGGGCGGGCTCGCTGGTCGTGATCGTTGCGTCGATCGGCCGGCTGTTCGGCGCGCAGATATTCGCCTACATCGGTGCCGCATTTTCGGCGCTGCGCGAGCCCATTTATGCCTCCGGCGGTACCGAGATCTCGGCGGTAACTCTGTTGCTGCTCATTCCGGTGTTCTACGCCGCAACCTGGCTATCTCGTGTGGCCCGCCGGGTTACCAGTCGGACATTGAGCGAGCGTGTTGCCCTCGATGCGGCGCGGCGATTCTCCATATCGAGTTTGATCTCATATGCGGTGATGGCGTTGGTCGTGCTTGTCGGTTTCTCGATCGTGGGGATCGACCTCTCGTCGCTCACCGTCATCTTCGGTGTCCTCGGTATCGGCCTCGGGTTCGGCCTCCAGTCGTCGGTGGCCAACTTTTTTGCGGGTATCGTTATCATCTTCTCTCGCCCGGTAAAAGAGGGGGATTTCATCCTCCTCAACGACTACGAGGGAACCGTCGAGCACATTCGGCTGGTGTCCACCGTCATAACTACGGTCACCAACGAGACGATCATCGTTCCGAACTCGCAAATCGTGGATAACTACGTCCACAACTACTCATTCGAGGATATCAGCATCTATCTCTGCACGGAGGTTCAGGTGTCCTACTCTTCGGATTTGGATACGGTGGACGAGGTGCTGCACGGCGTTGCCCGAAACAATCCATATGCAAAACCGCACGATGAGGGACGGGTGTTGTTTCGCTCATTCGACGATTCGGGGATTACTGTTCGCCTGTGCAGCAACATTCGCGATGCGCGCGATAAGAACCTCGCGGGCTCGTGGATGGTAGTCGAGATCTGGCGCGCCTTCCGCGAGGCGGGAATCGAAATCCCCTTTCCTCAGCGCGACGTACACGTCAAATCCATGCCGCGCACGGCCGCCTTGGAACCGGAGTCCCAAGACGGCGCCGACGAGGCACTGTAACCGGAGCCGATGGCCGATGTGGCGCCCCGCCGGCGGGCTTATACCCTAGACGAGAAGCTCGTCGGTGGTTTCGCGGCTGCGATCGAGAATTTTGCGAAGCGTCAGGCTTTCGAAGTACGTCGTAATGTGCTCGGAGACCTCTTGCCATACGTCGTGCATGAGGCATTCTTCCGCCCGATCGCACTCCTGCGAGTTGCCGTTGTTACTCGGTGTCGTACACGGGGTAAGCTCGATCCCCTCTCCGACTGCGTCAAAAATGGCGCGTGTGGTGATCTCCTCGGGGTCCCTGCGGAGCACGAACCCGCCGCCGGGCCCTCTCACCGAGTCGATTATTCCTGATTTTTTCAGCCGGAAGAAAATCTGCTCGAGAAACTCCGGCGATATTTCTTCTGCTTCTGCGAGCTTTTTGATGGGAATAGGCTTCTCACCCCCGTCCAGCGCCAGCTTTACCAGCGCACGTAAGGCGTAGCGTCCTTTCGTTGTAACTCTCATATGCTCACCTCGTTTTCCCGGTCTTCTTTGCCGGGATTAATCGTTTACTCGTTCGACGTACTCTCCCGTTTCCGTATTAACGAGAATTCGATCTCCCTCTTTGATAAACAGGGGGACCTTTACGTCGAGTCCGGTTTCTACGGTCACATTCTTTGTTCCCCCGGTAACGGTATCTCCCTTCACAGCCTGTGGAGCCTCCGTCACCGCATATACCAGCTTGAATGGAAGCTGTATGTCGATCGGTTCTTCCCCCCACATAATAATGCGGTAGGTATCTCCCTCTTTGATAAGCTTGCCTTTGCCGCCGACCGCCTCGGAGCTAATCGTGAACTGATCATAGGACTCGGTATCCATGAAGTGGTACCCCGTCTCGTCGGCGTAGAGATACTGTCCGGGCTTTTCGGATACTTCGGCTTCCGCGACGTTATCGTTGGACTTCATTGTCTCGCGCAGTACCTGGCCCGTAATGAGGTTTTTCAATTTCAGCTTAACGAACGCCGACCCCTTGCCGGGGTTTACGAACTCGCGCTCGGCAACCAAGTGTGGTTGGTCTTTGACCAGCAGAAACATACCCTTGTCAATCGCTCCGGCTCGAATCATACGCTCCTTCTTTCAGTTTGGCTCAGAATTGTCGGTATTTCAACGAATAAATTAGGAATCAGGTCAACTCCCGTGCCCTTTTTCCGACAGCGCGGTAAACGGCACAACACTCTTAATTGACCTTTCCCCTAATAGTATCATGAGAAGCCGTTCTACGCCCATAGCAACACCCGAGCAATAGGGGAAATTGTCGCCGAAAAGTTGATAATACCCGTCGTCTACGGGGTGTGGGACGAGCGAATCGGCCTTTCGCGCACTCTCCGCCGAAAAAAAGTCTTTCACCTTCTGCGGATCGCGCTCTTCGGTGTAGCAGTTTGCCGTTTCTATCCCACCGAGGTAAAGCTCCCACCGTTCGCACCACGCAGTGCCCGGCTTATCGGCGGCCAGCGTGGGGATGGCCGCCGGATAGTCATAGAGATAGACCGGACGGTCGCGCGGGAGCTCGGGTTCTACCAGGTGTACCAGTAACCGATTAAACGCCTCCTCATAGGTATCGTCCTCGCGGCTTTGCACGCCGTTTCGAAATGATAGGCTGTGTAGGGCCTCGATACTGGTAATGTCCTGCGAGCCGGCGCCTACGTAGCGCTCAAACGCCTGAGACACCGAGACGCGCTCGCCCGCCCTGCTGAGCTCAGGCGGCTTCGGCTCCAGCCCCCGGGCTGTTCGGTACTCGGCGAGCTGCTTGCCCGCTTGCTCTCGGACCGCAGAAAGGAGGGTTTCGGTGATCTCGATGGATTCGAGGTAACCGGCGCCCACCGTGTAGTATTCGAGCATCGTGAACTCCGGTGCGTGGAGTCTTCCCACCGATTCGCCGTTTCGAAAAGACTTTCCCAACTGAAAGACGCTGCCAACGCCCTCTGCAAGCAGCCGCTTGATCCACACCTCCGGGGAGGGAACGAGATAGAGGGGGCGGCGCCCACGGTCGGGGTGGACGAGGGTTGTCTCGAACACCTCCAAATGCGCCTCGGGGATGAGCGTCGGAGCAAGCATTGGGGTGTCGACTTCGAGGTAGTCCCGGTCGGTGAAAAAACTGCGGATTATGTGCAAGATACGGGCGCGGAGGCGAAGCATGTTGGAAGACACGATCTAAAAATATCGATTTACACCGTGGCGTGCAAGTAGGCGCCGGCCGCCGCGCGTGCCCCGCCGGCCGCCGCGCGGGCGATCCAGGACCCGGGGCGGCGGCCCGCCGCGGGCCGCAGGGCGGCAGCGGCCGTGCCCCGGCGGTCTGCCCGCTGCGAAGCCCCGCGGCCGTGCCCCGGCGGTCTGCCCGCCGCGAAGCCCCGCGGCCGTGCCCCGCCGGCCTGCGCGCCTACTCGAAGAGCTGCTTCAAATAGCCGTTGAGGAACTTCCCCCGTGGGTCCATGCGCCGTCTGAGGGCACGGAAATCGTCCCACCGGGGATACAGCGGCGCGAGCTCCGGTGCTTTGGCTCGAAAGCGTTTCGCCCAGTGGGGCCGCCCCTCGTAGCTTAGAAAGAGGTCTTCCACGAGATCAAAGGCGCGATACTCGTCTGCGTGCTCCGGGTTACGGGTGACGCAGCCGACGGTCACGGTGTCCCGTCCGTAAGCGGTGCTCAACCAGCTCTCGTCACCGCGGAGAAAGCGTATGTCCATTGGAATATGCGCCCAGGCATCGTTTTCGCTACTTTCGAGGGCGCTTCGGAGCTCGGAAAAGAGGTCCTCGAAGCGCTCCATTGCCACCGTCCATTCGGCAAGCTCGAGCGTCGAGCCTCGAGATTTGGTGACCGTGGCCCCGTAGAGCGTGCCCTTCTTTACGATCCGGTGCGAGAAAAACAGCTTGCGAAGCAGACGATTTGCGAGGCGCGTGAACCGCGGAAAGCGCACGGTTCGCTTGTAGAGAAACTTTGACATTTCCCGACGGTGTCGCACGTAGCGAGGAGCTGAGCGCTCTTCGACCGGCTCGTCCGCATCGATACGCTCACCGAGCACCACCCAGCCGTAGCCGGTATGGGGCAGCCAGATGATGCGGACAAACTCGTACTCCTCGAGCCAGCGCCGATAGTTTGCGAGCCACGTATCGTCGGGTATAGCCTGTTCCTCGACTCGCAAGTAGTAGAGCGGCGCGAGCTCGAAGGTCACCGTGGAAAGCACGCCGAGAGTCCCCAGCGAAGTTCTCAAAGCGGGCATGATCTCGCTTGTCTCGTCCACCGCTTCGATGGATCCGTCCGCCTGTATAAGGCGGGCGCCCACCATGTATTCCCCGATCGGGTGTGCGCCCCCGGCGGTCCCATGGGTGGCGGTAGCAACAGCGCCGCCGATCGTCACGGTATCAATGTCGGGCAGGCACGGCAGCGTCCAGCCGCGGCTCTCGATCTCCTGCATGAGCTCGCGAAGCTGCATTCCGCTCTGCACGGTAATACGGCGAGCCTGCTCGTCGACGGCCACCACGGCGTTGTACTGCGTAACGTCTATAAGGTGTTCCGTCCCGGCGGCTATGTCCGCCGATGACTGCTTTCCCCCGAATACCCGGACGTTGTCGGCCCTGCGTACGGCTTCGGCGAGCTCCTCCTCGGTGCGGGGAACAGAGAGCGCGGAATAGGTGTGAACGATGTTCTTGTTCCAGCTCTCCCAGGTTCCTCCGGTTTCTCGGTTATGCTCCGGCGCGTACTCCGCTGTCTCCTGCTTTTCCATAACCCTAAGTATAATAAACGAGAAGAGTTCCACAAAATGGATCCGATAGGGGGACGTTCGAGAGGTGGGATTTGCACGGCTTTGATGTGGCCGCTATACTAACCGGCTATGAGCTACGATTTTGACGGTTTTATCGACCGCCGGGGAACGGCAAGCATAAAGTGGGACATGCGGGCTCCACGCCCGGATTCCGGGAAAACGGAGGGGAGTGAAACCGAGCGTTCCGCAGCGGGGTATCCCGCCGTCGGCGGCCCCGTGCCGAGCGACCAAGTAATACCCTTATGGGTGGCCGACATGGACTTCAGCTGTCCGCCCGAGATCGCGCACGCGTTGCGCGAGCGCGTGGATCACGAGATTTTCGGCTACAGCCTCGAACCGGAAGGCTATAGAGACGCGGTTGCCGAGTTCATGCATACACGGCACGGGATCGAGGTATCAAAGGGCGAGATGCTCACCGCCGAAGGCGTCATGCCCATGGTGCGCGCGGCCGTGGACGCGTTTACCGAGCCGGGAGAAGGCGTGGTGGTCCAGCCTCCGGTGTATTTCCCGTTTTACATGGCCGTCAAAGACAAGGGGCGGCGGCTGGTGTATAACCCGCTCATCCGCGACGAGGCGGGACAGTATCGCATGAACCTCGAAGAGCTCGAGGGGCAGTTCCGTAACGGGGTGCGGCTGTTGCTGTTGTGCTCTCCGCATAACCCCGTCGCCCGGGTGTGGACTCGCTCGGAGCTCGCTGCTCTCACCGACCTTTGCGCAGCCTATGACGTGCGCATTGTTTCCGATGAGATTCATTGCGATATCATCATGCCGGGATATGAGTTTAGCTCGCTGCTCCATCTCTCAGGCAAAGCGGTGGAACAATCGGTGGTCTGCCGTTCGCCGAGCAAGACCTTCAATATACCCGGTATTGCGGAGTCGCAAGCAATCGTGCCGGATACGCAAACCCGACACCGGCTCAAAGCCGCACTCGGGGCGGCGGGGCATTCGCTCATAAACCCGCTCGGGGCCGTTGCCGCTACCGCCGCTTACCGCCACGGAGGGCCGTGGCTTGATGAGCTTTTGAGCTATCTCGAAGAAAACGCTCTCTATCTCGGTCGGCGCCTGGAAGCCGATTTCGAGGGAATCGAGATGGTGCGCCATGAAGGAACGTTTGTCGCGTGGCTCGACATGCGGGAGCTTCTATCAACGCGCGGTTGGGACGGTGCTGAGCTTACGCGCCGGTTGCGTTCGCAGGCCGGGGTGTGGCTGAGCGATGGACCGGTTTTCGGGCCCGGCGGCGCCGGGTATCAGCGGCTGAATATTGCGACGCCTCGGGCGGTGTTGCGGCAAGCGCTCGATCGCCTGCAGGAGGTGCTGTGAGCCCTGAAAACGCGAATCTCGATCGGACACTGATCTTGGGAGCGCTGGATGATGAGGTCGAGGCGTTTCGCGAGCACGCAGATGTGAGGAGCATTTCAAACCGGCGTGGCTACACCGTGAGCGAAGGCAGCATTCGCGGGCATGAGGTCGTCATTTCGCGCTCCGGAGTGGGCAAGAGCCTCTCGGCAATGCTGACTCAGTACCTTACAGACCGCTACGCACCGAGTCGCATTTTGTTTACCGGTGTGGCCGGAGCGCTCAATCCCGCGCTGGAAATTGGTGACACGCTCATCGCGGAGTCCTGTATGCAGTACGACATGGACGTAACCGCACTGGGCTTCGAGCTTGGTGAGGTACCCTACACACCCTACCGCATCCTCTCGTGCGACCCGCAGCTCGTTGCTTTGGCCCGCACGTGCCGCCCGAGTACGGGAACCGTTCGGGTAGGGCGGGTTCTCACCGGCGATAGATTCATCGTAACTTCGAAGGACGCATCGGACCGTTACCTTCGCGACGAGTTGGCCGGGGACGCAGTGGAAATGGAGGGAGCCTCCGCGGGACTTGTTGCCACGGTTAACGAGATCCCGTTCCTCATCATGCGCACCATCTCGGACAAGGCGGACGCCTCGACCTCGGTGAACTTCGCTCAATTCGTGCAGCAGGCATCCCGCACGGCGTGGGAGCTCGTCGACCACGTCATGGAAGCTTTGTCGAATACGGATTAGGTAAGGAGGAAGACGTGAGGCTATTCTCGAATTCATCCGACAGCGGCGGTCTCAGCGGTAGTGAGCTTGTTCGGCTCGTTAGTGAGAACCCGCGGGGTATCATCCTCGTCGACGTGCGAACGCCGGACGAATATCGGTTAGGGCATATTCCCACCGCAAAGAACATCTCCCACGAACGGATCTTCGATGACCCGCCGACCGACGACAAAGATGCCCGTATCATACTATACTGCCGCAGCGGCAACCGTTCAGAGTTCGCCCGGAACGTGCTCGTCTCGATGGGGTATCGCAACGTGACCAACTTCGGCGGCGTAGGCGATTGGCCCGGCAAGCTCGTTCGCGATTGAAACCCCGATCCCAAGGAACCGAGGCTCCTATACTATACCATCATACCATTGGAACATCACATGAAGAATACGACCATCCACGGCTTCGAGCCGATTTCCACCAGCCCGCTGCAAGAGTATCGCTCCGAGGGTCGCCTGTACCGTCACCAGGCCACCGGATGCGAGGTCTATCACGTACATAACGAAGACCCGGAAAACGTCTTTGCTTTTGCGTTCAAGACGCCCCCGGCGGACTCCTCCGGCATAGCTCATATCCTCGAGCATACCGTGTTGTGTGGCTCGAAGCGCTATCCGCTCAAAGATCCTTTTCTCGTGCTCATGCGGGGAAGCATGAACACCTTCCTCAACGCGATGACCTTCCCGGATAAGACGGTGTATCCGGCCGCCAGTCCCGTAGAGGCAGATCTCTTCAACATCATGAAGGTGTACGGGGACGCGGTATTCTTTCCGCTTATCCGCCCCGAAATGTTTGCCCAGGAGGGCCACCGTATTCAGTTCGACGAGAACGGGGCACTCGAGCGAACCGGCGTCGTCTATAACGAGATGAAGGGCAATTACTCCACCCACGACTCGATTGCCGAGGAGTGGTCGCTGCGCTCCTTACTGCCGGACACCCCGTATGGCCACGACTCGGGCGGCGACCCACAGGTCATTCCCTCGCTCGACTACGAACGCTTCGTTGACTTCCACCGTCGTTACTATCACCCACAAAATGCCCGCATATTCCTCTATGGGAACATCGAAACCGAGCGGTATCTGGAGTTCCTCGAGGAGGAGTTCTTGTCCGCGTTCGATCCGGTGGAGCCGGGCGAGGTACCTATCGCTCGGCAGCCGCGCTGGAGCGAGCCGGTGAGACTCACCAAGACATACCCCATCGACAACGAAGAGGAAGAGTCTCGTTCGTCGGTAACGCTCAACTGGCTGCTCCCGCCGGTAACGGATTCCTTTCAGACGCTGGCCTTCGAGGTGCTCTCGGCGATTCTCCTCGGACACTCCGGCTCGCCGTTGTATCGTGCCATTGCCGAGTCCCCCCTCGGCGAGGATCTCTCGGCGCCTACCGGCTTGGAAACCGAGTTGCTGGAGATGGGCTTTTCGGTGGGCATGAGAGGCACCGAGGCCGAGCGAGCCCCAGAGATCGAGGAGCTCATCCTCGGCGAGCTACGCCGGTTAGTGCGTGAAGGCATCGAATCGGAGCTCGTGACGGCGGCGTTACGATCGGTGGAGTTTCGAAACCGGGAAATCCGTGGGGGCCCCTTTGGCTTGCGACTTATGCGACGGTCTCTTCGCGGATGGCTGCACGGAGAAGCTCCCGAAAAAACGCTCGAGTTTACGCGGGTTTTCGAGTCGCTTCGCGAGCGGATAGAGCGAGAGCCGCGGTTTTTCGAGTCACTCATAGAACAGCATCTGCTCGAGAATCCGCATCGCTCGACGCTCATCGTCGAGCCCGACGCCGAGGAGGCGCAGCGCCACCGGGAGGCGGAGGAGTCGGAGCTCCGCGAAAAGCTCGAACAGATGGATGAAGCTGAAAAGCAGCGGGTGCGGGAGAAGCAAGAACGGTTATCGGCAATTCAAAGTGAGCCCGACGCACCCGAGGACATTGCAAAGATTCCATTTCTCACCGTCGACGACCTGCCTCGCACCGTCGAAAGCATTCCGTTCGATCAACAAGAAGCGGCGCCGGGTGTTCCCCTTATGACGCATGAGCTCTTTACCAACGGAGTGGTCTATCTCGACGTTGCCTTCGATCTCTCCCACGTACCCGAGCATTTGCAGGACTACCTGACGCTCTACACCTCGGTGGCCACCGAGTGCGGCCTGACCGATATGGCCTACGAGGACCTCGCCCGCGAGTTGGCGACCCACGCCGGCGGGCTGTCCTTTCGCCTCGATGCCGGCACGCGCGTCGAGGACGAGAACGATATTCGCCGGCATCTGTTCGTGCGGCTCAAGGCGCTGCCGCATTCCCTCAGTGACGCGCTTTCGCTTCTCGAGGGCGTGTTCGTCCGACCCGACTTCGGCAACCATGAGCGACTCGAGGCGGTACTTCAGGAGCTCAGAAACGACTTTCGAAGCTCGGTGCTCCCCTCGGGACACTCTTATGTGAGCCTGCGCAGTGCGCGCGGCCTCTCGAGGACGTCGGAGATCGAGGAGCGGTGGAAGGGCTTGAGCCAGCTGGTGTTCCTCGAGCAGCTTTCAAATGAGCCGATCGATACGGTGGCCGGCCGGCTCGAGGAGCTTCGTCGTGCGGTAATTCGGCAAAGTGGTGCTCACGTGGCCGTCGCCTGTGAAGAGGACGTGCGCGAGGACGTCGTTTCGCTCACACAGGAGTTTGTTGCAGGCTTGCCGGGCGAAACGCAGGCGGCGGAACCGCAGTCCGCGGCGCCGCAGTCCCCGGCGGCTCAGGCCGCCGGTCCGGAGCCGGCCGCACTGCAAACGCCCGAGCCGCAGTCCCCGGCGGCGACCACGCGTTACGAATCGATTCTCGTTAGTGCAAGCGTCAACTACGTCGGCGCGAGCGTGGAGGGGGCGCACGTGCGGGAACCCGAGCACGTGCCGGAGTCCGTGCTGGCCCACCTGCTTCGCACCGGGTTTCTCTGGGAAGAGATTCGGATGAAAGGCGGTGCCTACGGGGCCATGGCCGGAAGCCGAGCGCTCGAGCGGGTATTCTCGTTTGCTTCCTACCGCGACCCCCAAATCGCCGAAACCATCGACGCGTTTCGACGTGGCCTCGAGGAAACCTCGCTCAGTGGAGTGGATCGGGCAAGCCTCGATCTTGCAATAATCTCAGGTGTGGGACAGGATTCGAGACCGCTTTCGCCGGGGCAGAAATGCATTGTGAGCCTCAAGCGGGCGTTGTATGGCATTTCCGACGAGTTGCGGCAGTGGAATCGCGATCAGCTTCTTGGTGTCGAGGTGCCGGATGTGCAGGAGGCCGCTCGGCGCTTGGCGGGGCGGTTCACCGATGCACATGCGAGCGTAATGGGCTCGAGATCGGCGGTCGAAGAGGCCGCCGAACAATACCCGGGGTTACTGGAACGGACGCTTGAACTTCATCTCTAACCGGTATAGAGTTCCAAGCAGACTATGAAACGTAGCTATGCAGGTCGAGCGTCGGTGTTGAGTATTGTCATCGTTTTGTTCCTGGCTGTTACGTCTGCCGCGGTTGCGCAGGAAGACGACCCCGCGCTGTATGCCGTTGGCTCGCTCGGCGCGTCTAACCTCTATTCCTCGTATGTCGTATTGGCTACCGTTGCAGACGGGTATGCGAGCGGTAATTACCAACAGTCTACAGCAGAGGATCTTGCCGAGGAATCGATCGCTCTTCACGAGAGCTCGGCAGAGGCCCTCCGGCAGCTCGTAGATCGGAACGTGGTCTCTGAAGGCGATCGCGGCATCATAGAAAACATGATCGAAGCTCACGAGCTCCTCATCCGGCAGGCGGAAGGCCTGTTGGCTTACCTCGACGACGACGAGAGCGCCGAGCAGTTTCAGAGATTCCGGGAAGAGGCCTGGGAGAAGATCTCCGACATCCTCGACGAGAATCCGCCGCAGTAAGCGTTTGCCGGTGACAGGCCGGGTAGAGTCGCTCGAAGCCGGCGCCGAATGACGGCAGCCGGCCATGCTGAGTTCTAAGCACTACGAAATTCTAGACGTCGACGAGCAAGCGGGCCTCGACGAGCTCGCCTGCAACCTGCGACTGGAGCGCGAACCGGAAGGTGGGGGCGAACATGTCACCTCTCGATGAGTACTATGAGCTCCGCAGATCCGCGAGCCGATGGAGCAAGGACTTGTTCGAGCGCTACGCCGAGGAAGTGCAGTGTCGGCGCGGATGCTTTTTCTGCTGCGAGGATATCTCGGTACTGCCGATCGAATACGAAGCGCTGAGGCGCGCCCTCGAGGAGGGCGGGTATCCCCGCCCCGAGCAACTCGGCGGGCCGCCGCAGGACGAGGGCCACACTCCCGAAGAGCGTGCCGCACGGGGGAGCCGCGATCGCACGCCCTACGGAACGACGGCGAACCCGTATCAGCAAGAACGACGACGGCGGTGCGCCTTTCTCGGTCGCGAGGGAGAGTGTACGGTGTATGCCGCGCGGCCGGTCATCTGCCGGACCCACGGCTTACCGCTTGCCTACCGGCTTTATGAGTACGACGAGACGGGGGCGCAGGTACCCGGAAACAGCCATATCGATGCCTGGTGCGATTTGAACTTCGCTCACCTATCCCGGGAGCACGCGGGGGCGTATTTCGACTATCATGGCCGCATCGACATGGCCGAGGTTAATGACGAGCTCGACCGGTTGAACCGCCGGTTCATCTCCTCGCCGGACGGTGAGCCCTACCGCCGCTACCGTCGGGGCGATCGCGGCGAGTGGATACGGCTCTCGGAGCTCATGCGCGGATGAAGCGGCATCGCGTGGGGCGGCCGGCTCCGCGTTTGACACGGTTCTCACCTCTTGCTATAAGGGACGCTCCATGAAAGTCGTTATTGTAGGCGCGGGAGCCGTGGGTTTCCAATTAGCGCGAGAGCTTATTGCCGAAGACAGGGACGTAGTCCTTATCGAGCGCGACCCGACCCAGGCAACCCGGGCATCTCAGCGGCTCGACTGTCTCGTCATCACCGGCATAGGGAACAACGTGGAAACGTTGCGAGAGGCGGGTACCGATCGGGCGGACTTTTTGGTAGCGGTTACCGATTCCGACGAGGTCAACATCATAGCCTGTGGGTTGACCGCCACTGAGTTCGATATGCCCCGGACCATTGCTCGGGTGCGCAATATCGACTATGCCGCTTCAGAAATCACCGGGCGCAGCTTTCTCGGAGTCGATCATATCGTCAATCCGGAGGTAGAAGCCGCCGACGCCATCTTGCGAAGCATAGAGCGTGGCGCTACTTCAGACGTCATGCTGTTCGAGCGCGCCGGGGTGCAGATGCGCCACATCAACGTGGACCGCGCCTCGTATTTTCGTGACAAGCCGCTTCAAGAGATTAACCGGCATTTCGACTTCAGGTTTCTCGTAGCCGTCGTTGTTCGCCAAGACGATTACATAATTCCCTCCGGGGACACCGTCGTCCAAGAGGGTGACCTTCTCTATATCGTGGCCACCGAGGGTAACTTCGAGGGACTCTTTGCCTACCTCGGCAAAAAGCGGCAGGAGTTGCGCCGTATCGCTATTATCGGCGGCGGGAAGATTGCCACGCTGATTTTGGAGCACTTTTTCGGCTCGCAGCGACATAGGCAGGGAGCCGTGCGGCGGATGACAGGGAAGCTGTCCGGCGGCAAGCCCAGCGTGAAAGTTGTTGAGCGAGATGCTGCCAAATCGAAAGAGGTGTCACAGCGTTTCCCCGATGCCCTCGTGATCAACGCCGACATATCGGATGAAGGCGTATTCGAGGAAGAGCATCTTGCAGACTCAGATCTCGTCGTCTCGACTACTGATAACCAAGAGCTCAACATTGTAACCGCGTTATACGGAAAGAACCTCGGTATCGGCCGCGCGGTGGTGCTGGTAAACAAGTTCAACTACGCGAAGATCGCCTCGAATATCGGTATCGACGTAACCGTCAGCATCAAGAACTCGGTAGTCAACTCAATACTCAAAATCGTGCGGGGCGGCAAAGTGCGGAGCCTGCACAGCATTTCGGACGGCCGTGTGGAAATTGTGGAGCTTACCGTGGACGAGGGTAGCCGCGGCGACGGAAAGCGAATCCAAGACATAAAACTGCCCGCCGCTTCGCTCATCGTCTCGGTAGCGCGGGGTGAAGAGCACATTATTCCACATGGCGGATATGTGCTGCAAAACGACGACAATATCGTTATCATTACAAAGAAGGAGTTCGTGGAGCGGGTACAAAAAATCTTTTCCTCCCGGTCTTGAAAGCCGTCTACCAAATCTGGTGGTATCGCAGGGCTCGCTGTCCGTGGTGTTCCGGAATGGACGCGCGTGGTATTATGGGACCCCGGCGACGGTAACGAACCAGCAAACAATTTTGTGGGAGAGGAATGCATGAAACGCATAGTTCTCGTTATCCTTCTTTTGTCCGTACTCTCGCTCGGCGGTGCCTTCGCCGAAACTGAAACCTTCGGCCTGGGGGTCCTCCTCGGAGAGCCGACGGGAATTTCCGCCAAATTGCGACTTGACGACACATCCGCTCTGGATGCTGCGGCGGCCTGGTCCTTTATCGGACAGGGAGCGTTCTATTTTCACGCCGATTATCTGTTTCATTTCAATGATGTGTTGCACGTGCACCCCGGGGAGTTACCCGTCTACGTCGGTATCGGTGGTAAGGTGTTGCTGAAGGACGATCCACGGCTCGGGGCTCGGATACCGGTGGGGCTTGCGTACGAGTTCGCGGACGCACCCCTCGACGTGTTCTTCGAGATTGCCCCCGGGGTGGGCATATTCCCGGAGACCGACATCGATTTCGGTGGCGGTATCGGAATGCGATACTACTTTGGTAGTGGCGGTTCATGACGGAGAGCCGAATGCCGAGTGCAGCAGGTGTAGAGAGTGAAGTATTCGATGAGCTCGTACGCGCGAGCTCGCGCCTCTCGCGAGAGTTCGGATTCAAAGACCTCGTCTCCGTCCTCGTTGAACAAGCGATAGACGTCACCCGCTCAGAGCTTGCGTGCCTGTACCTCTACGAAGACCCTGAGGGCGAAGGCGGGCGGCTCAAGCTCTACTATCGGCGGGGGAGATACAAGGCGCCCAACACGCTCGAGGGCGATTCGCAATTCGTCGGTTTTCTCCAAGATGCGGGCGAATCCCTCGTCGTACTGGACCGCGACCAGCCCTTTTTTTCCGATCTCTTTCTCAGCCACACCATGAATAGTGCTATCGCGCTACCCCTTGCAACGCCGAAGGCCCGAATCGGGGTGTTGCTGCTCAACGCCCGAGAAGAGAATTTCTACAATCGCGCCCGCTTCTACTTTCTCGACTCGTTCTCCGCGCTTGCAAGCGGTATGCTGGACAATCGCCGATTGTTCGACGAGCTCAAAGAGCAGCTGCGCCAGGTCGAATCGCTCGAGCGGTATCAGGAAAACGTGTTCTCATCCATGCAGAACCTCCTGATTACCGCCGACCGCGACGGGCGGATCGAGTATTTCAATCGGGCCGCCGGTGAACGGCTCAAACTCACGCCCAAGCAGATCGGCTCGCCCCTTGCCGACGTATTCAAGGGAACACTGGATAAACGCGTTTTTGATCGTATCGAAAAAAGCGAGAAAAACGGAGAGCTGGTGGTCGGTATAGAAGGTGTGTACAAGAATGACGGCGATGAGATGGATTACTCGCTCAACATCTCGCCGCTTCGCGGGAAGCGCGGTCGCCATGAGGGGATAACCCTGCTGTTCGCCGACCAAACGAAAGAGCGAGAGCTGAAAGAGCAGATGAACGTGGCCGTAGAAGAGCGCCGACAGGTGAAAGACATGTTTGCCCGGTATCTCTCAAATGAGGTCGTCGAGAACCTCATGGAACACCCCGAGCTCGTGAAGCCGGGTGGAGACAAAAAAGTCGCCACCGTGCTATTTGCCGATATCCGCGGCTACACCACCTTCTCGGAGGACAAGGAACCCGAATACATAATCGAGGTGCTCAATGCATATTTCAGTGAGGTCGTGGAGCTCATCATCAACTACCGCGGCTACATTGACAAGTTCATCGGTGACGCGGTCATGGCTGCGTGGGGCGTGCCGATGATGGCCGAGGAGCAGGACGCCGAGTTCGCAGTTGCCTGCGCTCTCGAGATGCAGCGTCTCGTGGCCTCGAGCGAGCGCAGTTTTTTCACCGGCGACGCGTCCAACCTCCACATAGGGATCGGAATGCATACCGGCCCTCTGGTAGCCGGTAATCTCGGGAGCTCGCGCCGGATGGATTACTCGGTAATCGGCGACACGGTCAACGTTGCCGCGCGCCTCGAGGGAATCGCAGAGCCCGGGGAAGTTATCGTTACTAAAACGACGCGCGATTTATTGGATGCATCCTTTGATCTGCGCCACAGGGATTCGGTAAAAGTGAAAGGGAAGGCCGAGTCCATCGATATCTTTACCGTGCGAGGACGGAAGAAGGGAGCTAAAAAATGAACGATGTTCTGGAACTGCTTGGTGGGCTTCCCTCATGGGTCTACGTAGCTGCCGGTGGTGCCGTGGTCGTGGTGGCCGCCGTCATTATCATGGTCATCATCAAGCGACGAGACTTCATCAGGAGAATCCGCTTGGCCGCAGAAGACCCCGAAGAGGCGGAACTGCAGGTGCGTCAGAAGTACACCGACACACAGTTGCTCCGTCGGTCGCGTTTGATAGAATCGGTGGCTCGGCGCTACAGCACCAACGTGCTTCCGGCTACCGGTATCGACGAGCTGTGGCGCCGGCGGTTGCGCCGCTCGAAGCGGGAACGCGACTTCCGGCGGGTACTCGAGTTCTCCCGGGAGAAGGGGCTGTTTTCCTGTTTCCTTGCCGCTCTCGAGAAACCGAAGCTTCGTCCGGTGCTCTTTCGCCGCTTGGACGACACGGGGGACTTGCTTGGGTTACGAAATATCGCGCTCGCAGGTGAGGCGGAAGACTTTGACGGTCATACGGCGTTCGAGATGTTCTCCGAGCGGATCGATGAAATCCGCGAGATGACCGGAGACCAGGATTGGGTCGTACGCTTTTTTGCAATCAAAGTGCTCCTCTACGACCACGATCCGCGCTCGGAGCGGGCTATTTGGGAATGCATGGACGATGCCGGCGCGCTCGTGCGCACGGCCATTGCCGCCGAATTCCAGCCGTCCGACCGTGAAGGCTTCTCCGAGCACCTCCAGCATCTGGTGCTCGACGATCCCTCGTTCGAGGTGCGCCGTGCGGCGCGTCGCCGTATCGCAGCGGACTTTGCCGAGCGGTATCGGCTCGAGCCCTCAGAGCTGACGCCGGAACAGGTCGTGCATGCGCTGGAACAGCTCGACGAGGACTCCATAGAGGACGAGAACCTTGCGCTGACCTTCCTCGGACACGATGATCGAGAGTTTCGGCTGCCTGCCGCCCAGTTTCTCGATCGCCGCGGTGCTTTGTCACAGATGCTTCGAAGCGCGGAGCTCGGGGATCGCCAATCGTTCGATCGCACGGCGGGGTTGCTCGAGAATGCGTTGGACGTACACGTGACGGGATTTCTCGAAGAAGCGCAAAACGCCGAATCGGTTGCCGTCATTCTCTTATCGGCCCGACTGCTTGGTCGCAAGGGCCCGGTCTCTCTCATACGGCCGGTGGCGAAAGGTGCGTTTTCCAACCTCGACACCATCCCTGAAGTCCGTGATGAGTTGTTCGAGACAGCACTCAGCATGCTCGCAAATCGTGGGGACGACGCGGCGCTCGAATTGTTGCGCGAGGAGTTGAGAAGGCGGCGGCACAACGGCTCGGAGGCGGCTCAGATACTCAACGTCGTGCCGCAGCGCGCGCATCTGCAGTTCTCAGATGCCTTTCTCGAGTGCTTAACGGACCCGGAGTTCAGCGCGTTCGATACGCTTGTTAAAACGGTGGCCCGCATGCCGTACCCCGACCTCATGCCGGCTCTCGTTGAAATTGTGAAGGCCGGGCAAAAGGAGTACTCCCATCAGATACGCATCAGGGCCTTGCGCACTATCGGGGCGTATCAGGACCCGGCGGTGCTGCAGTTCGTGCTCGAAAACCTGTCCGTGTTGCCGCACGAGGAGGCGAGGGAGTTCACAAGTGTCCTTGCCGGTTTTGCCGCCGACGAGTTCGATGCACGTGTGGAGAAGCTGCTGCAATCGACGGATGCGAGCGTGCGGGCGGCGTTGATTTCGGCGCTCCCGGCGGCAAAGAAAAAGGACTTCTTCAAGCACGTTCGTGACGCCTCCGACGACGCCGACCCCGAGGTGCGTATTGCAGCGGTCTGGGCGCTCGCCGAATTCGACGATAAACGCGCTCTCGCCCAGGCAAGCGACAAGCTCAGAGACCCGGTAACCCGCGTTCGCACCGAGGCGGCGCGCGCCCTTGGTGCACACGGCGGTGACAAGATGGTCAAAGGACTGCAAGAGGTGCTAACCGATGAGAATGAGGTGGAAGCGGTAAAGACGGCGGCGATTCGCGGCCTCGGCGCCTCCACGTCGAAGTCTTCCATCGACGTCCTGGTGAACCTGCTCGAGCAAGGCGCAGAGCTCGAGCAAGAGACGGTACATGCGCTCGCCGGCAAGCGGGGTAAGCGCGACATCGGGGCAATCGTCGAGCATATGAAAGATGCCGACCCGGGCCTGCGAGAGCGGTTAACCGGGGTCTTTCGCATCATGGCAACTGACGGGGAGGAGGCGCTGGTAGAGCTGCTGCAGGAAGATATCCCGTCTCTTCGCCCGTTCATCACGGAGGTGCTCGAAAAGGTCGGCTACGTAGAGAGCCTCATTCGCCGGTTGACACATCGAGATCCGTCGGTGCGTCGCCGAGCTGCCGAGATTCTTTCCTCCATCGGTACCGTCTCGGCGTTCCGGGGAATCGTGCGCGCCGCTCGGGACCCCGATCAAGAGGTCCGGGTCAGAGTAACGCGTGCGCTCGACACACTTGCTTCTGACTCCGGTCAGGAGATGCTCTCGGAACTGCAAAACGACCCCGACAAGCGAGTCAGAAAGTACACCATGTGGGCTCTTCAGCGGGCCAAGGCCAGGTCGCTGTGAGGAAATCCTCTGTAGCGTTTCCCCTGTAGCGCACGCGGCGGGGCTTCTGCTACGCCGGCGCCACTGCCGGACCGCGGGCCCTGTAGCGCACGCGGCGGGGGTCAGCGGTTTCCCGCCTCGACTTCCGCGAGCATGAGGATCATCTCTTCACCATAGCGCGAGAGCTCGCGTTGAGCCTCGAGTAAGTTTTGTAGCTCGGGATCGAGCTGACTCCGAGCCTGTGAGGCAATCCATTCATCCACTCGAACGAACCCAAAGGGCCGCTGCGCGGGAAATACCTCCACGAGCCTGGGGTCTGTGTCGGTCTCCAGAAGCTCTTTCATGACGTCGATGGCGGTGGCGAACCCCCCGAGACGATCTACGAGCCCGTTTTCCAGTGCATCCTCCCCGCTCCACACGCGGCCGCGAGCGACGTCATCGACCGATTCGGTGGACATGTCGCGGTGCTCGGCGACGGTGTCGACGAAGCGCTCGTACTCCGCGTCGATGCTGTTTTGGAGCTGCTCACGCTCGCTCTCGGTGAGGCGGCGGTACAGCGCGCCGAGGTCGGCGCTTTCGGTGGTCTTCACCGTGTCCCAGTTTACGTCGTACTGCTCGGACAGGCCTTCGATGTTGGGAAGAAGTGTGACAACGCCTATAGAGCCGGTGACCGTCACCGGATGGGCAACAATCTTGTCTGCCGGAGCGGCGATGTAGTAGCCGCCCGAAGCGGCGCTATCGGCCATCGAAACCACCACGGGCTTAGCGTTCTCGCCCTCGGTGGTCAGCGCCACTTCCCGGGCAATGACCCCGGAGGCCAAGCTGGAGCCACCACCGCTCGAAATCCGCAGCACGATCCCGTCAATGTTGCCGGCTTGCCGAGCGCGACGTATCGCTCGAGCCATCGTCTTCGAGCCGATGAGCTGTCCCGATTGGCCTTCTCCGCGAATGATGTTGCCCGTGGCGTATATGACCGCCACTTGCGGGGCCGGTTTCCTACTCCATTGATAGCGGATCCGGTCCCGTGCGGAAACCTCGGCCGTTCGCGCGCCGGCGTGGAGCTCGTCGAGACGATCCTCGATCTCATCCTCGTAAATGAGGTCGTCGACGAGTCCCGCCTCCAGTGCCCGCTCTGCAACGAGGTACGGGCCGTCGGCGACAACTGCATCGGCAGAGTCGGTGAGCCTATCTCCCCGGCCGTCCTCGAGCATGCGAAGCAGCACGCCATACTGGTCTTCGAGGAGTGCCCCGAGCGCCTCGCGCTCTTCGGGGCTCATTCCGGTTTCCGAGAAGGTGTTTCCTCTCGTCTTGTATGCATGGCTGCGGATATTGGCTACCTCGATTCCGAACTCATCGAGCGCCCCCTTGAGGTAGGGGCGGGTACGTGAGAGGCCGGATAGACCGACGGATCCATTGGGGTTCAGATATATTTCATCGGCAACCGATGCGGCGAGCGCATAATTGAGTGTGTTTGTTTGTTCAAAATAGAAGACGACCTTTTTGCCCGTCGCCTTGAGCTCCGATAAAGCGCTTTGGAGCTCGAGGAAGTTTGCGTATGAGGCCTGCAGGTTGTGGTTTCTGAAGAGGACACCGGCAACAGCATCGTTCTGTGCCAGACGACGAACATCTCGAATGATCTCGGAAACCGTCTGTGTCGGGTCCATGTCTCGGAAATTGCGAAACGGAACAAACGAAGGCTGCTCGACCACCACCGGCCCAGGTGCATACTCCGCAAACGTTCGAGCGTCCACCGGAGCGAAGGAGCGAAAATCCCGTGTTGCAAAGTGAGTGAACACGGTGGCCCCCACGCCGCGGTCTGCGGTGAAACCGGCACTGCTGCCGCTGCGAACCGAACCATAGCTCACGCTTGCTTGCAGCTGAAAGCGGTCGTTTTCGAAATCGTATCCTGCGGCAATATCAAGCCCGTCCTGGGGTGTCATTTCGAGGCGGGCAACAGGCAGACCGAGCTCGTCGTTCTGATACCGGACGTCCGCGCTTACGGTGAGGCTTTGCGCGAGCTCGCGGTCGACAAACAGTGGTCGCAGCGCCCCGCCGACACGATATGCGGGGTCACCGGTCTCGGGAATCGTTGTCGTCCCCCCGATCGAAAGCACATTGACCGGACGATAGAGAAGTCCGACTCTCGTAAACGGGTCTTCAAATGAAAAATCCGGTGTGGACACCCCGACACCGGCATACATATCGCCGAAAAGCGGCGCCGAAAGCGTGCCGGTATGGAGTCCGTCGTTTCCGGTCTTTTGAAAAGCGTAGCTGAGCAGTGAAGAGTTCAACAGCACGGTTGCATCGGGCGCAGTCGGCTCGCTGATACTCGAGAACGTGTGCTCGTCATAGCCGACGACCGCACCAATTCCGCCGGCGTTTCCAAAGGCCGGGGCTGCAGGGTTGATGATGGGGGAAAGGAGCCCGTCATTGGTGGCCACGCTCTGCATGTCGAAAAGCCGCTGTTGCGCAAAGCTCTGCGAGGTGACGACCGCAGAAAGCACTGCTGCAAAAATGAGGTAATATCGCCTTCGCACATGGAACTGTTTCATTGCCCTTCTTCTCCTGCCGGCAGTTGTTTTTCGGAGTCTACCATGGCAAGCACCCCGGTGTTAGAGCTCGCCGTGCTCGAGAAAGCTATAGTAGCCGGTTTGCGAGAATATAATATGATCGAGCATCGCGATTCCAAGGGTTTGTCCGGCTTTTTGCAGGCGCATCGTCACCTCCCGGTCCTCGGGGCTCGGCTCCACGTTGCCGCTGGGGTGATTGTGTGCGACCACAACGGCGGCGGCGCGGTCGACAAGCGCCTCGGCAAAGACCTCGCGCGGGTGTACCAACGCGCGGTTGACGAGGCCGACGGACACCACCCGGGTAGCAGAGACCTCATGCGCCCCGTTTAGCGAAAGAGAGAGGAAATGCTCTTGCTTGCGATCGGCAAAGTGGCGGATGAGAGGCACGACGTCGGCAGGAAATCTGATCCGCTGCACGGCCGGACACAGCAGACGGCGGGCGAGCTCGACGGCGGCGATGAGCAAGCTTGACTTTGCCGCTCCGAGACCGGAAATGAGCCTGAGGTCCTGGGTGTCGGGTTTTCCCTTGCAGCTGTCGAGAACGGTAAGCACCTCTTCGGCGAGGCGATACACGGGTTTCCCCCGCGTTCCGCTTCCCAACAGTACCGTGACGAGCTCTTGGTCCGACAGGTGTTCCGCTCCGTGCGCCAACAGTTTTTCACGCGGAAGCTGCGTATGGTTGGTCTGTTGCATTGCCCTCTCTCGGGCCGTCATTGCATCCACACGATACCCTACCGCTGTTTTGTTCCTGCTGCTTGAATGAGGAGGCTCCTCCTTCTTGTTTTCTGTCTAAATAGGCTTTACCCTTTATCCGTGGGTTCGCACCTATAGAAAGAGAAAACATGCGAGCCATGTACGCATTCGCTTTAGAGAATGCTCGACTGGCAAACGGGAAGAGGTCGTGTTAAGATACCTCTTGGAAGGGTTTGCCATATGAAACAGGGGGATATTTGCATGAACGTGAAAAAAACACTCTTACTGCTTGGGGTGGGGCTGCTTCTTGCGGCACCGCTGTTCGGTGCCGGACAACAAGAAGACGCCACCGAGCTCGATATGCCGTCCCAACCGCGCCAATACATCTCTCCCGGGGATGGGGGCGAGCAGGATGAGCTCGAGCTCCCGTTTTCCACGATTGTCATCCAATCGGAAGGCAGCGTCATTGTCGAGTACAATCTGACGGTCTTCGACGGTGACGGAAACGTCGTATGGACGGAGACCCAGGAAGAAGAAGATCGCGTGGGGTTCTTTGGTCGGCTCTTTGGGTCGGAAAAGCCGCGTGTCGATGTCCCCGATACATTAACGTGGGACGGCACCTATAAGGACTCCGAGCTTGGAAACGATGGAGAGCTCGTCGAGGACGGCGATTATTCCTATCAGCTTTTCGTGCGCGACGATCAGGAAGAGGTCTCACGCACCCCGCCGTTCAACGTCACGGTGGATACCGAGGCTCCGGAAGTAAGGGAGCTCGGGCCGCCCGACTACCGCATTTTTGCCCCTACCGAAGATAGCGAACGAGACCGCACTTCGATCCCGCAGGATGGAAGCCGCGAAGTTGAATGGGTCGGAACCATACGCGATTCCGACGGCAACGCGGTGTGGCGCACCACGTGGGAGAACTCGACACCGAGAAATCGATCGGCAGACGTCTCCCCGCCGTCGCCGGTCACCTGGGACGGCACATATAAGCTCGACGATGATGAGCGAGACGGAGAACGTGTGCCGGAAGGAACCTATAGCTACACGCTGGAAAGTACCGATCGGGCCGGTAACAGCACCGAGGAAACCGCCGACTGGCAGATCACCGTCAGTCTCGAATCGGGCGGCGTGCAGCTCGAAGTCGAGGACGAACATGCAGCCTTTTCGCCGAATGGAGACGGAAGAAAAGACGAGCTACCGTTTAGCGTGAGTCTCGACGAGCCCGAAGGTGTCGCGTCCTGGGAACTGGAAGTTCGCGATCCACGTATGCGCAACCCGGTAGTACGTCGGGTTACCGGCGAGGCACCGGTGCCCGAAGAGGGCAGCTTCGACGGCATGGACGAAGAAGGCGAGCCCTTGCGGGACGGGACGTATGAGGCGCGGATGTTCGTGCAGTACGAGAACGGCATAACCGTTAGCTCGCAACCAAAAGAGTTCGTTATTGATACCGACGCGCCGGATGCCCGGCTCATTGTGGACACACAGCCTCAGAGCACGCCGTCGGACGCGCCGTTGGTGTTCGGCGGAACGCGAAAGCCCGAGCTCGCGCTCGAGGCCGAGATCGATACGGAGGTTGAGTGGACCGCTATTATCGGCAATCCCGGCGAGCAAGACATCGAGGTCGACCTCGCGGACCAGGGCTTTGAGGGCCCCGAGATCGAGGTCGAATGGGACGGTACCGATCTCGAAGGAAACGAGGTGCCCGATGGAGAGTACAGCTTGCAATTGCAGGCGTCAGACAACGCCGGAAATGTTGGTCGCACCCGCGAAATCACTGCGGTCAAGGACACCCGGGCGGCCCCAATTGATCTTTCCATCGATGGAGACACCCTCTCGCCGGTCCGGGACGACGTTGACGATACGGTGACGATCCTCCCCGAATACGAGGTTGAAGAATACATAGAGGAATTCAACCTCGAGATCCGGGACGAAGACGGCGAGCTCGTCCGCAGTATCTATCGCAACGAGCCGTTCGAAGAGTTCGAATGGGCCGGGGAAAACAACTTCGACCGCCTGGTACCCGAGGGCGAGTACACGGTGGACTTCCAAATCATCTACTACAACGGAAACCGCCCGCAGATTACCGGAGTGGGCCCGATTTTCGTGGATCGCACGGAACCGGAGCCGGAACCGGGAGAACTGCAGGTCGACATGAGCGTTGGACCGCTGCCGTTCTCGCCCGACGGAGACGGGAGAAACGAGACCCTAACCATGGAGCTCAGCGCCGACAGTGAATTGCCGATTGACCGGTGGTCGGTCGAGATATTCGACCCGGAGACAAACGGGTTTATGAGCTGGAGCGGAGAAGGCGATCCACCTGAAGAGCTTACCTGGGACGGAGAAGCAGAAGACGGAGAGCTCGTGCAGTCCGCCGTCGACTACGAAGCCGTGTTCAGGGTCGTGGACAATGAAGGCAATGAGGCGGAGGTCGAGAGAACCGTGCGGACCGACATCTTGGTCAGCGAAGAGGACGGCAGGCTCGTCATCCGTCTTCCGGGCATCCACTTTGCCGCGTTCAGTGCGGATCTCTTCGAGATCGAAGAGGAAAAACAGGACGAGAACTTCAGCACCCTCCGGCGTCTTGCGACGGTGCTCGACCGCTATCCCGATTACGACATACTGGTGGAAGGCCATGCCAACCACATCATCTACTGGGACGATGAGGCGATGGAAGAGGAGCAAAACGAAACGTTGATCCCGCTTTCTCGAAATCGCGCCCAGGAAGTGAAGGAAGCGCTGATCATTCTCGGGATCGATAGAGACCGAATGGAGGTCGAGGGGGTCGGCGGTGCACGACCGATCGAACCCTTCGAAGACAAGGATATGGTCTGGAAGAACAGGCGGGTCCAGTTCATACTCGAGAGATGAGTATGGGACGCCGCGCCGCGCGTTGAGTGCGGGCATCTCGATGCCTGCACTCGGGTGCGGTAAACATACGAAAAGGTACTACGTATGGGAGCCCGGCCGCCGGCGGTGGTCGGGCTCCTGTTGTATTGTTGAGGGGGCGCCGCAGTTGGCGCGAGCGTTCGTGGGAGTTGACCTGCAGATCGGAGGTCTGCTATATTTCAGCCTCCCCGACAGAAGGCCAAACCCTGTATAAGGAGATACACATGTCGAAGTCCAACCGAGGACGCAACTTAAAAGAAGAACAGAAAAATGCCGCACGTGGCAAATGCCCCATCACCGGCAAAACCGGCGTAAAGCTCCTCTATGAACACGAGATTGACGGCAAAAAAGTCATGATATCCAAGACCGCCAAAGCAACGCTCGAAAACGCCAAGCGTCGAGAGGCGGACAAAGAGAAGAAAAAAGAAGCCGAATCGGCTCCGGCGGAATAGCTGCCGGCGGAGTAGCTGTTAGAGTAATACCTGTCGGAGATATGGCGGCCGGGTTATGCCGGGTTTCAGAGAAACAGCGAGCCCGGCACCATTGTACCAGGCCCGTCGGTACCCGTCGGCGTGTGAGCTCGTCGCCGGCGTGGCCCGCATGATCAGTCGCACTCTTCGGTCGAAGCGGGGCGGGATGGGATGCGGTCCATCGCCAGAATGTCTTCCAATCCTTCCAACTCGTCGATGTCCTTGTCGACACAGCCCTCGCGTTCTTTGTTCAAATAGTTTGGGTCCTGAAACGAGTACGTAAAGCGCGTATGCACGTCGTAGGTGCCTTGCATCAGCGCGTGCGTATCTTCGGTCATAACCAACTCTTCGTCGGTCGGTATTACGAAGATCTTTGTCGGCGAGTCGTCGGTCGAAATAATGGTTTCGGCGTTCTTGGTTTTTGAGATCGCGTTGCGGTGTTTGTCGAGCTCGATACCCATGAATTCCAGCCCTTCGACGGCCTTTTCGCGGATGAGCGGGCCACGTTCTCCCACCCCCGCGGTAAACACAATAGCGTCGACTCGCTGCAGCGCAGCCGCGTAGGCGCCGATGTACTTTTTGAGGCGATACGCCTCTATTTCCACCGCCAGCTGTGAAAGCTCATCGCCGTTTTCCGCCGCCTCCTGGATATCTCTGCGGTCCACGTACTGCTCGGTAATGCCGAGAACGCCGCTTTTCTTGTTAAGGGTGCGCTCAATATCCTCGGGCTGCATGTCGCCGACATTCATCATGTGAAAGGGAATGGCGGGATCGATGTCGCCCGAACGTGTGCCCATGACGAGCCCTTCGAGCGGAGTCAGCCCCATCGAGGTGTCGACCGAAACGCCGTTTTCCACGGCATCTATGCTTGCGCCGTTGCCCACGTGGGCAATGATGAGGTTGGTTTCGAAGGGGTCTTTGCCGAGAAGCACGGCGGCGCGTTTTGCCGTATAGAGAAACGAGGTGCCGTGGAAGCCGTAACGCCTCACGCCGTGTGTACGGTACCAATCGTAGGGCAGGGCGTAGAGGTAGCTGCGCTTGGGCATAGTTTGGTGCCATGCCGTATCCATGATTGCACAATGCGGAACGTCGGGGAGCGCGGCACGGGCGGCCTCTATCCCGGTGATGTTGACCGGGTTATGCAGTGGGGCAAGGCTCTGGATCTCACGGAATGTCTCGATTACCTCGTCGTCTACGATAACCGATTTGGCGAACTTCTCCCCACCGTGAACAACACGATGGCCGACAGCCTTAATTTCTTTGATGTCCGACACCGCGCCGTACTCTTCGTGTACCAGCGTTTCCATGATGAGCTCTATGGCTTCCTGGTGATCCGGACATGCATGCTCTTTCTTGTATTCGTCCTTACCGTTTACTTTGTGCGTAATGGCCGAGCCGTCTTGTGTAACACGCTCAACCGTGCCACCGGCGATCGATTCTTTGGCGTTCCAATCATAGAGTTGATATTTGACAGACGAGCTTCCGCAGTTGAGCGTCAAAATGACCATTACCGCCTCCGGATTACTGATGTTACGACGTATTGAGGATTTGTCGGCTTCTATTGTCCCACAGAGTCAGCGAAGTTTCAACAACGTATATGCCGCGAGAACCGCGCTTCACGTCGGGGAATTTGCTGTTGCGTTTCCTCATGATGCGGTTTACACTGGTCGTTAGTAACGCGGAAGGGCTACGGCTCTCTAAGAATCGTGGGCGTCGGGTACCGAAGAGGTGGACGTTCGCGGAGAATACAGAAAGAGGAGGAACGACATGAGAAGGTTTGCAAAGCCGGCGCTCACGGCGCTGGTCGTTTTGCTTCTGAGCATGACGCTCGTGCTCGCCGGTTGCGGCGATGGCGAGGACGGTGATCAAGAGGCAGAGGAACAGGAGTCGGAAGAGCAGGAGGTTGATGCTGCAGCTCCCACCGACAACCCGTGGACGGACGGCGAGGACCTCTCGGGGCGAACCGTGAACGTTTTCGGTGCATTCGTGGACGACGATGCCGAAAACTTCGAAGCAAGCATGGAGCACTTCGAAGAGCAGACGGGCATCGAGGTCGACTACGAAGGCTCGGGAGACTTCGAATCGCTCATCTCCGTTCGCACCGAGGGCGGTGATCCACCCGATATCGCGGCGTTCGCGCAGCCGGGACTCATGTATGACATGGTCGAGCGTGGCCACATCGAAGATCTCGGCGAGTGGTTCGATCAGGACTATCTCGAAGAGCAATACGACGAGAGTTGGCTGGAAATGGGAACCTACGAAGGCCAACTGGCCGGCGTCTGGTATCGGGCGAGCGTAAAGAGCCTCGTATGGTATCCGCACCCGGAGTTCGAAGAAGCCGGCTACGAAGAACCCGAAACGTGGGACGAAATGCTCGCGCTATCCGATGATATGGTCGCCGACGGGGAGACGCCGTGGAGTATAGCCATGGAAAGCTCCGGTGCGACCGGCTGGGTTGCAACGGACTGGATGGAAGACATAATGCTTCGCACCGTCGAGCCGGAGAAATACGACGCCTGGGTCGAAGGGGAGCTTGCCTTCAACTCCGAAGAGGTCAAGCGCGCAGCAAGCATCATGGAAGAGATCTGGTTTAACGACGACTACGTGCTCGGCGGAACCAACTCGATCCTGACCGTACCGTTCGGCGACGGCCCGAATGCACTCGCACAGGATCCCCCGGAGGCATGGCTTCACCGGCAGGCCAGCTTCATCGTGGGGTTCTTCCCCGAAGATATCGAGCTCGGCGAGGACATGCGCTATTTCTACCTCCCGCCGATCGACGAGGAGGAGGGAAAACCGGTACTGACCGCCGGAGATATCGTAAGCCCGATGACCGATACTCCCGAAACGCGGGCGGTAATGCGGTATCTCAGCCAGGGCCGTTCCACCAAAGAGTGGGTCGAGGAGGGAACCATGGTATCTCCGCATAATGACGCGGAGCTCGATTGGTATCCCGACGAGTTCTCCCGAGGCTACGCGGAGATCTTGGCCGACGCGGACACGGTCCGTTTCGACGGCTCCGACTTGATGCCGGGCGAAGTAGGCACCGGTTCTTTTTGGACCGCTATGACTAACTGGGTAAGCGGATCGGATCTCGAGACGGTGCTGCAGAATATCGATGATTCTTGGCCCGAATCAGAGTAACAACGTGTGCCGGCACGGCTTAGCCGTGCCGGCTCTTTTGCGTTTCCCTGTAGCTTGGTTGCGAGTCAGGGACCAATATGCGGCAAGGCGGGAGCTGCTATGAGTAGTACAGTTGACAACGCAGGATTAGGAGGTTTTTTGACCTCTCGACACGGGAAAAGGATTGTCTCGCTCGCAGCCCTCATCGCGGTGATAGTCGCCATCGTTCAGGGCTTTTTCTTTATGCGAGACGCCGATGTTTCAAAGCTGGTAATTGCAATTGCTGCCCTTGTGCTGGGTATCGGAGGCATATGGGCCCTTCTGGCTTCATTGAATTTCTTCGTAGAATCCCTTGGTGAACAAGTGCGTGTGAAGTTACGGCCCTTGGTGTTTGCGGGGCCGGCGGTGTTGATGCTTGCGATCTACATCGTATTTCCGGCGCTCAATACCCTCTACATTAGTCTTCTAAACCGCACGGGCACCGAGTTCGTGGGCATCCGAAATTACGTGTTCATCTTCACGGACCCGGGGATGCTCATTGTGTTGCGAAACACGCTGATGTGGGTCGTCTTCGTGCCGGTGGTGGCGGTTTCACTCGGGCTTCTCATTGCGGTTATGACCGACCGGCTTTCCGAGACGATGGAAAAAATCACCAAGTCGTTGATTTTCCTTCCATTGGCGATTTCGTTCGTCGGAGCGAGCGTTATTTGGCGCTTCGTTTATTACTATCAGCCTCCTGGTTCTGAACAAATCGGGTTGCTGAACGCGATAGTTACCGCGTTGGGTGGGGACCCCGTAGCGTGGCTGATTCTCAGGCCGTGGAACAACTTTTTCCTCCTGTTCATCATGGTTTGGCTGCAGACGGGGTTTGCGATGGTTATACTATCGGCGTCGGTAAAGGGTGTGCCGAATGACCTTCTCGAAGCTGCCCGTATCGACGGGGCCGGAGAGGTTCGGGCGTTCTTCAGTGTAACGGTTCCCTATATCAGCGGAACGATCCTCACGGTATGGACCACCATCCTGTTCTTGGTGTTGAAAATATTCGATATCGTGTACGTCATGACCAGCGGCCGCTTCGACACCGGAATCGTTGCGTCGCGGTTCTATCAGGAGGCGTTCATATTCCGGAACTTTGGTCGGGGAGCGGCACTGGCGGTGTTCCTCTTCGTCGTCGTGATTCCGTTCATGGTCCAGAACGTACGCTCTATGCAGGAGAAGAGGAGGTAGCGGAATGAGCGACAATACTACACAGAATACACAAGAACAGGACCTGGGTAACTCCGCACTCTCTGCACAGGAAGCCGAGAAGTATCGCCTCGAACTGGCCACCAACAAACGTCTGGCTCAGAAGAAGAAGTTCAAGCGGGTGTTCGGCGGTGTGCCGATGCGGTTGTTTCTCGTGGTCGTCACGATAATCTGGACCTTGCCGACGTTGGGGCTCTTCGTGAGCTCGTTTCGCCCGCGAAGTGCAATTGCCAACTCCGGATGGTGGACGGTGTTTACCGACCCGTTCTCGTCGGTGTTCACCCTGGCGAACTACGAACAGGTAATCTTTGCCGACCAGATGGGTACGGCCTTCTTGAACAGCCTATTGGTCACCCTCCCGGCTACCGTCATTCCCATAACGATTGCGGCGTTCGGCGCATATGCCATCGCGTGGATGAGCTTTCCGGGGCGGACGGTACTGTTCGTGGCCATCGTGGGATTGCTCGTTGTGCCGCTGCAAACCGCCTTGATCCCCATACTCAGCCTCTACACGCGTGCGCAGCTTAACGGGACGTTTCTCGGTATCTGGTTGGCACATACCGGATTCGGATTGCCGTTGGCAACCTACATACTCTACGGGTATGTCTCGAGCATACCCAAATCGATCATCGAGTCGGCGCACGCGGACGGCGCGACGCCGTGGCTCATGTTTACGAGACTGGTTTTGCCGCTCTCGGTACCGGCGGTTGCCTCGTTTGCCATCTTCCAGTTCCTCTGGGTTTGGAACGACCTCCTGGTGGCATTGGTCTTCCTCGGTACGCAGCCGTCTAAGGGCGTGCTGACCGCGCGGCTGGCCGAGCTGGTCGGGTCACGCGGACAGGACTGGCACGTGCTAACCGCCGGCGCCTTCCTGACGATGGTCATGCCGTTGATCGTGTTCTTCTCACTTCAGCGGTACTTCGTCCGAGGCATGATGGCCGGCTCGGTAAAGGGATAGATTACAGATCAAACGGGGCGCTGCGGCGCCCCGTTTCGTGCACACGGTGCGGAACCGACCATAAGATATGGGTGAATCAACAGGGGATGGACGGCGGCGAAAACGCAAGCGCGTTTCTGCGGCGGACGTCGCAGCGGAAGCAGGCGTTTCTCGCACGACGGTGTCGTTTGTCGTCAATAATACGCCGGGAAAGAACATAACCGAAGCCACCCGTCAACGGGTGCTGTCGGCGGCGCAGTACCTGGGCTACATCCCCGACCAGGAGGCGCGGCGCATTGCCTTAGCCCGCCATCACGCCGTAGGACTGTTCATTTGTCATTCGCAGTATGTGTATTCCGACGCGTTTATCAGCCGAGTGGTGGAGGGAATGGCCCAGGCGGTTAACCGCCATCGGGTCAGACTGGTGATTCATCCGGTTACCCTGTACGAAGAGAGCTATCTCGAGCTTGCGAAGCGCGACGAGGTGGAGGGGATCGTGCTCATAAACGCGCACGACGACGACCCGGCACTCACGGAGGTCGTCGAAGCCGGTTTCCCGGCGGTAACCATGGATCACTTGCCGGATCTGCCCATTGACCAGGTCTACGTTGATAATCGTGGGAGTGCGCATGAAATGGTACGATATCTCATCGAAGTCGGACATCGAGATATCGGTATGATTACCCATGCTTCGACGGTGTTCTCCGCCTCGCGCATGCGGATCGAAGGCTTTCACGACGCACTTTCAAGTGCCGATCTTCCCGCTCGCGAGGAGTGGATCGCCTACGGAGATTTTTCGGAGCACAGCGGCTACGAGGCTATGAGTGGCATCCTCGAGGCACGGCCGCGGCCGACGGCCGTTTTTGCAGGTAACGACGTAATTGCCTACGGTGCCATGCGCGCCGTGGCGGATGCCGGTCTGAGCGTGCCGGACGATATTTCCCTAGTCGGCTACGACGACGACTATCTCTCGCGCTATCTCAATCCTCCCCTCACTACGATGGCCCTTCCCGCCTCGGGAATGGGGTCCGCGGCCGTGTCATTGCTATTGCGCCGGGTCATGGACGGAGAAGACCAGGAAGAGGATGTCTCCAAAGTCGTTTTGCCCTGTCAAATCGCGGTGCGGAGCTCGGTGAAGCGGCTCGAATAAGCCCCCTACCACGGAAGTCGGTACGTTTTTGCGCCCGATTTGAAGCAGGAGGGCCAAATGGGCGGTAGGTGGGGGTGTGCCGTCGCCCTGCAACGTATTGCCACCGCAACAGCTCTTTTGTCTTCTTGTATTCGCGGCTGCAGTGTTCTTTCCTCCTCCGGCCGGTGCCGAGGTGGAAACCACCGTCCGCGGCGATGCAACTCGCGAGATAACAACGCGTATTTTCACCGACATCGGGGCACTTCGCGCGGTGGCGGTAGAACACCGAGACGAACGCGGTGAAGCTCAGCACAGTTTCGGACTGGAGGCCGGGCCGGTGATGTTCGGGCCAACAGAGCGGAAGGGTCTGCACCGCATCGTGCATACGCCGCTCGGGTTTGCCGCCGGTTCGGATGTTTGGAACGAGCGCACGAATGTCGGACTCGATATTGCCATGGAGCCGACATCGCGGTATGGAGGGCAGCTCGAGCTGGTAAAAGAGCGACTCTTTGTGAGCGCCTACGAAGGGGCGGGGGTGCGCAGTTTTGGGGCCAATGCCGCGCACACGGGGCACCGTGTTGAGCTACGTGGCCTATCACTTGTTTCCGCCGTTCATTCAGCGCAAGCTGCCGACGCCGGCGAGCGGTGGTACCCGCGAGAGACTCCCTTTGCCGGCGGCCTACTGAGCAATACCGCGGTTCAGGCCGTCTTGCGACCGACGGAGGTGTTCGCCATACACGCGACCGGTCTTCTTTCGACCGGGCAGTACGTCCCGCCCGCCGGCGCCGCGCTCGTGCTGGCCCGCTACTCGGGGCAGCTTCTCACCGGGGCGGTTGCCCTTGGAACGGAGCAGCCTCGCTACCGCGCGCCGGACGGTGAATCCCCGAGCGCCTTTCGCGCGGCGGACGGCAGCGCCGCTCTATCGCTGTCTCCGCTCGATATCAGCGGTAAGGCCCGCGCACTCGTCGAGGACCGGCCGCTTTCGCGTGAGGCGGTGCACCCGTGGGAATACGGAGGCGAGCTCCGTGTCGAGGCCGGTAGGAGTCGCGGGCTGAGGGGCGGTGTTTCTCTCGAGCGCTCGCGCCACAGCTCCGCACAAGAGGAGGTCCACCACGAGGGAGCAGCCGAGGTGCTGCTGTCGGTGCGGGGGGCGCATGTCTTCGCAAAACTCGAAGCGCGCCGGCGGTGGCGGGAAACGTACTATGAAGACGCCGTGCGTCTTCAGACGTCGCTTCGGGGGGCCGGACTCAACTTCGAGCAGTGGGTACGCGTTGATTGGCCTGACGGGCTTGCATTGGAGGCTGAGGAGGACGGTCGGGGCGGCACGGCCAACGGGGGCAGGAAATGGATTCCCGATATCGCACACCAGGGAGCGCCCCCGGAATTAGCCGGCCGTGTGGCGCTCGGATGGCGTCCGGGACGGGTGTCGGTAGCGGTTCATGCGGAAACAATGCGCGCCGTAGAGTTAACGTTGGACGGGAGAGAGGCGGCGTCTTCGGACTGGCCTGAGTACGTTGGGTTCGGCCTCGAGGTGTCGCTTCGGATCGACACTCCCACGTTAGATGCCGAGGATGAGTCTGGCTACCTGGAAATATATGGTAAGCCCGATCACGTCGATGACGGTCGCCATGAGCGGTCCGGCCATGACCGTGGGGTCGAAGCCCAGTCGATGGATGAGTAAGGGAGCGATGACGCCGATGATCGACGAGAAAAACACCACGAAGATGAGTGATGAGCCGATCGCCGTGGCCTGCAGGAGATCCACTCCCGGTGGTAAAACAAGTCCGCGAAGCACCAGTACGGCACCCAGCATGAGCCCCATGATCCCGCTGACGAGCACCTCTTTGCCGATAACCTTCCATATGTCTCTGAAATGCACCTCGCCGGTGGCCAGGCCGCGGATCATCAACGTGGAGCTCTGCAAGCTGGTGTTTCCCCCGGTTTGGGTGATAACCGGCACAAACCACACGAGAAAGCCCGCCGCCGCGATGATGGGCTGGTAGAGGCTAACGACGTTGGTGGTAAAAGTTCCGGCTATCAGCAGCACCACGAGCCACGGTACCCGCTTGCGTATAAGACGCGAGACCGAGGACTCGGTGTAACGCTCGAGGCTGCCGTCCATCGCGCCCATCTTGTACACGTCCTCCGTCTGCTCATTTCTGATGACGTCTATGACGTCGTCAAAGGTGATAATTCCGAGCAGACGGTTGTAGTCGTCGACAACGGGCAGCGCGATGAGGTCGTAGGTCCCGAGAATGTGGGCGGCCTGTTCCTGGTCGGTGTCTTCGCGAACTGAGATGACCTCCCGCTTCATCACCTCTTCGACCGGCGCTTCGTCGTCGTGAAAAAGCAGGTCTTTGAGCGAGACGACCCCGAGCAACCGTTTGAGGCGATCTACCACGTATACGTAATACACGGTCTCCACGTCTCGACCGGTAGAACGAATAAAGGCCAATGCCTGCCCGACGGTCAGAAACGAGCGTACCGCGAGGTAGCGCGGGGTCATGAGTCCCGCCGCGTCGTCTTGATCGAAGCGCAGCAAAAACTTGGTCTCTTCCTTCGCATCGTTTGCGATCGACTGCCACACCGACTCTCGCACCTCGGGGTTTGCCGCCTGGATGATGTCGGCAAGGTCGTCAGGCTCGATTTCGGAGAAGACACGTCGGATGTTGTCGATCGGCAAAGCCTTTATGAGAAGCTCTTGATCCGGAGGTGAAAGGGAGGTGATCAAGCGGACTTTGGTATCGAGGTCGAGTAGCAGAAAGATACGCTGGGCCTCGTCTTCTTCGAGAGAATCCCAGATATCGACCAAATCATGAACCGGCAGATCGGCAACTACGCTGCGCAGCTCCGCATCATCGAGGATGTGAAGGTACTCACGGATGTTCTCAATCAGTGACATCATGCTCACTCTCCCAGTCGCCGACGAACAAGACCTCACGTTCGAGCGTTATACCCTGTTCTTCTCTCACCCGGTGCTCGACATGCTCGATAAGGGCGCGAATGTCTTCGGCCGTGGCGGTGCCGGTATTGATGATGATGTTTGCATGCGTATCGGAAATCCTCGCCCCCCCGATCTGGAACCCCCGGAGTCCCAAGCTGTCGATGATGGCTCCGCTCGGTCGGCCGAAAGCACGGTTGTTTTTGAACACTGACCCGGCCGATGGAGCGGCAAAGTGACCCTTGTCCTCGCGATCGGCATAGTACTCGCGCATTTGCGCCCGCAACTGTTCGGGATCGGTGGGCGTTAGTCGAAACGTGGCATCAATAATGACGCTTCGACGCTCTTGAAAGGGGGAGTGTTTATAGCTGAAGTCGTGGCTTTGTGGCTCGTATACTTCGAGCTCTCCCTGCTCGTTGACCAGTTGCACCTGTTCCAACACGTCGGCAATTGAGCTTCCATAACAGCGCGCATTCATCCACACTGCGCCGCCGACGCTACCCGGCATGGAATAGAGAAAGTGAATGCCGCCGAGCCCGAGGTCGGCGGCGCGTTCGGCCGCATCCGAGATGGGAAGGCCGGCCTGCGCCACGAATTTTGTTCCCTCGTGATAGGTGCGATTGAAGCCTCGCGCGTCCAATATAAGGCCGTTCACGCCTCGATCCGAGACGAGAATATTCGAGCCTCCGCCGAGAACAAAATATGGAATTTGCGCCTGCCGTGCCGCCCGCACGACCGTTTGTACGTCTGCAACGCTCCGTGGTTTCACGTACAGCTCCGCCGGCCCGCCGACTTCGAATGTCGTGTGGCGGTGCATCGGCTCGTCGACGCGAACCGCGCCTTCAATATTGATTTTTCCGAGCGTTTCTTTTAGCGTAGGCACAGGATCATGATATCGGGGATCGGGGCGAATTTCCACCGCCGGTGGAAGCTTCTGCCGGCGCGATCGTACGCCTGTTGGGCCCCTCTGAACGCCCCCTGCGCCTGCAACGTGCGGAGCTACCCACATGGCCGTATAGCTACCCACATGACCGAATTAAGGAGAGATCGTGTCACTGCGCCTATTTAACACGCTCGGCCGCGAGCTTCAAACATTCGTACCCATTGAAGATGCCAAGGTGGGGATGTACACCTGTGGCCCCACAGTCTATCAGTACGCCCATATCGGAAATCTAAGGAGCTACGTGTTCGAGGACGTTCTGCGACGCGCACTCGAGTACATGGGGTACGAGGTGCACCACGTGATGAACGTCACCGACGTCGGACATCTCACCGACGACGCCGATGAGGGCGAGGACAAGGTCATCAAAAGCGCTCGCGAAATGGGAAAGACCGTCTGGGACATCGCCGAGCATTTTACTGAGGCGTTTTTCAATGATCTCGACAAATTGAACGTGCTTCGTCCCACCGTCGTGTGTAAAGCAACCGAGCATATCGATCACATGATAGAGATGATCAAGCGGATCGAGGCTGCAGGCTACACCTATCAGGCCGGCGGGAACGTCTACTTCGACACCAGCAAGTTCCCGAATTACGGTGAGCTCGCGCTTCTCGACCGGCAGGAGCAGAAAGCCGGGGCACGCATAGATGTCGACGAAAACAAAAAGCATCCCCGGGATTTCGTGCTGTGGTTTACCAAGTCGAAGTTCGACAATCAGGCAATGGTATGGGATTCTCCGTGGGGCCGCGGCTATCCGGGCTGGCACATAGAGTGCAGCGCAATGAGCACCGCCTACCTCGGCGAGCACTTCGATATCCACACCGGAGGGGTGGACCACATCCCGGTGCATCACACCAACGAGATTGCACAGACCGAGGCCGCAACCGGGCGTAAATGGGTGAATTACTGGATCCACGGAGAATTCCTGCTGATGGACACCGGAAAGATGTCCAAGTCCAAGGGGAATTTCGTCACACTCGGTGTGTTAGAGGAAGAGGGCTTCGAGCCCTTGGATTTTCGCTATTTATGCCTGGGAGGCCACTACCGGTCGCAGTTGCAATTCTCCTACGATGCGTTGAAGGCGGCGCGAAGTGCCCGGCGCAACCTCCTCGATCGCCTGGCGGATATCAAGGACGAGGCCGGCAGTCGCTCCGGCGGCGCTCTCGAAGCCGACACGAACACCGGCGCTGCTGCCGCCGGCGGTGCCTCCGGTGCCGCGCTCGACAGCCGTTCACCGCGCGCCGATGCTTGGCTGAAGCAATTCGAAGAGCATCTCTCGGAGGATCTCAACATCCCCAAGTGTCTCGCGGACCTATGGGGGGTAGTAAAGGACGAAGAGCTTTCGGCGGTCGAGCAGGTCGATCTCGTTGCGCGCATGGATCAGGTTTTCGGGCTCGAATTGCTGGCCGCCGAGGCGTCGAGCGATACGTCACTGTTGGAAGAAGATATCCGGCGGCTCGTAGAGGAGCGAGCTCAGGCCCGCAAGGACAAGAACTTTGCTCGTGCAGACGAAATACGCGACGAGCTCGCCGAGCGTGGTATCATTTTAGAAGATACTCCCGACGGGACTCGGTGGAAAAAGCTCTGAAAGGTGTAACCTCGACGGGGTTTAGGTTGTTTATAGTATGGATAGACGAGCGGAGTTCAAAGCAGTATATGACGAGGTATATCCACTCACCGTTCGTATCGTATATAGTATTACGGGTCGGCTGCACGTAGCGGAGGAATTGTGCCAAGACGCTTTTATCCGATACTATCAGCACATGGACACCATCCCCACGCGGGAGCAGGCCAAGTTCTGGCTGATTCGGGTGTCCAAAAACCTCGCTCTCAATCACGAAAAACAACGCGGACGCGAAAGCACGGCTTACCAACGAGCCTATCGACAACCGGTCCGAGGTCCGGAATCGGGGGAGACGTCGGTTCTCAAGGAAGAGGCGTACAAAGCCGTGCAGGATGCGCTCGAAGAGCTTCCGGAGAATCTCCGATTGGTGCTCGTCATGCGCGAATACGGAAACCTAACGTATCGAGAAATAGCGGAGTCACTGGAAATAAGCGAAGCAAATGTGAAAGTGCGGATGCACCGTGCACGTGAGCGCCTTGCAAAGGTACTCAAGGAGGCCGACATCTATGTACCATAACGGGGAAGACATTTCCGCCTACCTCGACGGCGAGCTTGCTTCGGAGGCTGCAGCGGAGCTCGAGCGCGAGTTGGAAACCGACCCCTACGCCCGCGCGGAGCTCGACCGCTTACGGACAGTTGACCAACTCCTTGGTTCCGAGAGTCTCTCCGGAGAGGAGGGGCCGGACTTCGAGTCCAGTCGGGAGCGAACGTGGATGGCTCTCGAACATCGCTTGGGACTCAGACAGCCGTTGTGGAAGCGACGGGTAACCCTCCCGTATCCGGCGGTGGCCGCCGCTGCGGTGGCGGTTTTCGTGCTCGTCGGGTTGCTTCTATGGTTCGGTGGCCCACAGCTCGGCAACGCCCCCTCGGTTGCCGGAACGAGCGTGCGAGACGTGGATGTTCATATCGCCGCCGGTGGTACGGAGGGCGAGAAACTTCTGCGTTGGCTGAACGAGCAGGAGGTCGTCGGAGCGGCCAGCGTAGAGCTGCCGGACGTTGCGCAGTTTCGCATTATGGGCGAGCCCCGACTCATAAAGGCGGCCGAGTTTCGAAGCCGCGGGGAATAGCTTGGCTGCCGAATGAGCATGAGTGCACGCAGGGTTTTTCTCGTAACGCTCACAATCGCATTTCTTTTACCCGTCTCTTTGGGGGCCCAAGACGCCGAGGATATGGAGTCACTGGATGAGGCCCTTCGCGAGCTCTCCGACAAGGTCATGCGGGTCGACATAACCGCCCGGGTGACCAGCGGCGGCGAGGAAACGGTATGGGACATGGAGCTGACTCGCGTGACCATATCCGGTCGTGCCGTGACGCTTCGATTGGACGGCAGTAACATAACCGTGGTTTCGAAGTTCACCCCGTATTACGATTCCGACGATTCGGTGCTCTTGGTAGCCCAAGGTCAGACGTGGATCACCAAAGAGAACGACAGCTCCGAAGTGGACTATCAAACCTCGTTTAAGAGTATGCCCGTGGAGCTCGGGGAATCCGTTGTGTTCTTGCCTCTCGGTAACGATGAGCTTAAGATGGACGTGGAACGTGAAGACACCGGAACATTCAATATTGAGCTTGAGGTAACGGTCGTACCCTACGAGGGCGATTCCTCGGATAACTCCGAAAGCGACTCGAAGTCTAGCTCGAACAGTGAGTAACGCCTACACATGAGCCCGATCTATAGCCACCGCCGGAGTGCGCTGCTCGCAACGGCAGTATTCCTCGTCCTTTTGGCTGCATTCTACGTACTTCTCAGCGTTTCGGGAGCAAAACCCGTAATCGAGGAAACCGAGCCGGCGGCGGTGGCCCCCGGAGAGGAGTTGATCATTACGGGCTCCCACTTCGGTGATAGCCGGGGGAGCAGCAAAGTGCGGTTGGGCGGGAGCGCGCCGACCTCTTCCGCCTACGTCGAATGGTCGGACTCGCGTATTGTTATCGAGGTGCCCGAAGATGCCACCTCTGGGCTGGCCTACGTTGAGACCGAGCGTGGACGGAGCAACGGGGTCTTGTTTGCCAATGCTCGCCACGTACGGAGCGAGGAAGTCGGCGAGTCTTCTTCGGCTCGGCCCGTTGTGGAACAGATCGAGCCGACCAACGCCGAGGTGGGAGAAGTGGTGACTATCCACGGGCGAAGATTTGGGGCGGACCGAAAAGGTGGAACGGTATCGTTTACGTTGGCTCCCGGCGCTCAGGAAGACCACGCGGTGGGCTCGAGCGGCCGGGCCGGCCGGGTACCCGTTTCCGAGCAAGTCGAGGGGTATGAGTACTGGTCGCCGGGAGAAATTCGGGTGCGAGTGCCCGATGGTGCAGTCTCCGGCTCGGTGATTGTTCGTACCGCCCGAGGCGAGAGCGAGGGGCGAGAGATTACCATCGATCAACCGGTGGGGGAAAAACGGTTCGTGGACCGACAAAGCCACGCCGTTGCTGCTTCGGTGACGCTCGACTCGGTACAGATCTCCGAGGACGGAGAAGACGGAACCGTGTTTCTGTGGATACCGCAAATTGTTCGGTCACCCGAGCAGCGCAACCACGAGAAGCTGACCGAAAGTAAAAGCCCGCTTTTCGCGCCGGCTTCGGGACCCTCACTGTACCGCATTCGCGACCCACGCCCCGAGGAGCCCTGGTCGTTCCGCCGTAGTGTGCTGTTCGACCGCTATGCGGTAGAAACAGCGATAGATCCGGATGCGGTACCTACCGAATATCGTCAATCCGAGAACTTCATGCGGCGCTATACACAGGAAGATGCGCTGTTGCCCGTCGACGCCGACTCCGTGATCTCGGTGGCGCGGGAATTGGGCAACTCCTCCCGAAATCCGTATTCTCGAGCTCGTAACACCTATGAATACGTCTTATCTGCGCTCGATCCTGTGGATCAGGTCGGTTCGATCGGACCGCTGGAAGCTCTTCGAGATTCCGAGGCAAACCCGTACGGGTACGCGACGTTGACCGTAACGTTGCTGCGGGCACAAAATATCCCGGCGCGGCTCATCGGCGGATACGTGGTATGTGGCGGCGAGCAGTTGCAGCGCCACTATTGGGCGGAGTTCTACATCGAAGGATTCGGGTGGGTGCCCATGGACCCCGCTGCAGCCGACCGAGCGGTGTGCGAGCGTTTTCGCCCGGTGGAAAACGCCACGGAGTACTATTTCGGCAACGTCGACTCCCGACGCATTGCCTACAGCAAGGGCGTGGCGCGCGTGCCGCACATGCATCCGGAGGGCAGAACCGAGCGTGTGGAAACGATGTATGCGCTTCAGAGCCATCACCAGGAAGCCGTGGGTGATATTCGGTGGTATCGCGTCCGCTGGCACGACGTCGAGTATCTCGGCAAATATTGACAGGGCCGCTTGCATTACCTATGTTGAAATAAGCCGGGTAATCCGAAATTTACCGGTAGGAGCCGTTTTGTGAAATACCTACAACAGGCCGACCCAGAAATGTTTGATATTGTCCAGCTGGAAGAGCAGCGAGAGCGCACGAAGCTGGAGCTCATAGCTTCCGAGAACTTTACAAGCCGTGCCGTGCTCGAGGCAGCCGGAACGGTGCTGACCAATAAGTACGCGGAAGGATATCCCGGCAAACGGTACTACGGGGGCTGCGAGTATATCGACATGGCCGAGAATCTGGCTCGTGACAGGGCTAAGGAATTGTTCGGGGCCGATCATGCCAACGTGCAACCGCATTCCGGGAGCTCGGCGAATATGGCGGTGTATTTCTCCGTTCTCAATCCGGGCGATACCATCCTGGGAATGAACTTGGCACATGGAGGGCACCTTACCCACGGTGCCCCGGTGAACTTTTCGGGTAAACTGTTCAATATTGCGAGCTATGGTGTAGACCGAGAGACCGAAACCATCGACTACGACGAGCTCGAGCGAGTCGCGAAGGAGACGAAACCGGGGCTCATAATAGCCGGCGCGTCCGCGTATCCACGGACGATCGACTTTGCGCGTTTTCGCCGGATAGCCGACGAGGTAGGGGCGCTATTCGTTACCGATATGGCGCACATCGCGGGGCTCGTGGCAAGTGGGGATCATCCTTCACCGGTGCCGCACGCGCACTTTACGACGACGACCACGCACAAAACACTCCGCGGTCCCAGAGGGGGGCTGATTCTCGTCGGAAACGACACCGAAAACACGCTTGGCATCAAGGCGGCGAAATCCGGCCGGGTTAAGCGCTATTCGGAGATCATCGATTCAAACGTCATGCCCGGTATTCAAGGTGGTCCCCTTATGCACATCATCGCTGCAAAAGGGGTAGCTTTCAAAGAAGCCGCAACGGAATCGTTTCGCGCCTACCAAAAGCAGATAGTCAAGAATGCGCAGGCGCTGGCAAAGGCGCTCGAAGCAGAGGGGGCGCGGATCGTTTCGGGGGGCACGGATAATCATCTCATGCTGGTCGATGTCAACTCGTTCGGAGTGACCGGCAAGGAAGCGGAGCAAGCCCTCGACCGAGCGAACATTACGGTAAACAAGAACGGCATTCCGTTCGACACCCGCAGCCCGCTTGTTACCTCTGGTATTCGCCTTGGTACCCCGGCTTTGACAACACGAGGTATGGCAGAGCCGGAGATGGAGCATATCGCCTCGCTTATTGTACGGGTTCTCGAAAGCAAAGGAGAAGAAGGGGTCGTAACACGCGTTGCGAAGGAAGTGAAGGAGCTTTCACAACGGTTTGCGCTGTATCCGGACGAGGCAGCTGGTCAGAGTGCGTCGCATTGACAAAGCTTTGAGCAGGCTCGTATACTAACTTGGAAGTCTCTGGGGCGGAACATAGGATGGGCAACCCTCTACAGCTTTCGATGGTCAACTTCAACAAGGATGCGTATATCATTGTTGAAGGCAAGCAAAAGGCCGACCAATTCTTCATTATTCGCGCGGGTAAGGTGCGCATCAGCAAAGAGGTCGAGGTCGTAGAGGAAGAGGGCGGTAACGTGCTCGGGCCCGGCGATTTCTTTGGTGTCGTGTCCACTATGTCCGGGCACAGCCACATCGAGACCGCACAGGCTCTCACCGATGTTACCCTCATTTCGGTAAATCGAGACAATTACACGCTGCTCATTGAGCGTAACGCACCGGTTGCCATGAAGATCATCGAGGCTTTTTCGCGCCGCATGCGCTACCTCGACGAGGCCCTGGCTCGCCTGACGTTCAAGGAAACCGCGGAACCCGATCCAAGCCACCTGTTCTATGTGGCCGAATACTACGCGCGGCAGAACCAATACAATCAGGCCTATTACGCGTACTACCAGTACATCAGTCACGTTCCGGAGGGAGGAAACGTTCAGCTTGCGCAAGAACGGATGATGAAGATAAAGCCCTACGCAAAGGCCGTTTATCTTGACGGCGGCGGCGAGGTCTTTACGCGCACGTATCCGAAAGACACGATGATCTTCGCGGAGACAATGCCGGGGCGTGAGCTCTACATTATTCAGAAGGGCAGCGTCAAGATTACCAAGATCGTCAACGATAATGAAGTGCTGTTGGCCGTGCTCAAGCAGGGAGACATTTTCGGCGAAATGTCGTTGATCGAAAACAAACCGCGCTCGGCAAGCGCAATTGCGTTTGAAGAAACGGTACTGCTGGCGGTAAATCAAGAGAACTTCGAGCGCATGGTGCAAACGCAGCCACAAATCATTGCTCGGCTCACGACTCTTCTGGCGGAACGCATTTGGTTTATCTACAAGCAGCTTGCCAATACCTTGCTTAGTGACAAGGTCGGGCGGCTGTATGATGCATTGCTCATTCAACTCGAGAAAAACCGGGTTCCCATCCGCTCGGGAGAGGCCTACACGTTCGACTTCGGCACGAGGGAGCTTATCAACATGGTCGGTCTTCCGATGAACGAGGGAAATCAGGCCATGAAAGAGATGCTTCAGAACTCCAAGATCAAGGCAGCGGATAACAGAATCCACGTGTCGGACATCGAAGAAATCGATAAGCAGGCAAAGTATTACCGCAAGATGGAAAAAATCGAGCGGGCTCGCAGACAACAAAAACGAATCAGCTAGGATTCGAATTGAATAGGAACACTATGGACACGGCACTATTTGCAGCAGGGTGTTTTTGGGGCGTGGAAGACGCGTTCCGAAATGTGAAGGGCGTTTCGTCCGTGCGGTCGGGCTACACCGGCGGCAAAACGGAACACCCGACCTACGAAGAGGTGTGCAGCGGTACGACCGGCCATGCCGAAACCGTGGAGATCGAGTACGATCCCGCGCAGGTGAGCTTTGAGGACCTGCTGCGCGTGTTTTTCACGGTACACGATCCGACGCAGAAGAACAGGCAGGGCCCTGATATCGGCGAACAGTACCGTTCGGCCGTCTTCTATCGCAACGAAGAGCAGCGTGCCGCAGCCGAGCGTGCGGTGGCGGAGCTCGAAGCGGGGAACGGTCCTCGCAAAATCAAGGGCACCGTTCAGACGGAGATTACCCCCGCAACCACCTTTTACCCCGCCGAAGGGTATCATCAACGCTACTTCGAAAAGCACGGGTTTTCCAACGCGCCGGTGGTGCCCGAAGAGCTGCGGAGCTGAGACCGCCCTACTTGGACTTTGATTTGGAGGAGGCGGCTACGATGTTCAGGGCCTCCTCGAGGGTCAGCTTCTCGATTGCCTCTTTCTCTTTTTTGTCGTCGGGAAGGCTCACGTTTTTGGTCCCGTACTTAATGTAGGGGCCGTACTTGCCGTCGTAGACGGCGACCTTCTTTTCCTTTTCGGGGTCGGTGCCGAGATCTCGGATTTTTTTGGAGCGGCGCCCGCCCTTTTTCTCTTCTTTGAGCAGCTCCACCGCACGCGCGAGGTCGATCGTGTAGACGTCGTCGTCTTTCTTCAAGGAGCGGTACTCCCCGTCATGGAAGACGTAGGGGCCGAACCGTCCGTTGTTTGCGAGGACCTCCTTGCCGGTCTCCGGATGCGGTCCGAGATTGCGCGGCAGGCTCAGAAGCTTGAGAGCAAACTCCAGGTCGATGTCCCGCGGTTTTGAGCCCTTCGGCAGACTCGCCCGTTTCGGCTTCTCCTCACCTTCGTTCTTCTCGCCGAGTTGTACGTACGGCCCATAACGGCCGACGAGGCAATACACGTCGAGTCCGGTTTCGGGGTCCGTACCGAGGGGCTCCGGGCCGTTCTTGCTCAGCTCGATGAGCTCTTGTATTTCATGCTCGTCGAGGTCTGCCGGAGCAACTTCCTCGGGAATGGAGGCATGGACGGCTTCTTCCCCATCACTCTGGTGTACGAGATAGGGGCCGTAGCGCCCTACGCGGATTTCGGTGTTCTCCGGGAGTTGGGGCAGAGACACCATGCGCGACTCGGTCGGGTCGATCGCACCCTCGCGTTCCTCGACCTGCTGCTTGAGACCGTTTTCCCCGAGATAGAAGTCCTTGAGGTACTGCAGCGAGTCGCGCTCGCCGTAGGCAATCTCGTCGAGCGCGTTTTCCATGGCCGAAGTAAACCCGTACTCGATGAGATAGTGGAAATGACGCTCGAGAAGCTGTGTAACGGCAAAACCGGTAAACGTGGGTACGAGGGCCGTCCCTTGGCGGCGGACATATCCGCGCTCATAGAGCGTCGATATGATCGATGCGTAGGTGCTTGGCCGGCCGATGCCTTCGCGCTCGAGACGCTGAACGAGCGACGCCTCGGTGAAGCGCGCGGGTGGCTTCGTTTCATGATATAAGGGCTCGAGTCCGTGCAAGTCGAGGTTTTGTCCCTCGCTCAGGTCGGGAAGCAGGACTTCTTTGTCGTCGAGGGCGGCATCCGGATCATCTTTACCTTCCACATACACGCGCAGAAAGCCTGGAAAGAGAATGCGCGTCCCGCCGGCGGTGAACTCGCACTCATCCGCCTCGATGCGGGCCGATACCTGCAGCTTCTTTGCGTCCGCCATTTGCGTGGCAAGGGTTCGTTTCCAGATCATCTCGTAGAGCGCGCGATCCTTCCCGCTGAGGTTGCTGCGGGCCGGGTCGGTAAACGCCGATCCGGCGGGCCTGATGGCCTCGTGAGCCTCCTGGGCGCGGGCTTTCGAGGAGAACTGGCGGGGCCGCTCAAAGAGATATTCCTCGCCGTAGCGTTCTTCCACCGTGCGACGCGCGCCACCGATTGCCTCGCCGGACAGATGGGGCGAGTCGGTACGCATGTAGGTGATGAGCCCCTCTTCGTAGAGTTTTTGGGCCGTGCGCATTGTGTCTCGCGCGGACATGCCGAGCTTGCGGTTTGCCTCTTGTTGCAAAGAGGAGGTAATGAACGGCGGCGCCGGGCGGGAGGTCGTTTCCTTTTCGGTGACCTCTTTGACCGTCCAATCGGTTTGTTTAAGCTTTTCGGTGAGGGCCTCGGCTTCTTCCTTACTGAGGACGCGAACGTCGGCCTTCGACAGCTCACCGGTGGTGGAGTCGAAGTCCTTTCCGCCGGCTACCCGCTTTCCGTCTACGGTTGCCAGTCGGGCCTCGAAAACGGCCCCGGCCTCATCCTTGGGAGAGCTGAGCTCCGCTTTGAGGTCCCAGTACACCGATTTATTGAAGCGGATGCGCTCTCGCTCACGTTCCACGATGAGCCTGAGACCCGGGGACTGCACGCGACCTGCCGAAAGGCCGTAGGCAATCTTTTTCCACACCAGCGGAGAGAGGGTAAATCCATAGAGCCGGTCGAGGATTCGACGGGTTTCCTGGGCCTTGACCAGGCTCATGTCGATTTCACGGTAATTCTCCAGCGACTCTTCGATGGCGTTTTTGGTGATCTCGTGGAAAACCATGCGCCGGATCGGCACCTTCGGCTTGAGAACCTCTACGAGGTGCCACGAGATGCTCTCTCCTTCTCTGTCTTCGTCGGTGGCGAGCACGAGCGCATCCGATTCCTTGAGCTTGGCTTTGAGCTCGCGAATGATCTTCGTCTTGCCCTTGGGCAGGATATAGAGAGGCGTGAAATCGTTCTCGACGTCGATGCCGAGGCGGGCCCAATCCTCTTGTTTTAGCCGCTTCGGTACATCGGAGGCACGTTGTGGAAGATCACGCACATGACCGATGCTGGCCTCTACGTGATAGTTCTTGGGCAAGAAGCGCTTTATGGTCCGCGCTTTGGTTGGTGATTCGACAATGACGAGTACACGTTCCGACATATGGACCGTCATGTTGCAAAATATCGGCAATTGGTCAATAGAGAAAAGCGGTTACACCCACTAATGAGCCGGGTCCGACCGCTTTTTTGGTCGTGGCGCTTGTGGACACCCCGCGAAAGGTCCGGCGAGACCCGCATCGGGGCGGTCTGTAGCTGCAGGTATGGCCACATTGAAGAGTGACGACAAATTGAGTATGATAGCGCCACCACCGTTTGAAGGAGCGTGCATGAAGGCGGTCGAGCTTGCAAAGAGCTTCAACCACAAGGAATTCGAGGATCGCATCTACGCGATGTGGAAGGAGCGCGGCTATTTTTCCCCGGGCGATCCGAGCGAGGTCTCGGCCAAGGGCAATCCCTTCGTCATCGTCATTCCGCCCCCCAACGTCACCGGTGTGCTCCATATGGGCCACGGGCTCAACAACAGCCTGCAGGACGTCCTCGTGCGCTACCACCGTATGCTCGGCGAGCCGACGTTGTGGGTGCCGGGTACCGATCATGCCGGTATTGCCACCCAGAACGTGGTGGATCGCAAGCTGCGTGAGCGGGGTATCGATAAGTACGACCTCGGGCGAGAGAAGTTCGTCGAGGAAACCTGGAAGGTAAAGGAAGAGCATCACAAGGTCATCACGCGTCAGCTCGAGCGGATCGGCGCCTCCTGCGATTGGAGCCGGGAGCGCTTCACCCTGGACGAGGGACTATCGCGGGCGGTGAATGAGGTGTTCGTGACGCTCTACGAGCGTGACCTCATTTACCGCGGATACTATCTGGTCAACTGGTGTCCCTCCTGCGGTACCGCCCTTTCCGACGATGAGGTCGTTCACTGGGAGGAGGCCGGCAAGCTCTATCGCTACACCTACCCCTTGGAGGACGGCTCGGGAAACATTGAGATTGCAACCACGAGACCGGAATCCATGCTCGGCGACATGGCGGTTGCGGTGCATCCCGAAGACGGCCGCTACAGCAATGTTGTCGGTAAGCGGGTGACCCTGCCGCTGGTGGGGCGGAGTCTTCCTGTTATCGCCGACGAGTACGTGGACATGGAGTTCGGCTCCGGCGCGGTAAAGATAACCCCGGGACACGATCAAAACGACTACGACATTGCCCGGCGTCACGAGTTGGAGTTACTTAACATCCTCAACCCCGACGGAACGCTCAACGAGAACGTGCCGGAGCGCTACCGCGATCTCAGCGTCAAAGACGCGCGGGCGAAGGTGGTCGAGGACCTCAAAGAGCAGGGCTACTATCTCGGCGACGAAGACAACCCGCATCAAATCGGCCACTGTTATCGCTGCAATTCGGTCATCGAGCCCTACCTCTCCGAACAGTGGTTCGTAAGGATGCGGCCGCTCGCGGACAAGGCGCTCGGTGCGTGGAAGCGCGGGGAGGTGCGCTTTTACCCCAAGCGATGGGAAAACACCTATACCGCGTGGCTCGAAAACATTCGCGACTGGTGCATATCCCGCCAACTGTGGTGGGGCCATCGCATACCGGTTTGGTACGACCAGGACAGCGGAGAGATGATCGTCTCGCGCGAGGATCCCACCGAGAAACCCGAAAACGCAGGGCGTAACCTCGTACAGGACGAGGACGTGCTCGATACCTGGTTCTCTTCGTGGTTGTGGCCCTTCTCGACGCTGGGATGGCCGGAGCAAACCGAAGACCTCGAGGTGTTTTTCCCGACGAGCACCCTGGTGACCGCCTATGACATCATCTTTTTCTGGGTCGCCCGCATGATCATGGCGTCCATGGAGTTTATGGGTCAGGCTCCGTTTCGAGACATCTACATCACCGGTCTGATCCGCGATAAGCAGGGCCAAAAGATGTCGAAGTCTCTCGGAAACGGCATTGACCCGCTGGATGTGGTCAACGAGTTCGGCGCTGATGCGCACAAGTTCACCCTGGCGTTTCTGGCAACCTCCGGTCAGGACATCCTCCTCGAGAAAGACGATTTTCACTTCGGCTCGAAGTTCGCCAACAAGATCTGGAACGCCTCTCGCTACATTCTCATGAACCTCCACGGGCGCACCCTGGTGCCGGCCGACGAGCTTTCTTTCACCGACGTCGACCGGTGGATCTACCACCGGCTCAATGAGGCTGCGGTGGAGGTGCGCCGCAGCATGGAAGCGTACCGCTTTAGCAGCGCCGCTCAGGCGGTTTATGAGTTCTTCTGGAGCGACTTCTGCGACTGGTACATCGAGGCGTCCAAGCTCTCGCTGTACTCAGACGACGAGGCCGAGAAGGACCGCGGCGTGTCGCTTCTCATATACGTCTTGGAAGAGAGCCTGAGACTCCTCCACCCGTTCATGTCGTTTATTACCGAAGAAATCTTCACTCAACTGCCGGACTTCGGCGGTAAGGCCGAGAGCGCGATTGTTGCGTCTTACCCGCAGCCAAACGATGAGCGGTCGGCTCCGGAGATCAACTCCCGGTTCGAGTCGTTGCAAGAGCTCGTCCGACTGATTCGCACCCTCCGCAGTGAGTTTACCATTCCGCCGGCCAAGCGCATCTCGTTCGAAATTACGTTCGAAGCTGATTTCGGCGGGGGCGAGTTCCTTCGCGAGCATGTAGAGCTCGTGAGCATGCTTACCGGCGCCGAAGAGATCGGTTTCGTAGATGAGCAACCGAGTCGTGAGGGCAGTGTTGCCCTGGTCGGGGTCGGATTCGAAGTGTATGTGTATGTGCGAGACGTCGTCGACGTAGAAGCCCAAGTTACGAGGCTCGAGAAGAACCGGCAGAAAGCGGCAAAGCAGCTCGAAAACACGCGGCGCAAGCTCGATAACCCGGGCTTTCTGCAAAACGCCGGTGAGGACGTGGTCAACAAAGAGCGAGAAAAGGAACAGGAACTGTCGCGTCAGGTCGAGAAACTAGATACGTATCTTGCCGACCTCAAGGTCTGATGTAGCTCGATCCGGATTCGGCTCGAACGAAGGAAAAGGAGATGGTGATTATGGAAACGCCGGCTTCGTCGGAATCAGGCACGGGGGGAGCGTTACATCGGCGCATAAGCGTAAAGATCATCGCGATTCTTGCCGCGTCGCTTCTGTTGGTGGAACTCGTGATTCTCGTCTTCTCCGCGTTTTCCGAGTACGATCGGCTTGTCGATCACTTTCGTTTCGAGTCGGAAGTCATCGTGCGGGCGGTGGACCGCGACCGCCTCGAGGATCCCGACTACGTGGAGGCTCTTCGGTCTCGGCTCTCTGAGCTCGAGCTTATCGATATCGAAGCGGCGGCTGTGAGCGAGGAAGCCGAAATGGAAATCGAGGACGAGACGATGACCTACGTGGAAAACGGTGTCCGCGTCCGGCTCGACGTTTCGGCCATCGAAACGGGACTGCGCTCCTACATCGTCAATATACTCGGACTGACGCTGATCATCGTTATCGCCATGGTGGTCGTGACATACGCCTTTCTTGCATTTAGCCTCGTGCGCCCGTTGCGGGCGCTGCGGTCCAACCTGCGCGGCATATCGGGCCATGAGGGAGATCTTACCGCCCGCCTCGAAACGAAGTCTCGCGACGAGGTCGGCGAAATTGCGGACGCGTTTAACGCGTTTGTGGATAACATTCGCTCGGTGGTGCAAGCGACCAAAGAGGCCGCGCAAGAAACGATGGAGAGCGGGGAGCAGCTCAACTCCAGTGCGCAAGAGTCGGCCGGGCATCTCGAGCGGATATCCGCCTCGGTGTTGAGCGTAAAAACGCAGATCGAGACCTTGGACTCGGAAATCCAACAATCGGCGTCCGCCGTCAATCAGATTTCCGCCTCCATTTCTTCGCTCGCCGGCTCGGTGAGCAACCAAGCCTCGTCGGTTTCCGATGCGGTGGCGGCGGTGGAGCAGATGAACTCCTCCATCAACAATCTTGTCAACATAGCGGGACAACGCAAAGAGCTGGCAAACAGCCTGCTCGACATGGCTCGCTCCGGCTACGAGAAGATGAACGAGTCGGTGGAGGCGATCGGAAGTATTGAGTCTTCCACCAACGAGATACTCTCGGCGATCGACGTCATAAACACGATAGCGGGGCAGACCAACCTTCTGTCGATGAACGCGGCGATCGAGGCGGCACATGCCGGAGAGGCGGGGAAGGGCTTTGCGGTCGTGGCCGAAGAGATCAGAAACCTCGCCGAGCAGACCGCCGAAAACGCAAAGACCATCAGCTCGACGCTGAAGTCCGAAGTAGAAAAGGTCAATTTTGCCGGCGAAAGCAATCGGGCCGCCGGCGAGTCGTTCGAGAAAATCGTCGAAGACATTCAGCAAGTAGTGGACTCCATGGCCGAGATCGTGGCGTCCATGAACGAGCAATCGGTGGCAAGCTCGGAAGTGCTCAAGTCGCTGCAGAGCATCGACGAGCTGTCCAACGAGGTCAAATCGGCCTCGCAGGAGATCGACACGAGCGCTCAGAGTGTAAACGGCAATATCGAAACGGTCTCGAGCGTTTCGAAGGAAGTGAACGAGTCGATGAACGGCATCGGCGATGATATTAGTCGGATCAACGAGGCGGTCCGAACGATTTCACAGAACGGCCGGAAGAACGCGCAGAACATCACCCGCATCGTGGAAAAGGTCGAACGGTTCAAAACCGAATAGAAGGAGACCCCGGGCGAGTCGGACTCGCTAAATGAGCCCTGCGATGCGCTCATCTAACGCTTTCTGGTCTTGTGTAAAAGACGCCAACCCGGCGAGGTTGAGTAGCGTGTCTGCGGCGAGATCCCCTGCCTTTATGCGGGAGCTCCATCGCTCATGCTTGGGAATCTTTCCGTCTGAGGTGATCTGCTCCATCTCCGAGGTGGTTATTCGCGGAAACATATCGGTCAAACCCATCTCGGCCGCCCGCTCGGTAAGTGCCTCTGCGGTCTCGGGCGTGTCTTCGTCGAGGCTCCGTGCAAAACGTCGTACGTTCTCGTCGACCTCCCACAGCTTCTCTATGCGCACCTCGGACTGATCAATTCCCGGGTTGAGCTCCACTTGATAGTCGGTGTTCAATTGTGAGGTGAAATCGGCCTGTAGCGTTTCACGGGCTTCTTTGGCCACCTTCGTCGGCATGGTAAAGACGTCGACTCCCGCGAGCTTGCCGACTTGATCGCCGCTGCGCAGGCTCGCCGCGATTTGTTTCGTGGGCACGGCCCGTCCCGCGGTTATCTCGCGGACGACATTTTGTGAGGCAATGGTCGCCTTTTCTCCCACGTTGACCCCGTCGCCGAGTCCATTGTCGGTAACATATGCGTTGAGGCGGCCGAGAAAAACGTTGCAGTAGTTCGGTTTGGCGGCCGCCGCCACCACCGCGTTCTGGCGCGCGGAGAACTCGAGGGTAAAGTTGACACGAATGCCCTCTTCGCGGAGCTTGCGCGCGCCGAGAAGGCCGGTAGCGGTCAGGGGTACCTTGACAATGAATCGGTCCGGCTCGATTTCGTGAAACCGGCGGCCATAGTGAATGATTCCATCAAAATCGTGGGCGAGGTCGGTATGGAGCTCGACACTGACATCGCCGCCGAACGTCTCTACCAGTCTCAGACCATGGCGGGCGTTGAGAATAAAGCCGATCTCGAAAATCTTCTGAGCATGATCGAGGTTGCCGAGTATGCCGGCAGCCTCGCCGATGAAATCGTCATATATGCCTTTCTGTATTTCTTTGTTGAGCAGGGTGTTATTGGTTGTGAGGGCGGTCATCTCGGCGGTCCACAGCTCTGAGGCCGCTTCCATGTCGCCGGTGTCCAGCCACAGTTCCGTTCCTGTTGCTCGCAGGCGCTGCCAGAACTCATCCGTAGTGCCGCTCTCCCGCGGGGCACCAAGCGTGATATCCTTTTTGACGAGCTCTTTTACCTTATCTATGGTTGCGCTATCGATCGTCGACATGCCTTCCCCCTCGTCTGAATATACGCGCCGATGAGGGCGGAATCAAGCGCGGGGCTTTACGCCCCGCGCTTGGGATGTCGACCGTTTTGCTTCGGCGCGCCAACAGGGGCGCCGGGTGTTTGTTATTCGGGCTCGTAGGTTCCGGAGCGCTGTTCACCTTCCATACTCGGGATGCGCAGCCTCGTGCCCGGAAGAATCAGGTCGGGGTTATCGGGATCGGGAAGCTTATCTTTGTTTGCCTCGTAGATTCTGCGCCATTCCCACGGGTCGTCATAGATAAACTCATATTCGGCAATCCGCCAGAAGCAGTCGCGACGGTCGGGGATGAGGCGTACCTCATAGTATCGGGGCTTGAGGTCTTCCTGAGTCTTCTCTACCCGCCGTATGTCTTCGAGTGCGGCGATCACGTTTCGCGAGGCCTGAATGCTTTCCTCATACTCCTCGTCCGAGAACAGCGACTCTGCTTCATCATAGAACTCGCCGGCGTTTTCGAACTCGTCTGGGAAGTGTTCCTCGGCATCCCAATCCTTTGCTTCTTGTAGACGTTCTTGAGCCCGGTTGGTCCACGAGTTCGCCTGATAGCGCAGAAGTTGCCGTTGGGCCCACTCGCGTGCCTGTTGTGTGAGCTCTTGCGCTTCTTCGGACAGCTCGACCGATTCCTCGTAGTCGCCGTCCTCGATGGCCTGCTCGGCTTGCCGGCGGAGCTCTTGGGCCTCTTCGTAGTACGGATTATCGGTCAGGAAATTCTGGCCGACCGCCATGCCGGTGACCGCCAGTACCAGAACGATTGTTATACTGATGATTCGTATACTTTTCATGTCTTAACTCCTCGATCAGGACTGGCCTTCTTCTTCATCTTCTTCATCGTCTTCTTCATCTTCGGGCTCGAAGTCCTCTTGCTCACGCTGCAAGTCGTCGATATCGCCTTCGGTGTCACGCATGTCGGAGTCGATGTTTTCGAGCGCTTGTACGGCGCGTTCGCGTTTGCGGCGCGTCTGTCGCACAACATCCTCGTGTTGTTCCAGGGAGTCTTGATAATACCCGGCCGCCGCGTCGTAATCCTCGGCGTCGAACGCTTCCCGTGCGTCTTCGAGCGTTGAGCGTGCCGCCTCGTATTCGCTCTGCATAGCGCGCGGCGCCTTGAGCTCCTGGGCCTCCGCATCGAGGTCTTCGATTTCGCTTTCCCAGTTGCTTTGCAGCTCTTGGATGCCGGTGTTGATGACCCGCTCGTAGCTATCGCCGGCTTCGACGAAGAGCTCTGCCGCCAGCTCGTTGTCCTCTCCGTAGGCGCTCTGAGCAGACGTGAAGGCGTTTTCGCCGGTTTCGAACTCTTCCTCGGCGAATTGCCCGAGCTCGTACTGCGCAATGAAATCACGCATTTCTTCGGCGCGATCTCGTTGCTCATCCGGTGGTGGGGCGGTCGTTTCTTCTTCTGCCTGAGTTTCTTCAGGTGTCTCCTCATCAGGTGCCTCTTCAGGTGCCGTCTGACACGAGAAGAGGAAAACAATGAGAACTAGTGTTCCAAGTATTGCCGGAAGTCTTTTCATGGTCCTCTCCACACATGAGTATTTCTCTATCTATAGTGTAACACACCAGGGATAGGGGGTGAAACTCCGCCCACCAACAGTGGTGAAGCTTTTTGCGCCTGCACGGCAAAAAATCGGCAAAAATGCTTGCGCATTCTTTGTGACCATGGTACCATGACCATGGTCATACACATTGAGCAGTGGTAGAAACTGGGAGGCTGCTGAATGGAGATTGCCGCAGGTAGGTTCAAGGCACAGTGCCTGAGTCTCATGGATCACGTGCGGGACACGCACGAGCGAGTAGTTGTAACCAAACGCGGACAGCCGGTAGCGCAAATGATCTCTCTGCAGGAGGACAAGCCGAGCCCCGTCTTTGGGCGAATGGGTGGGCTTCTCACTGTAGGCGGAGACATTGTGGGGCCTACCGGCGAGTTGCCGGGGGGCGTCGATTCTCGGTGAGCGAGTCCTTCTGGACACCCATGTATTTTTATGGCTCATGAACGGAGACGTGCGCCTCGAGTCGTCACCGGTTCTTGCCGATATCGAGGGCGCTTCGGAGACCGGGAACCTGCTTTTGTGCAGTATTTCGTTGTTCGAGACGGCCACTTACGTCTCGCAAGGCCGTATTCGCCCGGCTATCCCGCTTCGGGATTGGATCGATAGCGCGATCGAAACGCCGGGATTGCGTGTTATAGAGATTGATGCCGAGACGGCAGCCGAGGCGGCAGCGCTGCCGGCCGGTTTCGCCGGCGACGGTGCCGACCGTCTGATCGTTGCCGCCGCGCGCGTACGTCATGCCGTTCTTGCTACCGCCGACCCGACGTTGTTGCAATATGCGGCGGCAGGCCATATACGGGCCCGGGAGATGTAGCGGTGGCACGTATCGTCGGTATCGGAAATCCGCTCTTTGACGTGTTTGCTCCTGCCGGGGAAAACGCGCACCTTGTTCCTCCGGCCGGTGAGTCGGGTACCCATCACACAAGTGCCGCACAGATGGGGAAGACGCTCGAGAATCTGCACGGCGGCGCGTGGGTCGCCGGTGGATCCGCGCGAAACACCCTTGCGGTCCTTGCTATGTTTTCCCATCAAGCGTATCTCGTCGGTGTTGTGGGCCGCGACGCGCAGGGGGAACGCTACCGTGCCGCCCTCGGCGAAGCGGGGATAGCCGACTGTCTTCACGAGTCACCGGAGCCGACCGGCGTCTGTGTGACCCTTGCCCCCTCCATGCCGCGTGCCGGGGACACACGTACAGAAAAGGATGCGAGCCAAGACCGGGAAAAGCCGGGCGTGACGCGCGGGATGGAGATGGGAAGGGGGAGCGAAACGCACGTGATCGTTGCCCCCGGGGCCGCTGCGGCAGCGACCGAACTCGAGGACTCCCTGCCGAAGAATCCGGACGTTGTGCACCTCGAGGGATACGCGTTTTCACGTCGCCGCCTCGTCGAGCATGTGGTTGAATATGCGGCTAACTCCGGTGCCCTATTGAGCATAGACCTTGCTCACCCCATGCCGGTCGGAGCGTACTGGTCGGCGGTGCAAGCCCGCATAGTCGAGGCAGGAGACCGGTTGGGGTGGAACCGAGCCCCCATTGTGTTTGGCACTGAGGCGGAGGTCGAGGCATGCGCGGGCGGCCTGGAGGAGGCGAGGAATACGCTTGTCGAGGCCGGTTTTATCGTGGTCGTGAAAAAGGGGCCCGCTGGTGCCGCCGTGTTTAGCCGGGGGGAGCGCCGCGACTATCCCGGCGATCCGGTCGAGACCGTGGTCGACGACACGGGAGCCGGCGATGTATTCGCCGGGGGCTTCCTTGCGGCCCTGCTGGGTGGAAAGCCGCTTGGTGCGTGCTGCCGTATCGCGAACACTGCGGCGGCGCTCTCGGTGAAAAACCTCGGTGGACGGCTAACACCTGAGCAATACGGTATACTCTTTGAGCGCTTCGACGCTGATGAGCGCGCCGAGACTCCGTGAGTCGGGGGGCGTGGGCGCAGGGCCGACCGACCGCCGGTTGCAGTGGGAGTCCGCCGGTAAAAGAGCGGCGTTTCTCGGAGGATTTTCACTCGTGAGTGGTAGTCAAACGCGACTCCGGGTGCTATATTTACGGCAATGAGCGGCTCGAGCAGGTCCGAGGATTCCATCCTCCGTCCGCCCCTGGTCGGATTTCAGGGCATTGTAGTCTATGCAACCGAGGCAGGGCTGGTGGCACTCGCAGTAGTGCTCCCGGCCCTGGCTCACGCTCTTGGTATAAACGGCGCCGCCGTACTTCCCATGCATTGGACCGTCATTCTTGCCGCAGTGGTACTGGGGTGGAAAGCCGGTGCAATTGCCGGCTTCGCCGCACCGGCGCTCAACACCTTTTTCACCGGCCTGCCGATGATGCCTCTCCTTCCGCTTATGACCGTAGAGGTAGGCCTCTACGGTTTCATCGCTGGTGTTGCTCGGGAGAAGGGTCGCCTAAACACGTTTGTTTCAGTCGCGCTTGCCCTCGTTGGCGGCCGTATTGCTTTTATCGTCATGGCATTCCTGCTTGGTCGTATCGACGGATCCCTTGCCGCATTTGTCGGGGCTACCATGGCCCCGGGAATTATAGCCGCAATGCTGCAGCTCATTTTGATTCCGATTATTGCCGCTCCGATTGCTCGGGGCCTGGCGCGGGAATCGAAGTAGGGCGCGCGGCTCACCTTGACAGCGCATGCACCCGTTCCCTACACTTTCGAGGATTCCTCGCCCACAGATACCCGGAAAGGGGTGTCTCGCCATTTTTTACCCGATGATGGGAGGTAGTTTTGTACGAACCTGTTGATCCAAAAGTAAGTTTCCCGGAGCTCGAAGAGAGCATCATTACGTTTTGGGAAGAGAACGACATTTTCAAGCGCTCTCTCGAGAACCGCGAGGGAAACGAAGAGTTCGTCTTCTACGACGGTCCCCCGTTTGCCACCGGCTTGCCGCATTTTGGTCACTTCGTTCCGGGGACCATCAAAGATATCATTCCTCGCTATCAAACGATGAAGGGGAAGTATGTGGATCGGCGTTTCGGGTGGGATTGTCACGGTCTGCCGGTCGAGTACGAAATGGAAAAGGAGCTCGGCATCTCCGGGCGCGCCGAGATCGAAGAGTACGGAGTCGGCAAGTTCAACGAGGCCTGCCGCTCCATCGTGCTTCGCTATACCTCCGAGTGGCGCCGAATCGTCACCCGCATGGGCAGATGGGTGGACTTCGACAACGACTACAAGACGATGGATCCGAGCTACATGGAGTCCATCTGGTGGGTGTTCAAACGCCTGTGGGACAAGGGTCTCGTCTATGAAGGCTATTACATTCTGCCCTATAGTCCCGGCCTCGCAACGCCGCTTTCGAACTTCGAGGTCAACCTCGGCGGCTATTGGGAGATCACCGACCCCGCCATAACGGTGCGCTTCAAGGTTCGCGAGGATGTCGAGCAACCGGTGGAGTTGCCGGCCAATACGTACCTGCTCGCATGGACCACGACGCCGTGGACGCTGCCGTCGAACCTCGGCATCACCTTCGGCCCCGAGGTCACCTACGCCGTGGTCAAAGACGGCGACGACCACTTTCTCCTCGCCGAAGAACGTCTGTCGGCGTATTACAAATCGGAGTCCGAGTACGAAATCGTCGAACGGTTCCGCGGGAGTGACCTTGCGGACATGAAGTACGAGCCCCTTTTTCCCTATTTTGAGCACCTCAAAGAGGAGGGAGCATTCCGCACCTTCGTGGCCGACTATGTCACCACCGAAGAGGGAACGGGTATCGTGCATACCGCCCCCGGGTTCGGCGAAGAAGACTACGAGGTCATGCAGGGGACCGGGCTTCCCGTGCTCGTGCCGATCGATGCCGACGCGAAGTTTACCTCCGAAGTGTGGGACTTCGAGGGTATGTTCGTGAAGGACGCGGACAAAGAAATCATCAAAAAACTCAAAGCGGAAGCTAAGCTCATAAAGCGGGAGAACTACAACCACGCCTATCCGCACTGCTATCGAACCAATCAACCGCTGATCTATCGGGCGGTCACCTCGTGGTTTGTCGATATCGCCAAGATCAAAGAGAGCATGCTCGCCGCCAACAATCGCATCCACTGGGTGCCCGAGCATATTAAAACGGGACGTTTCGGCAAGTGGCTGGAAGGCGCCAAGGATTGGGCCATCTCGCGCAACCGCTATTGGGGTAACCCGCTCCCCATCTGGAAGTCCGACGGGAGTGACTACACCGAGTGTATCGGCTCCCGCGAGGAGCTGGAGGAAAAGTCCGGCCAGAAGGTGCCTGATCTTCACAAGCACTACGTGGACGAAATTACCTGGCCGGCGCCCGACGGCTCGGGAACCATGCGGCGTATTCCCGAAGTACTTGATTGCTGGTTCGAGTCGGGGGCGATGCCCTACGCTCAGAACCACTATCCCTTCGAAAACAAAGACTTCGTGGAGCGCAATTTCCCGGCGGATTTCATTTGCGAAGGCCTCGATCAGACGCGTGGGTGGTTCTATACGCTTACCGTGCTGGCGGCGGCCCTGTTCGACTCGCCGGCGTTCAACAATTGCGTGGTGAACGGGCTTGTTCTTGCACCCGACGGCAAGAAGATGTCCAAGAGCCAACGCAACTACACCGATCCGGTAGATGTTATCCAGCGTTTTGGCGCCGACGCGCTGCGGTTGTTTCTGATGAACTCCGCCGTTGTTCGCGGCGAGGACCTCAAGTATACCGACGAAGGGGTCAAAGAGGTTCTCAAGAACGTCATCATCCCGTTGTGGAACTCCTACACGTTCTTCGTCACCTACGCCAATATCGACGGTGTGCAACCAACCGGTGCGCCGTCGAACCCGGGCAATCCGCTCGACCAGTGGATTCTTTCGGAGTCTCTGCGGCTCACCGAGGAGGTCACGGCAAGCCTCGACGACTACGACCTGCAAAGGGCCATAGAGCCCATCGTGGCGTTCATCGATAACCTCAACAACTGGTACATTCGCCGTTCCCGTCGCCGCTTCTGGCGCAGCGAGAACGATGCCGACAAGCAGGAAGCCTACGCGACGCTCTACTCGGTGCTCAAGACGTTGGTAAAAACCGCGGCTCCGTTCATTCCCTTCGTAACCGAGGCCGTGTATCGAAACTTGCGCACCGAGTCGGACCCCGAATCGGTACATCTCGCCGATTACCCGGTCGCGGACCCCGCTCAGCGCAACACCGACCTCGAGTGGAAGATGGGCACGATACAGCGTACGGTGAGTATGGGACGCGCGTTGCGGCGGATGCACGATCTCAAGACCCGCCAACCGTTGAAGGCCATTCATCTGGTCACGAGGAATCAGGCCGAGCGCCGCGTGCTCAGAGAAATGGAAGACATCATTCGCGACGAGCTCAATGTAAAAGAAGTGGTATTCCGCGAGAACGAAGAAGAGCTCGTTGAGTTTCAGGCAAAACCCAACTACCGCGTGTTGGGCAAAGAGCTCGGCAAGGACATGAAGAAGGCCGAGGAGAAAATCGGCGCGCTGACCGCGCACGAGATCCAGAGCCTCATGGACGGAACAACGCTCAATATCGATCTCGGTACGCGCACCCTCGATTTGACCGAGGACAGTGTTACCATCCAGCGCTTCGAAAAGGAGAATCTCAAGGTTCTCAACGAAGGCTCGCTCACTGTGGCGCTCGACCCCGAATTGACCCAAGAGCTCGTACACGAGGGGCTCGTGCGTGACTTGATTCGGGCCGTGCAGAACTTGCGCAAGGAAACCGGCCTCGACGTTACCGATCGCGTCGTTCTCTACGTGGACGCGGCAAACAACCTCGCCGGGGCCATTCGGGACTTCGAGGATTATCTGATGTCGGAAACGCTCGCCGTCTCTCTTAAGTGGGAGAAGCGAGATGACGCGCGGACCGTTGAAATCGGCGGGGAGCAGTGCGCGATTACGGTAGAGAAGGCGTGAGCGGGGACTCGGTACGCCGGAGGGGGCGACGGGGTGCCGGGCCGGCGGCGCTCGGTGCGGCACTTCTCGTCATGACCGTCCTCGCCGGATGTCGTACCGCCCCGCCCGCTGCGCCGAGCGTCCTCTCGGAGCGTCTCCCCGAGGGCGCTGCAACCTATCTCTACCTTGATGTGCCGCGGGCGCAGGAGCCATCCCGGCTCATTCTCAGTTCCGCCGGGGTGGAAGATCGGCAGCTGGGACGCATCCTTCGTCGCACCGAGCGCGTGGCCGCCGCCGTGGGAGGAGAGAGCCCGAGCGCTTTTACCCTTGCCGCCTCAGGGCGATTTCGCGGATTCTTCCTGCAGGCAATGCTCGACGAGCAGGACGGCTGGACGCGTCGTAGCGTCGAGGGCGAAGATCGGCGTTACGGCATCTGGACACGCGACGCGGACCAGGTCGAGATTGCCTTCCCGGAGTCGAGGGTCGTCATGTTGGCCTCCGGTGGGCTCGAAGAGCGGTTGCGCTCGTCCTCGGTGTCTCGGGCGCCCGGAGCAGAGCAGGCCGACGAGCATGCCGCGCTCGCGGTAATTCCGCGTACGGAGGTATCGGCACCGTTCGGAAGTATGACGGTGACCGTGCACGATCTCGAGGTCCACGCTGATCCCGTAGATCCCGTCGGCAGCGAGGACGGTCCCGGCGGGAGTGGGCCAGAGGAGAGCGGGTCCGGCGGGAGTGGGCCCGGCGGGGACCGTGAATGGCGGCTCGGGGGCGCGTTACGCCTCGAACGGGAGAGCACTGCACGAGCGTTCACCGCGCTCATTCGGGTGCTTACGGTGTCAATGGCCGGTGATACGGGTGCGGACACCGAGCGAGTCGCGGAAAAGCTTTCGGTCGAGCGCGAAGGGACGCGCATTTTCGTGGAGGGGGTTGTACTCGCCGAGCGACATGTGCTCGAAGCGCTCGAGCAATTCCTGCTCGACAGGGAATCGGAGGGCACATGAGACTCGGTGTTGTAAACTATGAGGCCGGCAATCTCCGGAGCGTGGAGACAGCACTGAAGGCGGTCGGCGCGGAGTTCTTCGTCTCCGATAAGCCGGAGGAGCTTCTCGGCTCCGATCGCTTGGTTTTTCCCGGCGTGGGCGACGCAAAGGCCGCGATGGACGTACTCGAGCGTTCGGGGCTTGCCGACGCTGTGCGCAGCTTTTTCGAAAGCGGCAGACGCATTCTCGGGATATGCGTGGGCAGCCAGATCGTTCTCGATGCTTCAGAGGAAAACGATGCGCGCTGCCTCGGTCTCGTTCCCGGCACTGCGTTGCGCTTCCCGGCCCGAAAAGGACTGAAGGTCCCCCATATGGGCTGGAACCAGGTGGAGGACGTCGAGGGTCATCCCTTGTTCGACGGGATAGACTCCGGGACATCGTTCTACTTCGTGCATTCCTACTATCCGGACCCCGATTATGAGGAGCATCGCCTGGGAGCTACCGAGTACGGTATCCGCTTTGCCGCCGGAGTGTGCCGTGAGAACCTCACCGCCGTGCAGTTTCACCCGGAGAAGTCCGGGCAGGCAGGCTTGAGGCTGTTGTCCAACTTTATGTCCATGGCCGATTAGGAGGGATCGTGCTCCAAAAACGAGTCATCGTGTGTCTCGACGTGCGCGACGGAAAAACCACCAAAGGTATCAAGTTCAAGGGAAACGTGGACATCGGCGATCCGGTGGAAATGGCGCGGACCTACTACGAGCAGGGCGTCGATGAGTTGGTGTTTTACGATATCACCGCTTCCGCCGAACGGCGGAAGATCATGATCGAGGTCGTCGCGCGGGTTGCCGAGCAGATTTACATCCCGTTTGCCGTTGGCGGTGGAATCTCGAGTCCTCAGCACATGCGTGAGGTTCTCCTCGCCGGCGCGGAGAAAGTGAGCGTCAACAGTAGTGCGGTGCGAAACCCCGATATCATTTCCGAAGGTGCAGCCCTGTATGGCCGTCAGTTCGTGGTGCTGGGGATGGACGTGTTGCGTGACGCGGCCATGGCTTCCGGGTATCGGGTGGTGGTCGACGGCGGGAGAACTCACACCGAGCTCGATGCCCTCTCGTGGGCTCTCGAGGCGGAACGACTCGGAGCCGGAGAGATCGTGCTCAACTCCATCGATGCCGATGGAACGCGAGACGGCTACGAGCTTACCGTCACGCGTATGATTTCGGAGGCGGTAAACATTCCGGTTGTCGCTTCCGGAGGCGCCGGTCGACCCGAGCATCTCGCCGAGGTTTTCGAAGAGGGCAAAGCCGACGCAGCTCTGATTGCGTCGATGGTGCACTACGGGGACTATACGGTGGAGGAGATCAAGCGTTTTCTCGACTCGCGGGGCGTACCGGTCAGGCTCGATCCGTTACCTCATTAGTGGTCCGAAGCTTGGGGGTCGTTGTTGTCGAGAGGAGCCGGGCGAATTCCGTTGTCCGGTGGACCAATTCTTGCTATATTCCCGGCAGTATTACATTTCAACTATGCAGCCGGAACAGGAGAAACATCATGCCTACGTATGATTACGAGTGCAAAAGCTGCGGACATAGTTTCGATCAGTTTCAACGTATGTCCGAGGAACCGCTAAAAGATTGCCCGAGGTGCGGGGAGCCGGCGCTGAAGCGCCTCGTCGGTGGCGGTATCGGCGTCATTTTTAAGGGGAGCGGTTTCTACGTGAACGATAGTAAGCCCTCCTCATCGAAAACGCAGGGTGAAACGAAGAAGAGCGGGACCACGTCCGGGTCGAACAACGGAAACGGGAGTGCGGATACATCCTCGACCGGTGGTTCCGACAGTGCCGGCTCGACCTCAAAAACCGGTGGCGAGTCGTCCCAGACCAAAACAAGTACGGAAAAGGCGGGGTGACCTGGGGCGGTGGGCGGCCCTGCTGCGCTTTCCGCTATATGTTTCCCTAAGTATATGATTAGCCCGGCATATAGTTGCTAACTTTTTTGTTGTGAGGTATCTTAACTCTACAATGACGCGAGATTTAATGTGTAGCGATGCTACGCTCGAACAGTTCGCTCAAAAACTCAAAGTCTGCGGTCATCCGGTTCGGTTGAAGCTGTTGTGTCATATCGCACAACAGCAGGATCTTTGCGTTTCCGAGCTGTGGGAATGCGTGCACCAGCCTCAGCCGGTGGTTTCGCAACATCTTGCCGTGTTGAAGGACAAGGGTATCGTCAAGTCGGAAGTTCATGGCAATAAGCGGATCTATTCCATCGTCGACCCCTTCGTTCGCGACATGGTCGATGCCCTTCAGTCCGGCCGTGCAATTCCTGCCGGGTAGAAGTCGGTTCTATCAGCATGCACCGCACCTTTAACCTCGGCTCCTATTCCACAGCCTTCTCTCTCGACGCTGCCGGTATTACAGACGCGCTATCGTCGCTCGAAGACCGCGCCGACGTGCTGTGCGTGTATGACTCCACGACCGCGCAGCTCTTTGCCCCTCGCGAGCACCACGGCGTCGTTCTTCCGGCGGGCGAGCACGCGAAGGAATGGGCCTCGGTAGAGCTCGTCATCGATGAGGCTCTCTCGCGGGAAATGGGGCGAGATGCGACCTTTGTCGGCGTCGGTGGCGGTGTGGTGACCGATATTACCGCATTTGCCGCCTCGGTATACCTGCGGGGTGTCAATCTCGAGCTCGTGCCGACCACGCTACTTGCCATGGTGGATGCCGCGTTCGGCGGCAAGACCGGTATGAACTACGCCGGCTACAAGAACATGATAGGAACCTTTTACCCGGCCGCTCGTCTCTACGTCTATACCGGCGCACTCGAAAGCCTCTCTGAGCGAGAGTTCAAAAGCGGCTTGGCGGAGGTCATAAAGAGCGCGCTCCTCGGCGACGAGGAGCTGTTTGTCTTTTTGCACAACGAGCGCGATCGGGTTCTGGCTCGTGAGCCCGAGGCAATGCAGTTCATCGTTGACCGTTCGATCGCGGTCAAGGCTGACATTGTCGAACAGGATCTCCTCGAGAAGGGGGTTCGCGTCGTGCTGAACTTGGGACATACGTTTGCCCATGCGCTCGAGTCGGTGGCCGGGTTTGGTAAGTGGAGCCATGGGGCGGCGGTGGCATGGGGCATCGTGCGTGCAATGGACATCGGGCAAAAGCTCGGGGTCACGCCGTCGGACTACGCTCAGTCGGTGGCTTCGCTTATCGAGCAGTACGGGTTTGAAACAGGCCCGACGGGCGACGATGTTGATACCGTGCTTTCTGCCATGCGCTACGACAAAAAGCGCCGTGGCGGGCGGCTGAATCTGGTGCTGCAGCAGGGGATTGGGCGGACCTCTGTTCAGCAGGCCCCCGAAGAGCTCGTGCGGGAGACCCTCACGGCCGCGGGGTAGGCGGCGCCGACCTGCGCCCCCGATCGGGGCTACGGCTCGTCCTGCTCCGGCTCGCTTTCCTCTATGATTGCGGTAAGCCGTCGATACGTCGTGCTGATTGACTCTGCGCAATCCTGGTCGACCTCTTCCGGTAAGTCATCGGCGAGGCTTTCGAGCGCGGCAAGCGTATCGTATACCGCCGAAAAAAAACTCCGCTGCGGCCGAAACCAGTAGTCGCCGACCGCATCGGTGTTGAGCTCTACGAAACCGAGGCTGCGGGAGCTCTTCTTCAACTTGGCCAGTTTGAGCACGACGCGGAGATCGTTGCATAACGCCGCTTGATCTTCGGGAAGTTGATAGTTCTTCCGCCGGGGGAGACCGGAAAGGATATCGCGGCCGGGATTCATGTGGCGTGCCGCCGCAAATATCTCCGACAGTCGGGCTCCCGGCATGATTTCCTGCCCTTGGTACAAGACCTTGCCCCGCATATTGGCGTAATGGCGGGGGAGCTCGTTATGGTCCTTCTTGACCGCCTTTTCCAGCCGGGACCAGGGCAGAACCGCCATCTTTTTCTTGCCTTTCGCCTGTTCGAGCTTGAACGTTTGGGCGCCTACATGAATCTGCCAGGTCGTGTCGCGCTCGGACGTTTTCTGCGTTTTGCCGCTTTTGCCTTTTTGTGTTACCGACAGTGCAATGATGTCCTCGGCAAGCTCGGGGGCGATACGGGGAATCCACTCTTTCCGGATTGGTGAGACAGAGCGCGCGTACATGCGGCTCGTTCGCACGATCTCTCCGGCGACGAAGTACTCGGGATCTTCGCGAAACATGACCGAGCCCGGATGGATCTGGATGCGGTCGGCGGTGAGGCTCCGATACACGTTTTTCCCACCGCGTGCACAGAGAAACTGGATGAGCCCCCGCGAGACCGCGCAGAGGTAGTCGGCGCGGCTGCCGCCGCGGCCCACCGGTATCCCCATGTCGGAGACGATCTCCGCAAGTTGCTCCCGCACGTTGTGAATCTCCGCCATCGTGCGTGGGTCGAGATATCTGCTCTCGCAGAACTTTTGCTTGTTTTCCGCGCTCTCGAAGGCCTGCATGAGCCTAAGATAGGATACGAAATCGCCGAAATCGTCTCGATAGCGGTGGTGGGCGCGGCGGGCGGCGACTTCTTCGCCCTGCGGCAGGAGGAAGGGTGTGTTGGTAGAGAGAAACGCCGCGGCGGTCACTGTTTCGAGCACGACCTCGGGAAAGGAGCGTATGGCCGCCACGATCATGCGAGAGAAGCGGGGTAGAAGCGGAAAGGTCGCCATCATCCTCCCGATCTCAGAGAGCGAATTGTCCTCGCTGAGCGCATCGAGAAGATCGAGTGTCTCGACGGCGCCGATGATGCTGCTGCGCCCCGGTGAAGAAATGAAGTTGAACGCGGCAAAATCGCGGATGCCGAGCTCCGCCATACGCAGCACGACCTCCGAGAGATCCGTGCGGTAGATCTCCTCGAGGGTGAAGAGCGGGCGGGATTCGAAGTCCTCGGGGGTATAGAGGCGGTAGCATACGCCGCTTCTCGTTCTGCCCGCCCGGCCGCGTCGCTGGTTCGCCGAGGCCTTGGATATGGGCCCCTCCACCAGAGACGATGTGAAGGTGCGCGGGTTATAGTAGTTCATCTTGGCGAGGCCGGGATCGATGACCGCGGTAATCCCGTCGATCGTGATGCTCGTCTCTGCGATATTGGTGGAGACCACGACCTTTTTCTTGCCCGCCGGCGGCGGGGGGAACACTGCGTCTTGCTCTTCTTTGCTCAGCCGGCCGTAGAGGGGCATGAGGTGGAGCTTGTCGGCCACCGGCGAGCTCGCGAGAGTGCTCACGCAGTTCTTTATGATTTGCTCGCCGGAGAGAAAAATGAGGATGTCGCCCTCGGGGCCCTCCTCTGCGATGCGAACGACGATCTCTTCTATCTTTCTCAGAAGCTCATCAGGATTGTTCTCCACGAGCGGCGGGTCGTAGATAACTTCGACCGGATACATCTGAGCTTCGATCCGTACGATGGGCGCAGTGTTGAAATACTCCGAGAACACCTCGGCGTTTATCGTGGCCGAGGAGACGATCACACGGAAATCGGGACGCTGGGCAAGGATGCGCTTGAGCAAACCGAGGATGAAGTCGATGTTGAGACTTCGCTCGTGTGCCTCGTCTACCATGATGACCGAGTAACGGCTGAGTAGGTCATCGGCCTTGAGCTCCTGGAGCAGGATGCCGTCGGTCATGATCTTGATACGCGTGTCGACAGACGTGTGGTCTTCAAAGCGCATCTTGTAGCCGACCGTGCCGCCGTGCTCCTCGCCGAGCTCTTTGGCTATGTACTCGGAAACCGAGACCGCCGCGATGCGCCGAGGCTGTGTTACCCCGATGACCCCGCCGTCGGAGAAACCCGCCTCGTGAAGAACCATGGGAAGCTGCGTGGTTTTGCCGGAGCCGGTGGGGCTTTCGACGACGACGACTTGATTATCTTCGAGCGCTTCGAGTATGCGATCGCGCTGTTTGTAAACGGGAAGGTCGGTTCGAACCATGAGCTAGGCGTCGAATCCTTCGGTGTCACGGCCGAGTATCTGTTGCGCACGGGCTACCGCCGCATCGAGGGTAAGACCGTCCGAGCTCTCTCTGGTGGCGAGGTCTTTGACGTTGACGGTGTCTGCAGCATGTTCCTCCGGGCCGCAGATGATTCCCACCCTGGCACCCTTTTGTTCTGCAAACTTGAACTGCGCCGAGAGCTTCTTTTGTTCGGGAAACACCTCCGCCGACACACCGGCGGCTCGCATCCGGTCGGCAATGCGGTGGTAATGGCCGATGAGATGCTCATCGAAACATAACACGAGCACATCGAGAGCGCTTTTGCCGATGTTTGCCCGGCCCATCTCCTCGAGCGCCGCCACGAGGCGGTCGAGGCCGACGGAGGCGCCCACTCCCGGGATTTGCTCCTTGGTATAGAGCGATGCGAGGTCGTTGTATCGGCCGCCGGAGCACACCGAGCCGATGCCTTCGAGCTCGTCGAGGAATGTTTCGTAGACGCACCCGGTGTAATAGTCGAGCCCTCGCGTTATGGAGGGGTCGAGGGCCACCCGCTCGGCAATGCCGGTCTCCCGCGCCCACGAGAGCATGCGCTCGAGCCGCTCGGTGTCCTCGTCCCGGCCGCCGGCAAGCTCCTCCATTTTGGAGAGGGTTTCCTCGGTCGAGCCTTCGGCCTGGATGTAGGCGAGGATCTTATCCGCATGTTCCGCGCTCACGATGTTCGAGAGCTCGGTCTTTGTGTTCTCCCGGCCGATTTTCCGCATCTTGTCCACGGTGCGCAAAATCTCGACCGAATGCTCGGCGGCTCCGAGATGGGCGAGAAAGCGGTTAAAGACGCCACGGTGGGAGAGATGAACCGTGAATGCGCTGATCCCGAGAGCTTCCATCGAACGGACGATGAGAAGCAGAATCTCGAAGTCCGCCGAAGGGGTGTCGGTGCCGACGATGTCGAAATCGCACTGGGTAAACTCGCGGTAGCGCCCCCGCTGGGTGTTCTCTCCCCGAAATACTTTGGCCACGTGGTAACGCTTGAACGGCAGGTAGAGCTCGTTCTTGTGCTGAGCCATGTATCGTGCAAAGGGTACGGTGAGGTCGAAGCGCATCGACACATCCCGCCCGCCATTGTCGGTGAAGCGGTAGACCTGCTTGTCGGTCTCTCCGCCGCCCTTGCCGAGTAGAACCTCCGTATATTCGAGCACCGGAGTGTCGATGGGCACAAAGCCGTGCCGGCCAAAAGTTCCCACCAGGCGATCTATGAGCTCGCTGCGTCGAGTTTCGTCGTCGGGAAGAAAGTCACGGAATCCCTTGAGGATTCGCGGTTCAATACGTTGTGCCATATCCGGGAACCACTATGCAGGATGGCCGCCCGAGTTTCAAGGCGCGATGAGCATGGTAGCCGCGATGATTGACTGTTTCAAGCGAATGCACTAACAATGGCGGCATCCGGCGGAAACCCGAACGGTTGCCACACGGCAGGGGAGAGCGGGAGATGAACTTCAATTGGAATACGTTTATCAACCTCGGGATGATATCGGCGGCCCTGCTCGTGGCAACGCTCCTGCGCGCGAAAGTCCGCTTCTTTCAGAAGTATCTCATTCCGAATGCGCTTACTGCCGGTCTCATTCTGCTTCCACTCTACAATTTCGTGTTTCCGCACGTGGGAATCACCTCTGCGGGGCTTGGCGAGCTGGCGTATCATCTGCTGGGAATCTCGTTTATCGCCATGTCGTTGCGAACGACCCGGTCTACCGCGGCGGTGGGAGCCCATCGTCATTTCTCGACGGTCGTGGCGTTGCTCTCGCAGTTTGCCCTCCAGGTGCTTGCCGGGCTCCTGCTGACGCTTTTTTTCATATCGACCTTTTATCCGGATCTCTACGAGCCCTTTGGATATCTGCTTCCGCTCGGCTACGTTCAGGGGCCGGGGCAGGCGTTTGCCATTGGTGAAAGCTGGACGGGTTTCGGAATCGAAGGGGCCGGCAGTGTAGGACTAACCTTTGCGGCGATCGGCTTCATTCTCGCGACATTCGGCGGTATTTTTCTGATCAACTTCGGCATACGGCGCGGGTGGGTCTCACGTGAGGAACTGACCCCGCTGAACGAGTCGCGGGTGCGTACCGGTGTGTATCCGCGAAATGCCGAACGGCCGGTGGGATCGGTCATGACCACGGAAACCGAGGCCATCGACACGATGAGTTTCAACGCGGGACTCGTGCTTGTGGGGTATTTTATCACCTACCTCTTTCTCAGTTTCCTCTCGTGGGCGCTTGGCTTGGTGGGCCCGCTGGGAGACGAATTGGCCGTAAATCTATGGGGGATCAGCTTCATTTTTGCGGCGCTCGTAGGCCTCGCGTTGAAACACGCGATTCAAGCACTCCGCGTCGACCACGTCATCGATACGCGAACGATGAACCGCATCTCCGGATTCTCCGTCGATATCATGGTGACCAGTGCAATCGGCGCAATTTCGCTTGTAACGGTCTCACAGTACTGGATTCCCATCCTCGTGCTGGCGCTCATCGGTGCAACGCTGACCTTTACAACGGTCCCCTTCATTGCCTCGCGGATATTCACCGACCATAAATTCCACCGCATGCTGCTCATTTTCGGCGTCTCCACCGGGACTCTCTCGACGGGGCTTGCGCTGCTGAGGGTCATAGATCCGGACTTCGAGACCCCGGTCGCAACGGATTATACCTATGCCGCGGGGATTACGTTTGTGTTTGCAATTCCCTTTATCCTTTCAATTAGTCTTCCCGTGCGGGCATTCATCACGGGAAACATTTTGTTCTTTTGGATTGCGGTGGGGGTCGCGCTGGCGTACTTTGTTTTCGTGTTCATAAGTTACCTGGTGCTGGCTAAAGGTAAGGCGTTTGCCGGGCCGCGCCATGTGTGGTTGCGGCGCGGCCACGAAGAGCATCAGGGCTGATATACGGCCAAGCTGCAACCCATTTGCCCGGGGAACGGGCGCGGAGAGACCGGTATGCAACGAATACGCAATCCTTTTCTGCAATACGACGGGTACGATTGCTTTGGATGTGCGCCCGACAATCCGTTGGGGCTTGCTCTGGAGTTTTTCGAAGACGGCGATGATATTACCACCACGTGGGAGCCGAGCAGCCACTACCAGGGCTACAACGGGGTGCTTCACGGCGGAGTTCAGGCAACGCTCATGGATGAGCTGGCGAGCTGGGTGATATTCGTCAAGCTCGAGACTGCGGGTGTTACCCAGGGGATGGAGGTCACCTATGAGCGCCCTTCGTTCGTGGGAACGCCGGTGACGCTGCGGGCACGCATCAACCGTATGGAAAAGAACATTGCCTACATCGACTCGGAGCTCTATCAGGACGGCGACACGCCTTCGGCACGGGCAATCTGCCGCTATTTCACGTACCCCGAAAGAATTGCACGGCGCAAACTGATGTACCCCGGCATCGAATCTTTCCGAAACCCCGGTTCGTGAGTATGCTTAGCCGAGGCGCCGCCGGCAGGACCTGTACGCAGGTCCGGGGCCGAGGCTCGGCATGCGCAGTGAGAGGTGCACGATGAAAGGTGGTATCGATAAGGTTGTCTCCTCACTCAAGCACAAAATTGGTGAGAAGAAGGTGGGCCTTGCCCTCGGTGGTGGGGCGGCGCGAGGTATTGCACACGTGGGCGTCATCAAAGTGCTCGAGGAGCACGGGGTCAACGTGCACTACGTCGCGGGCACCAGCGCCGGCAGCCTCATGGGCGCGCTGTATTGCGCGGGGCATACCTGGCGTGAGATCCGCGACATCGCAAGAGAAATCAACTGGGGCGACCTCGTGCAGCCCTCGCTGTTTTCGATGGGGCTCGTCAATCCTTCGAAACTCGAGAAGATGCTCGAGAAGCTCATTTCCAACAAGACCTTTGCCGACTTGCAGATCCCTTTGCGTGTCGTGGCGGTCGATCTGCTTACCGGCGAGCTCATTGTGTTTCGCGAGGGCTCGGTAGCGCGGGCCGTGCGCGCGAGCTCGAGCATTCCCGGTATTTTCTCTCCGCTCGAGGACGACGGTCGGCTTCTCGTCGACGGTGGTGTGAAGAACAACATTCCCGCGGATATCGTGAAGGAGATGGGGGCCGACACCGTAATCGCCGTCGATGTCAACGCGAACGCCCTCAAGCCCGAGGGACCGGAAAATGTGTTCGACGTGATGATGTATTCCATGCGTATCATGCTCGATGACGAGCAGCGGGTCGCGGAACATGCGGACTTCCTCATTCGGCCGAACCTCGAGAGTTTTAGCTACTATAACCTCAAGAACGCGGAGAAGCTCATAGATCGCGGTGAGGCCGCAGCCCGCGAGCAAATTGCCGAGATCATGGCGGCGGTAACATGACGGCAGCAGTAACAGGACGGCGGCGGTAGCATGATGGACATTCCCGCAGCGTTCTTCGACGCATTTATGTATCCCCTCGAGTCGCGGGGGCTGGCAAGTCGCCGCTCACGGCTTTTGCCCGGGGCCTCGGGCGTCGTTCTCGAGGTCGGCGCGGGCACGGGGGTGAATCTCGCCTATTACCCGTGCGAGGGACTCGATGATCTCTACGTCATGGACCTCACGGTGAGCTCTCGGGTCTATCGCCGAAGCGATGACGGGTGTCTCGACCCCACGATTCTCGAGGGCGACGTGCAGCATCTGCCCTTTGAAGACGCGTATTTCGACACCGTGGTGTTCACGCTGGTGTTCTGCTCTGTGGCGGAGCCGGAGCGCGGACTTTCGGAGCTCTACCGTGTGCTCAAACCCGATGGGCGCATCATCTTCATAGAACATGTGTTGCCCGAGGGGAAACCGTTTCTCCGGGGGTCCTTTCGCGCCATCACCCCCGTCTGGAAGCACATTTCGGGCAACTGCCATCTCGACCGCGACACCCTCAACGCAATCCGCGCGGCGGGGTTCGAAATCGATTCTCTCGAGCGTTTTGCAAATGACGTCATGATTGCCGGGACCGGCTACAAACGCCTTTAGTAACGCGTTGACGTCCGGCGCATGCCTGATACAATGAGAGAACATGTCCGCACGCGGGAGAACTCGATGCAGCTACGTGAGAACCTGGTAACAGACACAGGATGGGAAATCAGAGAGGAGAGCTTCAACGAAGAGCTCCTCATCAACAACGGCAGCAACTACATGACGGGAAACGGCTACCTCGGCTACCGCGGCACGTTTCCCGAGTGGCGCAAGGCGCAGTACGTAGGCTGCATTGTGAGCGACACCTACGACAACGCCGACGGCAAATGGGAAGAGCTCGTAAATGCGCCGAACGGCCAGTACGCCTCATTCGCGGTAAACGGCAGCGAGCTCTCGGCACTTTCGGGAACCGTCTCGAAGTACTCCCGACGGCTCGATTTCCGGTACGGTCGACATCACCGTCACATGAGATGGACGGACGGCGGCGACGCGCAGGCGGTCATTGAAGACGATCGGTTTGCGAGCTATGGGAACATCCACCTCATCGTATCCCGGCACCGGCTGACCGCCGAGTCGGCCGGCACGGTTTCGGTCTCCGTCGGGATCGACGGCGAGGTGTGGAGCCTGCACGGGGAGCATTTCTCCTCGTACACACCTTCGGCCGACGGTGACGATGTGTATATGAAAACGGTCACCGGCGAGCGGGGCACCGAGGTCGTGGTTTCCAACCGGATGGTGCTCGACACGGCCGCCGAGCCGGTGTCGAGGGACCTCGTTAGCGAGGAGCGGCGCATTCTGCGAAAGCTCGAGTTCCGTCTCGACGAAGGCGATGAGATCGGCTTCGAGTTATACACGGTCATCTACACCTCCAACGACGTGTCCGACCCAGGCGCTGCGTGCGCGCGGGATTTGGCCCAAGCGCACGAGAAGGGCTATGACGCGCTGTGGGACGAGCACACACGGGTGTGGGACGGTATCTGGGACCGCTCGCGGGTGGATATCGTAGGGGACGAACGTGCGCGGACGTTGGCTCGGTACAACATCTACCAAAACGTTATAGCAACCCCCGCTCACACCGATCATCTTCCCATTGGAGCCCGCGGGTTGTCCTGCCAGGCCTATCAAGGGGCTGCTTTTTGGGATCAAGAGATATTCAACCTGCCGATGTTTGTCTATACCCAGCCGGAGGTCGCCCGTCGGATGCTCGTCTACCGCTACAAGACCCTCGACGGGGCTCGGCGCAAAGCGGCACGTCTCGGCTTCTACGGGGCGTTTTATGCCTGGGTGAGCGGCGACACCGGCGATGAGATCTGTCCCTCGTACTTTTTCCAGGACGTGCTCACCGGGCGTGACATCCGAAATCACTTTAACGACTGGCAGATACACATCTCTCCCGACATCGCCTATGCGGTGTGGAGCTACTACCTCGCCACCGGCGACTGGGAATTCCTCCGTGACTACGGGGCGGAGATTCTCTTCGAAGTGGCTCAGTTTCTCGTTGCCCGTGTGTACTTCAAGCGGGACAAACACCGCTACGAGTTCGTTCGCCTGCTGGGGCCGGATGAGTACCACGAAAACGTCGACAACAACACCTTTACCGCCGTACAGGCGCGCTACGCGCTGCGCGCCGCCGTGGACGCATACGTCATGCTGGGCGAGCACGCCTCACAACAGCGCGAGGCGCTGAGTGACAAACTCGGCGTGGAGCGCTCACACGTGGACGAGTGGCGACGCATGGTGGAGCTCATCTACGTGAAGGAGCCCGACCCGGCGACGGGCGTCATCGAGCAGTTCGACGGCTTTTTCGAGCATGAAGATATTACCCCGTCCGAGCTTGCCGGACGGCTCATCGACCCGGGCGAGTACTGGGGATGGCCGAATGGTATCGCGGTTCCCACGCAGGTTTCGAAGCAGGCCGACGTATGCCAGATCTTTACCCTGCACCCAAACGACTACGATTGGACGGTGATGAAGGCAAACTACGAGTACTACGAGCCGCGAACGCAGCACGGCTCCTCGCTGAGTCCGTCGGTCTACGGTACGGTGGCAAGCTGGATCGGCTACACCGAGCGGGCGCGGGAATACTTCGTCAAGTCGTGCTCGGTCGATCTGTTCAACACCAACAAGTCGGTAAGCGGGGGCACGTTCATCGGCGGCATCCACACGGCCGCCTGTGGTGCTGCATGGCAGATGGTTGTATTCGGGTTTGCGGGCTTCGAGCTCGACGGCTCCACGCTGCGTTTTCGACCGGATCTCCCGCCTCAATGGGATTCGGTGTCGTTTTTCCTTGAAATTCGTGGAGCTCTGCTCGACGTGGAGGTGACGAGAGAGGGGGTTACCGTTTCCTCGCGGGCGGTGAGCCGCGCACCCGTATGGGTCGCCGTCGGCGACCCGGATACCGCCGACGCGCTGGAGCTCAAGCCGCACTCCTCGGTTTCGGTGGAGCGCTAGCGGCGGCCGGCGTTAGCCGGTGGTGTCGG
>JAWLED010000001.1:0-19510 GCA_041686235.1 Spirochaetia bacterium | reverse complement strand
CGCTAGCGGCGGCCGGCGTTAGCCGGTGGTGTCGGCGCCGACTTCGAGGGCACGCAACGTGCCCGAACCATCTCCGTCAATGCCGGCGTTCTCGGTGCCGGTATCGAACTCGTCCCCAGTGGCGTCCTCTTCGCTCTCGTCTCCGTCCTCGGCGCCCGCGCGGTCTGCGGCGGCAACGAACTCTAACTCGAGGCGGACTTCGTCCTCCACGCTTGCCACGATGGAGTCACCCCCCACGTACGGGATGGAGATATCAAAGTCGTCCCACAGAATGACGGTGGAGGCCGACCCCGAAATTTCCTCCTCCGAATCGACGTCGAGTGTCATGTCGAAGGTTACGGTGTTGGTTACGTCTCGTACCGTTAGATCGCCGGTGACCTCGAACGAAAGGCTGTCTCCGACGCCGATTTCTTCGGGGATATCGGATACGCTTTGCGGGGAGAACCGGGAAAACTCGAACTCGTCCTTGTTGGACTCGAGGATGAGCTCGCGGATCGAGCGGTCGCGCATCTCGTCATCCGTCTTGATGGTGCGCATGTTGATGACGAACTCACCGATTTCGACGACGGCCGGTGAGAACCGGACGCCGATTGAACCATCTATTTGATCGGTGCGCCCAACGACCGTGTTAGGATCACCTCGCAGCACTTCCTCGATGATGAAGCGGGCCTCCGATTCGCCGTCGACTACGCCGTAAACGACGGACTCGGGCTCCTGAGACTCGAGACGCTCCGCCTCAGCGGCGGAGCTCGCCTCTCCCGAGCCGCCCGCGAACCAAATGTAGGCAAGGAACCCGAGAGCTCCAACAATTGCAAGACCGAAAACGCCGATGACGACGCGCACGAATACGTTCATACCCGTAATGTACTCATGTAGCGCCTATGTCGCCAATGGTAGCGCAGCTACCCGAGTCCGTCTTTCGACCGGGCGGCTACCACCTGTGGTGGGGAAACCAGCTCACGGGCAAAGCTCACGAGGTTCGCGGTGTTCCGGGGGCTCAGAGACAGTGTCTCGGCCGTAGCATCGGCTTCCCGCGTGAGCTCCTCGACGCGCGTTTCCACCCAGCTCTGCAACCGTGGCGAACGAATGGTCTCCAGCAAGTGGCGACGAGAGGAGGCCTCGATGCCGAAGATCGCATCGAGCGGCCGGAGCGGGTGCCACGATTGCCTCGGCTCAGACGGGACGGCCTCAGCGGAGGAGTCGGTCTCATAGAGAAAGGTCGCAAGAAGGTTGAGCTCCCACTGTGGCACCTCCTCGAGCTCGTTCGATAAGAGCTCTTGTATGTCGGCGGCGTCGTCGCGCAATTGGAATACTCGACCGAGCAATAGGCCAATACGTTCGAGCGTGTGGCATTCACACGTTTCCGGACGTGCCGCAAGCGCGCCGATTTGGAGTGGAGCGGCGAACGAGTAATGGCCGGTTTTCATGTCGTAGAGCTCGAACAGCCGGGCTTGTGACGGCGGGGTCTCGAGCTCGTGAAGAAAACGCATGTTCATCACCTGTCCGGCCACCGTCAGCGACGATATGCGTCGTACCGTCTCGATGATTCGGGGCGAAAGGCGGTGACGCGCCACCGTTGCAGCGATGGCTCCGTCTGCGATGGAATGGAGGAGATCACCGGCGAGCACTCGGCGAACGGCGTGGTCATCGGAGTCGGAGACAGGGTGATTCTCGCGGTCTATGCCGTCGATGCGGTCATCATGAATGAGCGCAAACACGTGGAGTAATTCCGTGCCTGCCGCGAGATCGAGCACCATCTCGAGGTTATTGGCTCCGTATGCACGTGCTGTCTCGGCGAGGAGACGTGGTCGCACGAGTTTTGCGGGACGCCGGAGATATTCGCGAACGAGGCGGCCGAGCTCCGGAGCAACCGCGTCGGTGTGTTCGAGCTGCTCTTCGGCGAGTTCACGGATACGGTGTTGCAGACGCTTGGTGCTAAACACGGGCATCACGTTCCCCACAGGCTCACGGGTGCGGTGGCAACACCGAGAACACTCCACGAGCCGATTTCCCATACAGCGGCGAGTAAAACGCCGAGCACGTAGAGAAGGCCGAACTGAAAATGGAGCTTGGCACAGGAGACCGGCAGGTCCTCCAGAGGCGCTACGGTTCTCGTGGCGAACACCGTATGCGTCACCCGTACTGCAGTGGGCAGGGTCATGAACGCAACAAGCGCCGGGAGCGGCAATATGGGCGTGATAACCCCCACTACCAGCAATGCATACGGCGAAAGCATCAACCCTGCAAACAGAACGTCGGCTCCACGGCGTCCGAGAATACCTGCGAGCGTCCGGATCCCGGCGGACGCATCGCTTTCGAGATTGCGGAGATTGTTTCCGTGCAGAATGGCGGTAACCAAAAGGGCAATCGGCAGGGCGCTCAGAAGCCCTTCCCACGTTGCGTGTCCGGACAACGCCCACAAGCCCATTACCACGAGGGCCGGGCCCATGAGAAGAAACACCAGCACGTCGCCAAGCGCCGCATATTTAAAACTAAAGCGGGCGTTGGTATAAAAGAAGGCGCCGGCCGCGGCCAACAACCCGGCGAGGACGAACACCCAGCCGCGAACCAGTCCGATAGGTAGTCCGACGCCGATTCCGAGCACGAAATACAGGTGCCCGGTAAAACGCATGAACTCCGGTGTGACGATTCCACGGCTTATCGCGTGAGTTGGATCGGTGTCCTCCGGTCCGTCCACCCCGTGAAGATGGTCGTAGTAGTCGTTTAGTACGTTTGTTCCTGCATGAAAAAGGAGCGCCGACAGGGCAAAGAGGGGCAGAGTCCACCACACGATCTGCCGTTCGTTGCCCACCGACACCGCCACGGCGAGGCCGACGGGTGTGAGCGAGGCAGTGAACGAGTAGGCGCGAAGTGAGACGAGCCACCGTCGGAACGCCGATTGAGCCGCAGAGGTGCTCACCCTACACCTCCTCCCGGCGGAGAGCCCGATTCTCCCACGGAATCCGGGCGATCCGTGCCACCCGAATGGCCCGGCGAACCGGTGGCCGGGTCGCGAGGGACGGCAAGCGGCTGGGGAGAACGGCGAAGTCTTGCGGAGGTCTTGTAGAACTCGCCGGCCTCGGCTCCGCCGAAGTGGCGAAACGCGCACATGGCGTAATGCATGCGCAGCCCGAGCGAGCCGCCCACGCGCAGAGCACCGAACACCCGTCCAACGCTCTCCTCGCCGAGCGGAATGACCCAACCGAGGTCGACCGGCCGAAAGGCTTTGGGTGGCTTCCCGGAAATAGCGGCAGCAACGTTCTCCCCGGCGCGGCGGCCTGAGTAATATGCAAAATTCACTGCCCGGCGTACGCCCCGTCCGTCTTTTTGTAGCGCCGCCATGTCGCCGGCGGCCAGAACTTCCGGGTAAGCGGGAAGCTGAAGATACTCATTGGATATGAGGCGCCCGTCGCTCGTCCTGTCCACCGCTCCGCTCACCTCGGTCGGGACTGCCTGCATCCCGGCGGACCAACACACGAGGGCATCCTCTATGCGTGTACCGTCGGATAGCTCCGCGGTGCCGCCGGAAAAGCGTGTCAGCGAGGTGCCGGTTCTTATCTCCACACCGATGGACTCAAAATACTCCACGATACGGCTGCGTTCTTTCTGTGTGAGAAAAGAGAGGATCGTGTCGGCCAATTCGACAATGGTGATGTGCGCTCTCACCTCGGTATCTCTGAGACCTACCGAGAGACACGCGGCAACCTCCAAGCCGGTATACCCTGCTCCAACAATGACGACCGAGGCGTCGGGGTTCTGCCGGAACCGTGCCTCGAGTGCTGTGCGAAACGCCGTTGCCCGTTCGAGTGTATGCACGGTGTGCAACGTACCGTCCTCCGGCTCGAAGCCGAAAAACCGGGGGCCCGACCCATGGGCAAGGACGAGATAATCGTAGTTGTATGTGCCGGCGCGGGCTGAGACAGAGCGTTGGTCGAGATCGATGCCTTGCACCTCATCGACGGCGACGGTTACCGACGGAGCGACGACGTCGCTAAGCGGGCGCGTGAGCGCGTCGAGGGCTACCCGCCCGGACAACACATCGGGGAGGGCGGGTACCATAGTTGCATACCCGTTGCGATCGACAAGAGTGATATCAGCGCCGGGTACTCGTTTTGTGAGTGCCGTGACAGCCTGTATTCCGGCAAAACCGCCGCCGACTACAAGAACGCGCGAGTGCTCCATAAGGTGAGTCAAGAATACTTCCGCGGCAGTGGTCCCGGCAACTGTCCGGCACCTGTCCGGCACCTGTGGTCCGAAACTCCGATCTGCACGTCTCGACTGTTGACTAGTGAGGCGAAGAAGTGCCGTTACGCTATTGCTATTGCTGTTGCTGTTGCTGTTGCCGTTGGGGAGGGGAGAAGATCAGGTTGTATATTTTGTCCCGCACCGACTCCCTGATGGAGTAGAACTCTACGTGACAGACGTTACCGTCCTCGGAGAGCCGAAGAACTTTTGCATGTAGCGAAAGGCGAGCACCGTCGCGGGCGGTAAGGTCTATTCGCAAAAGGTCTCCGACCTGAAATTCGGCTTCGGGGTTCGTGAAACCGGCGCCGCCGCCGCCGAGGTCCAGCACGCGCGTGGTGTGAACCTCGCTTTCCTCGGCGTCGCGGCACACGCGTGCCGGCTCGGATACGCGTGTGCGGAAGAACTTTCGCTTCTGCTCGCGAGATACCTTTTCCGTGTGGCGAAGTGAAAGCTCGTTGTCCTCCTGGCCGAGGACGGAGGTAATGATGCGGAAAATGCCGCGCTCGTTTCGGTAGAGGATTTCGAGCGCCGTGCCGGAGGGATAACGGGGTGCGGGTGGCGCGAGCTCCACGAGGAGATGGTGGGGGTTCGGTGTCATCACTACCGCCCGAGACACCCTTCGGCTGCGCGGTTTTCGCACGAATACTTTCGTTCCCTCTTTGAGGCTTGCCGTGGATGTAGGGGCTCCGCCCTCGGAGACCGAATGACCGAGGCGAACCCGCAATGCCGCTATGGTGTCTTCGCGCACCGCCTCGTCCTCGAGCGCAGCCGAGGCAGCGGCGTTAAAGGTCTGTGGGTTTTCGAACAGGAGATGCTTTTTCGTGTTATTCGCGAGATACCGGCTGAGGGTGTCCGTCACCTCGATCCATGAGGGGGGTAGCTCCAAACGCCGAACGTGCGCGTCGTACGCTTCCTCGGCGAAGCGGGTGAGCTTTTCGCGCACGCGCTTCGTCTCATGGTGGTAGTAGTAGACGAGCACTCCGACAAACGCAAACAGCAGGCTAAGCAGACCGAACACCTCGAGCGGGCTGTTGTAATAGGCCTGCGAAACATTGTCGAAGAGGTCCTCTACGGTATACAGCGGTTCCTCGCTCGTCTACCTTATTTCGTTTTCCACGGGGCCATCCGGCCATAGTGGGTCAGCAGCTCTTGTTCATATTCGGGTGTCACGGGCTCGTCCGGGTTGTACTCCGGGGCCTCTTCGAGCTTGGTGTTTTCGATGTCCACGAAGACTTGCTTTCGTTTCCAACTCAACTCTTTGATCCAGCGCGGAGAAACAAGCACACGCCGCCCTTGCGAGAGAATGCGACCGGTGCTGACAACGAGGTAGCGTATGGCCCAGGTCTTCTCGTCAACGATGAAATCCTCGATCTTTCCAAACTCCCCGCGATGAGCGAGGAGTGTGTAGCCCTCGACCTCGGCGGTACTCCGTAAACGTGTTTCCGCTTCCTCTGCCTCAACGGGGCCCGAAGGTAGCGGCTTTCGGGTGTCGCTCCCCTGAGAGATTGCCAGGATATCATCCGGGTGCATGCCGGTTCCCCAAAGCCCGTAACCCGGCCAGTAGGCCGGCATCTTGAAGTAATTGTAGTACTCACGTTCCTGGCGACGGGAAATCGGCTGTTTCGTGCCCAGGTCGGGGCTGTGACGTACCTGCTCTCTGGTGAGATTGACCGTAATCTTCTGTTCCGGCCAGCGAATACCGGTTATGAACACCGGAGATACAAGCACGGTTTTGCGGTTTATCCACGAGCCGGTTTGCACGACAACGTAACGAACGGTCCAGTCTTCATCGTCGAACAGGAAGTACTTGGCCCTCCCCATCTCGCCGTCGGTGGCTAAGATCACGAAATCTTTCAAATGATTAACGTTTCGGAGCATGTTATGGGTCCTCTCTACCGGCGGACGTCACTTCTCAGATCGTGCTGCACCGGCCTTTTTCTACTGTAGTTATATACTATAGACCTAAGGCCTAAGATTCAATCAACTCTGCTTCTTTGGGCGATATATATGTGTGCTATGTCCGTAAAACGCTTCGGCAGCCTCCATAATGGTCTCCGAGAGCGTGGGATGCGGATGTACCGACAGGGAAAGGTCTTTTACCTGCGCCGCCATTTCCACCGCGAGCACCCCTTCGGAGATGAGCTCGCCTGCCTCCTTGCCGGCGATACCGACCCCGAGGATGCGCTCGGTCTTTGGGTCGACGAGAAGCTTGGTAAGGCCCTCCGATGTTCCCATGGCAATCGCCCGTCCCGACGCCGCCCACGGGAAGCTTGCAACTTCATATTCGATGCCCTTCTCGGTGGCCTCGTTCTCCGTGAGCCCGCACCAGGCAATCTCCGGGTCGGTATATTCGACTGCCGGAATCGTGGCCGGCTCGTACGCGGTCTTCTCCCCCGATATGGCCTCGGCCGCCACGCGCCCTTCGAGGTTTGCTTTATGGGCGAGAAGCGGGGCTCCGGCGACGTCGCCGATGGCGTAGATGTTGTCGACGTTTGTGCGCCGCTGTTCGTCGACCGAGATGAAGCCCTTTGCATCGGTGTTTACTCCCACCGCTTCGAGGTTGAGCCCCGTGCTGTTGGGTACGTTTCCGACACTCACGAGAACCTTCTCGTAGGTTTCCGTTTTGCTTGCTCCGCCTTCGGCGGCAGCCTCGAAGGTGACCTCGAGCCCGTCCTTTCCTTCGGTAATGCTTGCAACCTTGGTATTGGTCATGACCTCTTTGAAAGTCTTCTTGTTTGCCTTCTCGAAGACCTTTACGAGATCGCGGTCCGCCCCCGGCATGATGCCCGGCATCATTTCTACCACCGAGACGGTGGACCCAAACTTCGAAAACACCGTCCCGAGCTCCACGCCGATGTAGCCGCCGCCGACCACGAGCATGCTCTTGGGGATGTTTTCCAGCTCCAGCGCCGTCTTTGCGTAAAGCAACCGGTCGGACTCGAGCTCGACGTTGGGAAGACGCGCCGAGGTGGCGCCGGTTGCGATGATGGCGTTCTGAAAGGAGACGGTTTCCGTACCGCCGTCGTTAAGAGCAACCTCGACGGTGTTCCCGTCGGTAAACCGCGCGGTACCTTTGAGGTGCTCCACCTTTCGCTTTTTGGCGAGCCGGCTCGTGCCGCCCACGAGTTGCTTGACCACGCTGTCCTTAAAGGCGCGCACGCCGTCGATGTCCACCTTCGGCTTGGAGAAGGTTACCCCCCACTTTTTTGCCTCTTCCGCTTCGCTCATGACCTTTACGATATGAAGCAGGGCCTTCGTGGGGATGCACCCCCAGTGCAAGCACACGCCCCCCGGATTATCCAGCGGGTCTACCATGATAACTTTCCGGCCGAGGTCCGCCGCCAGAAAGGCGGCGGTATAACCGCCGGGACCGGCGCCGATGACGAGAGTTTCGGTTTGCTTGCTCATGCCTGGCCTCCTTCGAGGTCCGCGTAGAGGGGGTTCTCCATGACGTCGCAGATCCAGCGCAAGAATCGCGCGCCGTCGGCGCCGTCGATAATGCGGTGGTCATAGGAGAGTGAGAGCGGGAGAATCACTCGCGGCTCGAACTCGCCGTTCTTATATACCGGCTGGTAGGAAGAGCGCGCGACCCCCAAGATTGCTACCTGGGGCGGTAAGACGACCGGTGTAAACGCGGTCCCGCCGACCCCGCCGAGGTTTGAAATGGTGAAGTTTCCGCCGTCCATTTCTTCGGGCTTGATCTTCTTCGACCGTGCCCGGCCGGCCACGTCGGCGAGCTCGAGGGCAAGGTCGGTTATCGATTTCTTGTCTACGTCCTTGATGACCGGCACGAGCAGCCCGCGGTCGGTGTCGACCGCCACGCCCACGTTTACGTAGTGCTTGTAGACGATCTCCTTGGTTTGAGAGTCCAAGCTTGCGTTGAAGCGCGGGAAATGCTGCAGCGCGCGGGCGCTAATCTTGAGCAGCATGGCGGTTACGGTGAGCTTCCCTCCCGCTTTCTCGACGCGTTTGCCGTACTTCCGGCGAAACTCCTCGAGGGCGGTAACGTCGGCGTTGTCGAACTGCGTGACGTGGGGAATAGTCTGCCACGAGCGGGTGGTATTGTCGGCGGTGATTTGCCGTACCTTGCTCATGGGCTCGCGGGAGGTCTCGCCCCACTTCGAGAAGTCGGGCAGAGGAGCCGGCTGTGGGACCCCGCCGCCCGCTGCCGCCGCCGGGGCTCCCGGCTGTGCGCCGCCGCCGAGCATCTGCTTGGCATGCGTCTTTACGTCTTCGATCGAGATGCGCCCTCCGGGCCCGGTCCCGGCAACCTGTTGAATGTCTACGCCGATTTCGCGCGCAAGACGTCGAGTGGAGGGTGCCGCCGGCACGGGAACGCCTTCGGGGCGCTGTGGCGGTGCCGCCTCGGGTGCCGGTTGAGACGCTGCGGCGGCCGGCTGTTCTTGCGCCGCCGGCTTCGGTTTCTCCGCTGCAGCAGCCGGTTCTTCGCTCGGCGCTTGCTCGGTCGGCTTCTCTGCGGCGGCCGGCTTCTCTTCTTCGCCGCCGGCACCGCCGCCGGCAGCAGCGGCTTCCGCGCCGCTTTCGCCGCCGCCTGTGTCCTCGGCGCCTGCGCCGCCGCCTCCACCGGCTTCGGCCTCTGTTTCGACCTTCATGATGTTCTGGCCGATGGAGACCTCGTCACCCTCGGAGATGAGGATTTCGGTGATTTTCCCACCGGCGGGAGAGGGGACCTCGACCGCCGCCTTGTCGGTTTCGATTTCGAGAAGCGAGTCGCCGTCGCGTATGACGTCTCCTACCGACACGAGAATGCTCATGACGCTCCCCGACTCGACGTTTTCTGAAATCTCCGGAAGCTGGATATCCTTTACCATGACCCGTTCCTTTGTATGTATACTCGTTCGTTTACCTATAGATCGATTGGATTAAGCTTTTTGGGGTCGATGTTGAGCCGATCGGCGCCCGTGTTTAGCGTCTTCTTATCGATCTTCTTTTCCTTGTACAGGGACCCGAGCGCCGAGTAGGCAATATGTCGCGTGTCGACCTCGAAATAATCCCTCAGCGCCCCGCGGTTGTCGCTTCGCCCGTAGCCGTCGGTCCCGAGCGCCACGAAGCGACCGGGGAACCACTTGGCGGCCTGAAGCGGCAGCGTCTTGAGGTAGTCGGTTGCCGCAACGACCGGTGCGGTAACTCCGTCAAAGCACTCCTCGATGTAGGACTTTTTCGGTTTCTCTGCGGGGTTGAGCATGTTGTGTCTGTCCGCGTCCGTCGCGTCGAGATAGAGCTCTTTCCAACTCGGTACGCTCCAGACATCCACCGCGAGGTCGAACTCGTTCTCGAGGATTCGCCGAGCCTTCACGCACTGGTTGAGAATGGCGCCGCTTCCAAGCAAGTGAACGTCGGCGGTGTCTTTCTTGTCCGAGGTGAGATAGCGGTACATCCCCTTGAGGATACCCTCCTCCACACCCTCGGGCATGGGCGGCATCTTATAGGTGTCGTTCATCACCGTGATGTAGTAGATGAGGTCTTCCTGCTCGACGAACATGCGTCGTATGCCTTCTTCCATGATGACCGCCACTTCGTAGGCAAAGGTCGGATCGTAGCCTTTGACACTGGGGTGGGTGAGCGCGAGGACTTGGCTGTTGCCGTCCTGGTGCTGCAGCCCCTCTCCCGGCAACGTCGTACGTCCCGAGGTAGCCCCGAACATGAAGCCTCTGGCTCTGATATCGCCGGCGGCCCAGATGAAGTCTCCGACGCGCTGAAAACCGAACATCGAGTAGTACATGAAAAAGGGAATCATGTTGATTCCGTGGGTCGCGTGCGCGGTGCCGGCGGCAATGAAGGAGGACATCGAGCCCGCCTCGGTTATGCCTTCTTCGAGGATCTGTCCGTCCGTGGCTTCCTTGTAGTACATGAGGCTCTCGCGATCGACCGGCTCGTACAGTTGGCCCACGTGGGAGTAGATGCCGACCTGGCGAAAGAGTGCCTCGAGACCGAAGGTACGCGATTCGTCCGGGACAATCGGGACCACGTTCTTGCCCACATTTTTGTCTTTCAACAGCTTGGAGAGGATCTGCACGGCAACCATCGTCGTTGCCACCTCGCGGTCGCCCGCGCCCTCGTAGAACTCGCTGAAGATCTTCTCGTCGGGCATCTCGAGCGGCGGGGCCGAGGCGTTGCGTTTGGGAAGGTAGCCGCCGAGCTTCTCACGCTGTTTTTGCAGATACTGCATCTCCTCCGAGTCTTCAGGCGGCCGGTAGAACGGAGCGGCGGGCAGGTCGTCGTCGGAGATGGGAATATCGAAGCGGCTTCGGAAGCTGCGGAGCTCTTCCTCGTTGAGCTTTTTCTGTTGATGGGTGACGTTGCGGCCCTCGCCGGCTTCCCCAAGACCATAGCCTTTTACGGTTTGCGCGAGGATGACCGTCGGCGCCTCGGTGTTGTTCACCGCCTGGAGGTAGGCGTTGTAGACCTTGATCGGGTCATGGCCGCCGCGGCTGAGTTTCTCGAGCTGTTCGTCGGAGTAGTGTTCGACGAGCGCCTTGAGCTTCTCGTTGGCGCCGAAGAAATCCTTTCGGATGTAATCTCCGCCGGCCACCACGTATTTCTGATACTGGCCGTCGACCACCTCATTCATTCGCTTTGCGAGCTCTCCGTCTTCGTCCTTGGCGAGGAGCGGGTCCCAATCACTACCCCAAATAACCTTGATGACATTCCATCCGGACCCGCGGAAGGCAGTCTCGAGCTCCTGGATGATCTTGCCGTTCCCGCGTACCGGGCCGTCGAGACGCTGGAGGTTACAATTGACCACGAATATGAGATTGTCCAGTCCCTCGCGCGCGGCGAGGGTGAGTGCTCCCATCGTCTCGGGCTCGTCGAACTCACCGTCGCCGAGGAAGGCCCAGACCGTCTGTTTGTTGGTGTCCTTGAACCCACGATCCTCGAGATAGCGATTGAACCGCGCCTGATAGATAGAGGTCAGCGGGGCTATCCCCATAGATACGGTGGGAAACTGCCAGTACTCCGGCATTGAACGGGGATGCGGATAGGAGGGGATCCCACCGCTTGGCCGCAATTCCTGGCGGAAGTTTTCGATATCCCGCTGACTCAGCCGCCCTTCTACGAAAGAGCGAGCGTACATGCCGGGGGAGGCATGTCCCTGGAAATAGACGATATCGGCGCCGCCCTCGGCATTCTCCCCTTTGAAGAAATGGTTGAACCCGACCTCGTAAAGCGTGGCCGAGGAGGCAAAGGTCGAAATATGTCCGCCGATGCCGCTGGAGCCCCGGTTGGCACGAACGACCATTGCCATGGCGTTCCACCGGATGATGCTCTTGATCCGCCGCTCGATCTCTCGACTGCCGGGGTAGGGAGTCTCGTGGTCGGGGGGAATTGAATTGATGTACGGCGTCGTGCCGGGACAGCTGAACGTGATACCGGACTGCTGCGCGCGAATCTGCAGCAACTGCAGTAACTCTTTGACTCGGTCAGGGTCCTCGTTTTTGATGACGTAGTCGAGGGACTCGACCCATTCCTCGTTCTCTACGCGCTTAATCTCTGCGTTTGATTCGTCTCCCACGTGATAACCTCCTGTGCACCCAATGTGTCAAATTCTGATGCCCTTCGTCTACTTATGCCCTTCAGTTGCCGAGCCGATCGCACCCTCGGCCTGCCCGTAGACTATACCCTGCCCGAACAAGTACAATCGGGCACGTCGGCAGTCATTATAACAGACTTATAAATAGAGGTTCCACGATGCAAACAAACGATACCGGCTCCTCGAGCTCAACCGAGCTTGCCAACTCGTTCGTCCTGCCGGAGCAATTCGTCGAAGAGCAGACCCGGCGTATGGAGTCGAACGAGGGGCAGCTTCTCATTGCAAGTTGCCGTGACGGCAACTACATGGCGCGACGAGTGGTGGATAAATACCATTCGATTATGAAAGCCCACGGTAGTACCGCAGAGCTCGAGTTCTTCGAGAACATCGACCGGGAGTTTAGCGATACCGAGACGGGGGTGAAGCTGCCCCACCACGTGGGCGGTGCCGACGTGTTTTTGTTTCAAGCGCTCCTCTCGCCGCCGAGCGGGCGAAGCATCAACAACAACTATCTGTCTTTGTTGATTGCAGCTCGCGCATTTCGCGAACACGGCGCGAATCGCGTTACCGCCATCTTGCCGTACGTCGCGTACGCCCGGCAGGACAAGCCCACCAAGTTTCAGCGCGAGCCGACCACGGCAAAGCTCATGGCCGATCTGTCCAAGACCGCCGGCATCGACCGCGTGGTGGCGTGGAACCCCCATTCCAACCAGATTCACGGCTTCTATGCGGATATGCCGGTCAATATGCTGGATCCCCTGCAGATGTTTGCCGCGGAGTACGCACAGTTTCACGGCCGCTCGGACGTTATCGCCGTTGCTCCCGACGCGGGGGCGACCAAGATGATCATGCACTTTAGCCGGCGCCTCGAGGTGAACTCCGCAATTGCCTCCAAGTATCGTCCGCAGCAGGAGGAGGCGGTCATCACCGACATTATCGGTGACTTCCGCAAGAAGAAGGTCGCCATTGTTCTCGACGACATGATCGCAAGCGCCGGTACGATGTTCGATCTCGTACAGAAGTTGGTGGAGGAGAAGGGAGTAGAAGAGGTGCACATGGCCGCCTCTCACAATCTCTGTTTGCCTCAAACGGCAAAGCGCCTGCAAGAGCTCCACGATAGCTTTAACCTCAGAAGTGTGACGGTGACGAACTCTATACCCCAAACGAAGGAGTTCGAGGATCTGCCGTTTTTTCACGTACGGTGTCTCTCGGACATCTTTTGCCGAACGATAAACCGCGTACATTACGATCGCTCGGTGAGCGCGATTTTCCAGACGCGGTAAGCTCCGGCGGAGGAGGGCATAATGCTTCTGGCGTTGGACATCGGAAACACGAACACCGTCATCGGACTTCACAACGGCGCCTCGTACGAGAAACACTTTCGTATCCAGTCCGCGCACGAGAAGATGCCCGACGAATATGTCCTTACCCTGTTGGGGCTCTTTCGCGAGCACGATATCGATCCACAGAGCATCTCCCAGGTGGTCATGGCGAGCGTGGTTCCGGCCCTGACCGACACCATGAGGAAGGCGATCGCACAGGTGAGCTCGGCGCCGGTTCTCGTGGTTACCCCATATGTCACCCTCAACGTGCGCATTGATACCCCGCATCCCGAAGAAGTCGGCGCGGACCTCATTGCCAACGCCTGCGCCGCCTACGAGCGCTTCGGCAAGAACTGTATTATCGTGGATTTTGGTACCGCGCTTACCTTCGTGGCGGTAACGAGCACGGGGCGGTTCCGCGGTGCCGCATTCGCCCCGGGGCTCAACACCGCGATGCGCTCCCTCTCGGGAGGAACGGCGCAGCTGCCGCAGGTGAGCCTCGAGCTCCCGCCGAACGTCATCGGAGAGAACACCGTCCATGCGCTCCAATCGGGAATCGTCGTAGGGTATTCGGGCCTCGCGGAAAAGCTCATTGCAGAGATGGATGCAGAGCTCGGCGGCGGCAGCGCGGTCATCGCAACGGGCGGCCTTTCCGGTGCCTTGTCGGAGCGCATCCCCCGCATCGAAGAGGTCGACCCCTGGCTCACCCTGTCCGGCCTGAAGCTCATTGCCGACATGAACAGCGTCTGACCCCGTCGCCCGCCGGGCGGCGCCGGCGACCCGGGGCGGCAGCATCACTCCCACCGCTTTGCCGGCAACCCGCAGCTCTGGCCGCTACCCTCTTTGGTGATATATATTGTCACCATGCGCCGTACCGTTTTCCCGTGGTTACTGATATCGTTTTCGCTGCTCTTCGTTGCTTCCTGCGCAAAGGAGGTGGTGGAGGAGGAGTACGAGCCTACCGAGTCACACGAAAGTTACCGGGACGCCCTCGAGCGGTTGGACCTCGTAGATACGGAGCTCGGCGAGGCCTGGATTACCGGCACCGGCGAGGCGATGGACAATCCGACGGCGGTGGAGCCGCCCATCTCGGAAACGATCTATTTCGACCCGAGAGAGCCCTCGGCGGCCGGCTATCGGTTCCCGGTCTCGCGAGGCCGAAGGGTGGAAATCGACATAAACGCGGAGCATGACCGGTACTTTGCCGACGTGTTTCGCGTTTCAGAGGATGGAGACGATGAGCCGGTCCACGTGGCAAGCCGTCCTGCAGAGGGCAGCGAAATTGCGTTCGAGGCGAGGCGCAACGCGTATTACCTGCTGAGACTACAGCCCGAGCTGCTTCGCGGCGGTCGATTCGAGCTGGAAATCACGAACCAGGCGCCTCTTGCCTTCCCGGTGGAGGGCACTTCTCCGGACAACATCGGAAGTTATTTCGGAAGCGGGAGAGACGGTGGCTCGAGACTGCACCACGGGGTCGATATTTTTGCTCCCCGCGGTACGCCGGTGCTTGCCGCCTCCGAGTCAACGGTGGTGCGTGCCGGCCGGCGCGATCGCGGGGGCAAGATCGTGGTGCTTCGCGACGAAGAGCGCGGGATCAATTTGTACTACGCGCATCTCGACGAGCATCGGGTCACACGCGGCGAGGAAGTCGTCGCGGGCGACGTTGTCGGTACGGTCGGCAATACCGGCAATGCCCGTACTACGCCGCCGCATCTGCACATCGGTATCTATCAGGGCGGATGGCGCAATCCCGTCGATCCGTGGGCCTATTTTGTTGATCCGGGAGTAAGCGAGCCGCCGGAGATCCGCCGAGCCGATCTCGCGGGCAGCTGGGGCCGCGTGGAAGATGAGTTGCGTGCCGAGGCGGCAATACCGGAAGTTCCGGGCTCGAAGGTGACTCACGAGAACCGTAATCCGTTTCTGCGGGGTGCCGGAGACACGTTCGTCGGCGCCGAGGCGGAGCCGAGCACCGAATGGCCGGAAGTCCCGTCGCCCTCATCCGAGCTTTTGGCGCCCGGGACGCCGGTACGTGTCACCGGAGCCTCCGGCGATTTGGTGCGTGTGCGCACACCGGGCGGGGCCACGGTTTTTGTGGACCCGGAGACGATTGGGATGGAGGGTGAGCTCGAGACGGAAACCGTATCGCAAACGCACGTGTTACGGGATCCGCGCACCGGAGATGCGTTCGGGGAACTTCCCGCGGGAGAATCGGTGAAGATCATAGGTGAAGCGGGGAACCGGCGGATGGTGGTGTTGTCGTCGGGGCGCGCCGCAGTGCTCGATCCGGATATCGAGCCGAGCGGTTAGGGCGGCAGCGGTTCGCCGCGGTTAGCTCTGCGGCTTCTGCGAGAGCTGCAGTTGGCGCTCGAAGCCGAGAGGGTCCAAGTATTCGCGGATCAACATGATGCGGCCCTTTACGAATTCGTAGACACAAACGGCGGTAAGGCGTACGGGGACTTGGCTGAAGGGCTGGTTATCGATAACGCCGGTAAAGTGGCCTGATCCGACAAACTCGCAAAGCACGGTTTCCCCTTCACCGGCGGTACAGAGGTTTCGCACTTCCACGGTCCAGTCGGGCATCTCCTGGTAGATTTCCTGCATTCGGGAGGCATAGTTGTCTCGACCGTTTATGCGTTCGTCGGTACCAATGGTGTAGTAGACCATGTCTTCGTGGAGAAGCTCTTTCCATTTTTCCCAATCGCGCGCATTTTCGGCATCAAGCAATGCTTGAACGGTTTCTGAATGATCCATATGGTAGAGAGTGTAGGGCAGAGTTCCCGGGGCGACAACCCCGAAGGCTAAAATGTCTTGCCGAACATCAACATGAAGTGCACGAATATCCAGCCCTCATCCTGTGAGGCCCCGCCGACCACCGGCACGTTGTACCGCGGTCCGAGCTCGAAAGAAAAACGGGTCGCGTTCTCACTCCCGAAGAACGCGTTGTAACCAAGGGCGCCGTTCAATCGCATAATGCCGGCATCGAGCGTGTTGAGCTCGCTCGCAGACGAGCCCGCCACCGAGAGATAGCTTACACTTGCCGAGGCGAACAACGCACTTTCCAGGTCGCTGAAGTAGAACCGCCCGTAGGCTCCGGGCTCGTAGAGAAGGATAAAGTTGTCTTGTGCGCCGAAGGGAAGGGCCGTGAATGTCGCGCCGAGACCGATCGGTCCGAGGAATAGCTCCGCACCGATACCGAACGGCGCGAATGAGCCGGCTAAGACGAAGTTGAGCGACCCCGTCGGTGTATTGCTATCTTGCAACTCCGACGACTCTTGCCCGAGCGCAACACCCCCTGCGCACAATACCACCAGGACGAGCACAAACAAACGTTTCATCTCCGGCCTCCTCAACCGGCTGCCGTGAGATCACCGCAGCAGCCGACAGAGTAAGTTTATTACATTTCGAGGCCATTTGCGGGACTTTTGCCGATCTCTTTGAAGCAGCGTGCAGCGGACGGCGGTATGCAAGGATAATGGATGTTCCGCTGCCGCTTTTGACGTTTGTTCTGGTTGCCATTCCCATTTCCGTGGAGGACACGAGATCACTGCGTATCCCGAACCGACTAATACTTGTGGGAGCTCTCGCGGTGGGGGTCGCGCTCTTGGTTCCCTCCGCGCTCGGTGTACGCGCTCTCCCCGCCGATGAGCTGTTGCCTGCGGTCCTTGCCGGGCCGCTCGGCGGTATGCTGTACGCGGGAGGCGTACTCTACACGGTCCGCCTCGCGACACATGGTGCGCTCGGCGGCGGCGATATCAAACTCGGAGTGCTGCTCGGTGCCGCGTGCGGCCCGACCCTCGCCGGGGCCGTACTCCTTGCAGCGGCGCTCTCGGCATTACTCTACGTTATGCTGCTGTCCGCACGCGGAAGTTGTCCCGAAGGCGGGGAGGGGCCCGGTGGCGGGGGGCGCGGAGACGGGTGCGGACGGGCGAGAGGGCGAGCGGTCCCGTTTGCGCCGTTTCTCGGTGCAAGCGCGGCGGCGGCTGCTGCAGGGGCACTTGGCTTTGGAGGTATGTGGTGAACGCGCGGGTGGGTCGAGCCGGGATCATGTGCGCCGTGATCCTGACGGGTTTGTGCTTCCCGGCAGGCGCCGGCGGTGCCGGCGGCGCGCAGGACGGGGCTCTTGCTTCTGCGCTCGACAAAGAGATTCCGGAGCTGGAGTTTCGAAACGAGCGGCTCGAGAGTGTGTTGCTCGTCATCGCTGAGGTGGCCGGGTTCTCGCTTTTGATCGACGAGACGGTCACGGGGTCGGTGTCCGTGCTCCTCGAGCCCATGAGCGCCGCCGAGGCCCTCGACGTGCTCTCGGCGCAGGCGGGGGTGTTTTGGTGGTCGAACGGGCGCGTGGTGCACGTATCGCGGGTGCGGGTCGAGTACGACTCCGGCGGCGGTGGGGCCCGCCTGCGGGCGGTGGAGGCTCCGATTGCCGCGGTGGTCGGCCGCCTTGCCGCCGCCCCGGGTGGGCCGCCGATCATATTCGATCCGCTGCCCTCGGAGCCGGTAACGGTGCGCGGCGAGGGGCTCGATGCCATCGAGGCGGTTCGACTGGTGTTGCGGCGCCACCCGCGGTTCTCCGTAGAGGGCGAAGAGGGACACATCTACGTGCGCGACACCGAGTCGGCAGAGCGTGAGGGGCAGCCGCGTACCCTCGAGATATCACGAGAAGGAACCGAGTTCTCGGCACGCATCCACGAGGTCGCGCTCAGTGCCGCCCTCTCCCGGCTTTTTGCCGCCGGTGAGCGCGAGTACGTATTCCTCGCCTCGCCGGGCACGATGGTGCGAGACGTTCGCTTTACCGGGCACAGCTTCGACCAAATTCTCGAACGGGTCCTTGCCGCAACTGATGCCTCCTTCGACGTGCGAGACGATACCTATTATGTCTTCGACGTAGACCGGCGCAACGTGCTCGAGCGCTTGGAGCAGAGCGTCCGCCTCGAGCCCGAGCACCTCACCGTATCGCAGCTCGAGCGGCTCTTGCCTCCCGAGCTTTCGCGCGGCGGGGCACTGCGCATGGCCCCTGAGGAAGAATCGATCGTGGTAACCGGGCGAGCCGACGAGGTCGGCGCCGTGCTTCGGTTTCTCGAAGCCGTCGACCGTCCCTCCGAAGGGCGCCGCTATCGCCGATTCGACTTGTCACACGTGGCGGTCGGCGAGGTGTTGAGCCGCTTGCCGGATCGCTTTTCCACCTTTGACCCCACCGTCGTGCCGGGAGCAAACGCTCTCGTTGCACGGCTCAGCGCCGAACGCGCCGAGGAGCTGCAGAGGTATCTCGAGCTCGTGGATCGCAGCTCCTCGACATCGGTGGTGCGGCTGCGCTACATCCGAGCCGAGCAACTGATCCGAAATCTTCCTCCGGAGGTCGAGCGCGAGCACATTCACACGACCCCCGACCCGCGCGTGGTAATGGTTTCAGGATCGGCCGAGGCACGGAGCGCCCTGCGGAGCAGACTCTCGGACATCGACAAACCGGTGCCGCAAGTGCGCTATCAACTGCTGGTCGTTCAGTATCAAAACGGCCGCTCGGTGGAGTGGAACACCGAAATCGAGAATGCGCCGGCAGAGGCCGGCGAGTCGACGGTGCTGCTCGGTCGTGTGGGCGAGCTCCTCTCGCTCGACTTCGATATCGTGAGCGCGCTCGGCTATCGTTTTGCTCTCGACCTGAACCACCGTATCTCGACCAACGAAGCGCGCGTGCTCGCCGACACCACGCTCAACGGTCTCTCGGGAGAACCCGTCGAGTTCCAAAACACCAATACCTTTCGCTATCGAGACCAGGAAATCGATCCGGAAACCGGCGAGCGGGAGAGTCTCGGTGTTACGAGAGAGATCACCTCCGGCCTGCTCGTGGGCATCGAAGGGTGGGCCTCCGGCGACGGGATGATCACCATGGATATCGCCGCCACGCTCTCTCGTCGGGGTACCGATGTCTCCTCCGACGGGACGAACCCTCCGCCGACATCGGAGCGTCTCGTAGACACGCAGATCCGAACTCCTTCCGGCCGCCCGGTGATTATCGGCGGGCTCATTCAACAGGACCTCTCCGAGAACGTTCGAAAGACGCCGATTCTCGGCTCTATTCCTCTGTTGGGCAATTTGTTTCGAAGCACGACGCGGTCGGTGGAGGAAACGGAGTTGGTACTCTACGTGCTTCCGGTGCTCGAGAAACGACCCGAGCGCGATGGGGTGGCCGCGCGGCTCGAGCGATACTTTGAGCGGCTCGTGGAGGATGCATCGTGAATATGGGCGAGCGCCACAACGGCAGCGGCAACGCCGAGCGCACGGCCGGCCACGGTCGGTATGGCGGGGCAAACGCCGGTCACAGTCAGTATGCGAGCGAGTTCATGCGGGCAAACCGAGTGGTGCGTCTGCCCGACGCGCAGGGGCGCGTTTCGGTGGG
>JAWLED010000065.1:0-16730 GCA_041686235.1 Spirochaetia bacterium | reverse complement strand
AGGAGGGTAGCCCATGAGTGCATTCGAAGTTACCTCGACCACGGCACTGCTTGTCATAGACGTACAAAACGATTTTTGCCCCGGCGGCAATCTCGGCGTAGATGAAGGTGACAAGATCATTCCTACGGTAAACGCCGTATCGAGGCGTTTCCCGCTTGTGGTGGCAACGAAGGATTGGCATCCGCACGGCCACGTGTCGTTTGCATCGACGCATCCCGGCCGTGAGGTGCAGGATACCGTGCGCATTGGTGACATCGATCAAATACTGTGGCCCGACCACTGCGTACAGGGGACAAGCGGCGCGGAGTTCCACCCCGATCTCGACGTGCGGCCCATTAATCTAGTGCTCCACAAAGGCACAAAGCAGAATCTCGATTCGTACTCCGCATTTTTCGAAAACGATGCGCACACCGAAACGGGGCTTCGTTCCCTCTTAGAGGGGTTGGGCTTCGATCGAGTCGTGGTATGCGGGTTAGCTGCCGACGTATGTGTGTATTTCACCGCTGTAGATGCTCGCCGGATTGGTTTCGAGACGGCGGTCCTATGGGATGCTACAAAGGGAGTCGATATACCTGCCGGGAGTGTAGACGAGGCTCGTCGTGACATGGAGAATCACCAAGTGCGATTCATCGATTCGAGCGAGATAACGGCATGAGAGTGACCTCCGCCCTACTGACCGACCTCTACGAGCTCACGATGATTCAGGGGTACTATCACTATAGCCTGAACCCCCGAGTGGTCTTCGATATGTTTTTTCGAAAACAGCCGTTCAACGGCGGGTTCTCCGTGTTTGCCGGGCTCGAAGACCTGCTCTCGACGTTGCGCAACTTTCACTTCTCCGACGAGGACATTCGCTATCTTTCGAGCGTCGGACTGTTTGGGGATGAGTTTCTCGAGTACCTGCGTGGCTTCCGTTTTCAGGGCGATGTGTATGCGGTGCCGGAAGGTACGGTGGTGTTCCCCCAAGAGCCGCTCATTCGGATCCACGGAACGTTGATCGAGTGTCAGCTGATCGAGAGTATGCTGTTGAACATGGTCAACTTCCAGACGCTCATTGCTACCAAAACCGCGCGTATCTATCTTGCGGCGAACGGTGGCAAGGTGCTCGAGTTTGGATTGCGTCGCGCGCAAGGCGTCGACGGGGCGCTCTCGGCGAGCCGCGCGGCATACATTGGTGGAGCGGTTGCGACCTCCAACACGATGGCCGGCAAGCTCTATGGAATTCCCGTCAGCGGCACGATGGCGCACTCCTGGGTCATGGCGTTCGAAGACGAGGAAGAGGCGTTTGAACGGTTTGCCGAGCTCTACCCCGAGACAACGGTGCTACTCATCGATACCTACGACACCCTGAACTCGGGGATCCGGAATGCCATAAAGGTAGGGAAACGGCTGATGGGCGAAGGCCATCCCTTCGGGGTGCGTCTCGATTCGGGTGACATTCAGTATCTCAGCATGAAGGTGCGTCGTGCCCTTGATCGAGCGGGGCTGACCGAAGCCAAGATCGCCGCGTCGAATGAGCTCAACGAGGACATCATCCACCAGCTCGTCACCGACGGAGCACCGATAGACTTATGGGGCGTCGGGACTAATCTGGTCACCGGCGGGTCGGTTTCTTCGTTTTCGGGTGTCTATAAGCTGTCCGCACGAGAGGAAAACGGCGAGTTTCGCCCGACCATGAAATTCTCCGACAATCCGGAAAAATCGACGAGTCCCGGAGTTAAGCAAGTGTATCGCTTCCACGATTCGTCGGGCTCGCCTCTGGCGGATCTCGTCGCATTTGCCGACGAGACGATCGATTCCTCGGAAACCCATACGTTTCATCATCCGTTCGTTGACTACCGCCGCGTCAGGATCAAATCTCCGGGAGACGTGGTGCCGCTACTCAAACCCTACATGAAAGCCGGGGAGATCACCGAAGAGCTCCCGACGTTGGGGGAGATACAGGCGCTCACCCGCAGTAATCTCGAGGCTATGGACGGCTCGTACAAGCGGATCATCAATCCTCACATCTACAAGGTGTCGATTTCGGATTCGGTGAAAGAGACAAAAGAGCAGATTCTCAGGCGCTACTTGAACAATACGTAGCTCCCCTCGCTACTTCACCGGCGCAGAGGTTGTGGCCTTACAATGGTGCGGTCTTCTCTCTGAGCCAGCTTTTTATCGGCTCACTCACCTCACCGCCGATTCGTTCCCACACCATGTCGTGGTACGAATCCACCCACTCGCGCTCCTCGGTGCTCAGCATCGTAGCGTCGATGAGCGAGCGCTCTATGTGACAAAGGGTGACCGTCTCAAAGGTGAGAAAGCGGTCGAACTCAGTGTCTGTGCCCTCGCCGACGACGACGAGATTTTCAATGCGGATACCGTGGCGGCCCGGGCGGTAGAGACCGGGCTCGTTCGAGATGACCATGCCCGGTTTCAGAGCCACCGAGTTGGGCAGAGGGCTGATGCGCTGCGGTCCCTCGTGCACATTCAAAAAGAATCCAACCCCGTGGCCGGTGCCGTGTCCGTAGTTTGCGCCGTGGTGCCACATGAGCCTGCGGGGGATCGCGTCGAGTTGGTGACCGGTCGTGCCGCGGGGGAACTGCGTGGTGGCGAGGGCGATGTGGGCCTTGAGGACGAGAGTGAAGTCGGTGCGTACCTCCTCGGTTGGCTCGCCGACTGAAACGGTTCGGGTGATGTCGGTTGTTCCGGTGCGGTACTGGCCGCCGGAGTCCACGAGCAGCGGGGCTCCCGGTTTGATGCGCGCGTTGGTGTCGGGTGTGACCCGGTAGTGAACGATCGCCCCGTGAGCGCCGTAGCCGGCTATCGTGTCGAAGCTCTCGTTAACGAATCCCGGCCGTGCTGCTCTGAGCTCGGCGAGCTTCACTGCAATGTCTTGTTCGGTGAGTTCTCCGCCCGGCTCGCCCGGTCCGCCTGGTCCCCCCGGCGCGTGCTGTTCCAGCCAGTAGAAGAACTGCTCCATCGCCACACCATCTGAGATCATGCAACTACGGATGTGTGATAGCTCGGTGGTGTTCTTGCGGGCTTTGAAGTCGGTCGACGGGTTGCGGCGCTCGACGTGCGTGCCGTCAGTGGGAAACGCTTGTGCAAGCCCCGCGCCCACACGTGCGGGATCGTAGAGAACTGGGGTATCCGACGGAAGATGGGCGAGAAAACGCCCGAGCGCATCGTAGGGCTCGATCGTGACGCCGGCGGCTGTCAGCGTGTTGCGGTCGCCGTCGCTCAATTTCGTCTCATCAACAAAGAGGTGCGCGGTGTCTTTTTGAACGGCAAGATATGCCAGAATTACCGGGTTGAAGGGGACATCGCTTCCGCGGATGTTTAGAACCCACGCAATATCGTCGAGCGTTGCAATGATGTGGGCCTGCGTGCCGGTCTCCTCGATAGCCGAGCGTACGCGCTCGAGCTTTTCTTCTCGGCTCTCTCCGGTCAACTCGTTTTCGATGAGATACGCCGGTGCGTCGGGCAGCGGCGGGCGGTCCTGCCACAGCGGCTCGAGAAGGTCGCCAACCGGATGTACGGTGATGTGCGCGTTGGAAAGGACCGACTCGAGGTTCCGGGACGTTTCGAGGGCCATGACCGAGCCGTCAAAGCCGACCCGGTCTCCGGCCTCGAGGTGTGTCGCGAGCCAATCTACGTAATCGGGGACGTCCTGCTCGCCGGAGCGAAAGAGGTGAATCGGTGTCCCGCGAAGGGCCTCTTCGGCCTCGAGGTAGTAGCGAGCGTCGGTCCACAAACCGGCGGTGTCCCCGGTGACCACAACGGTTCCCGCCGAGCCCTCGAACCCTGAAATCCACTGTCGAGCCTTCCAGTGCGCCGGGGGATATTCACTCTGGTGTGGGTCTGAGCTGGGGATGATGTATGCGTTGAGCTCGTGCTTGCGCATCCGGTCTCGAAGTGCTTCAACACGCTGTTCGATATTCATGTTCGGTGTCTCTCCTGTTCGTGCCGTGAAGAGCATACCGTGCGGCACGCGTCCGGCTCAACCGTCTCGCACAGAGGCCGGGTGCGTGGCCACCCGGAGCCGGCCACCCGGAGCCGGCCACCCGGAGCCGGCCACCCGGAGCCGGCCACCCGGCCCGGGCCGGGTGTTTGGGCCTCACAAGGCGGTCAGCAATCGCCTCGCCCCTTCGGCGACGTGTTCGGGATCGTAGTAGGAGAAGCTTATGCGGAAACAGTGAGAGAGCCGCCCGGTGGGGGAAAAACGCGGCCCGGGCACGAAGCCGACGCCGGCCTTCTGAGCCGCACCGAGGAGCTCTTGTGCGGAACGCCCATCGGTGAGCTCCGCCCACACGAAGTAGCCGCCTTTGGGAGCCGATGCGCGAAGCTGCTTCCGTTCGGCCTCCGCGCTTTGCAGCACCGACAGTGCAGCATCACGTCGGGCGCGGTACGCCTGCCGCAGGCGCTCTATGTGAGACTCGAGCTCTCCGTTCTCAACGGCATCTGTCAGCAGCGCCGAGGTAAACGGGGCCAACCCCCCACCGCTGTCGAGAAAGCCCGACTCCACGATGCGCTTGATGATCTCCTCTCCGGCGTTGATCCACCCCATACGCAGTCCGGGAGCAAGAATCTTTGAAAACGAGCCGAGCGCGCAGACGTGCCCACCTTCGACGAACTCGGCGAACGGTTGCGGCGGACTGCCGTCGTAGGTGAGGAGTTGATACACCTCATCGGCGACAACAAAGAAGCCTGCGCGCTGAGCAAGGTCGACGAGACGCGTGCGGCGGGCCTCGGATAGGGTCGCGCCACTGGGGTTTTGATGCACCGGGATCGTATAGATGAACGCCGGTATCTCTTCGGAGATCGCGGTCTCGAGCTCCCGGGGATCCAAGCCCTCTTCGTCGATGGCGACGCTTTTTACGCGCAGTCCGTGATCCTCAAAAATGCGAAGGGCGAGGAAGTAGGTCGGCTCCTCGACCAATACGAGATCGCCCGGTTGCGTGAACAGTGAGCACAAAAGGTCGAGCGCCTGTGATACGCCACCCGATACAAAGAGCTGCCGGGCGTCTACGGTCGTGCCGGTCGCGCGCTCGAGAAAACCCGCCAACGCTTCGCGGAATGTGCGGGTGCCTTGTTCGTAACCGTACTGAAGTATGCGCGAGTCGGACCGGTCGAACTGTCGCTGCGCTGAGACATGTATGAGCTCGAGCGGCAGCAGGGGAAGTCCGGGGTGCCCGACGCCGAGATCAATCAGGTCGTTGGAGACGGTCGTCTGCGTTGTTTCCTCATCGTACGTGTTCTGTTCCATTGAGGTTCCAGTGTAAAGCCCTTGAGCCGAATCTGCAAAGTTCCTTTCTCACAGCCGAGCCCGGGCGATGGTGCGCTCCTTCGGCTCATTCGACATACCCGCGTACTACCGGTTGTCCCGAGCGAGCCGGGGTGTGGTAGGAGGTTGCCGGGAGAACCGCATATTCGTCGAGAATCTCCGCGGTGGAGGGCGCCCGGCCGTCATCGCCGGCTCTGAAGTACTGTATCCCGCCCGGAGCGGTTGCCCGTGTGGGATCGAGAAGTACACGCGCCCCATCTACGTGCGCGATGACCGCCGCGTGTCCGCGAAGCTCGTCTTGGAGGGAAAAGCTCAACAGATCATGCTCGATGTCGTGGTGAGTCAGGTACTGTGATAGTACCATCGCGTAGTCCTCGCAGTCTCCGTGTCTCGATTCCCACACATCGGCGGGTGGACTCCAGTAGTCTTCGATATCCCGTTCGTAGGAAACCCGGGCACTTACCGTGCCGACGAGCTCGGAGAGAGACATGTCAGCGGAGAGAAAGCCGGCATAGCTCATCCGTGATGCGCGTATCGTCGAGACACCCGAAGAAACGAGAGTCCCCAGGAGTATGGCGAGGGCCGCTGCGCCGAGAAGCCACAGGGGCTGAACGCGCGGGGCGGGCTCATCGGGGGTGGCGAGCGGCTCATCGGTGAGGTGCGTTTCAGGCTCGCTCGATTGAGGAGCACCGTGGGTGGCGCGGTGATCCGTGTAGGCCACATCGCCTTCGATGCGATACACACGCTCTTCGCGGGCGGCGTAGGAGTACAGGCGCACGTAGGTTGAATCTGCGGTGCTCCACGCCTCCCGGACAAGCCCGGCAACACGCCCGCCGATAACGGGACCGTGAAAGCTTACGTATTCACCGCGCGTCAACCATCCCACACCCAAAAGCTAGCCCCCTCTACGCCGATGGGTCAAGACGTAGCCCCCTCTACGCCGATGGGTCAAGACGTGGGAGAATACCGGTGCCCGGTTGTGAAGGGCGACGGGAAGCGATTACACTTGCCGAAGAGGAGATATACATGTCAGGTAAAAGCGTTGTTGTTACCGGAAGTGCAGGCAAAGCGGGCAGGGCTACGGTCGAGGACCTCCGCGCTCACGACTATGATGTTCTCGAGGTGGATATTAATGCGCCGCTCGACCCGGCCGACCATTCGGTGAGGCGGGCCGACCTTACCGAGTTGGGGCAGGTGATGGAGGTTTTGCGCGGCGCCTCGTTTGTCGTGCACCTTGCAGCCATTGCGGCGCCACATCTAATGACCGATGCAGAGACGTTTCGCATCAACACGCTCAGCACCTACAATGTGTTTTCAGCGGCAGCAGCGCTGGGCTTGAAGCGAGTGGTGTGGGCATCGAGTGAGACGGCATTGGGACTCCCGTTCGACAGGCCCCCCGAGTATGTGCCGGTAGACGAGGATCATACATATCCCGAAACCAGTTACTCGCTCTCGAAAGTGGTGGGCGAGGAGATGGCTCGCCAATGGAGCCGCTGGACGGGTATGCCGTTTATCGGCCTGCGATTCTCCAACATCATGTTGCCCTACGACTACGAGTCGTTTCCCACCTTTTGGGAAGACCTCACCAAGCGCAAGTTCAACCTCTGGGGGTACGTGGACGCGCGCGATGTTGCGCAGAGTTGCCGCCGAGCGCTCGAGGCGGATGTGGAAGGGGCTCGATATTACGTGATCGCGGCAGCAGACACGGTTATGAACCGGCCAAGCAAAGATCTCGTCGCCGAGTATTTCCCGGATGTCCCCATCAACAAGGACCTCGATGAGTTCGAGACGTTGCTCTCTATCGAGCGGGCCCGCGCGGAGATAGGCTACAAACCGAAGCATTCGTGGCGAGACGTCATATCCTCGTGAGGGCAACGGCTGAGACAGGATGGTGAGTCGAGAGCGTCAATCGAGATCGGGGAAAAACGCTGCAAGCGGAAACGGTTCCGCATAGCCCGCTTCGAGCGTTCCAACAAGATACTCGAGCAGTGGAAGCTCGCCATCCTGCAGAACCCCGCGACTCTTCAACAACGGTAGGGCCCGAGCCATCGAACGCACGATTGACAGCCCCTCGAGGGTTGTCCCCTGCATTGCCTCGAGAGCTTCGGATACCGTCTTCCCCGCACCGAGCATGCGGGCAAAGCGGATGTTCCTGCCGCCGACCACCGTTACGAAGTAGTCGCCGGCTCCGGGCAAACTCGCAGCAAAGCGCTCGGGCGCACCATGCACCTCGAGGAGCCGTCGTATCTCGCTCGTCCCCTCGGCGAATACGGCGGCCTCGAGGTTGTGCATAGCGGCCCCCGCGTGATCCTCACCCCCCGCGCGCTCGAGAAAACCGGATGCAATGCCGACGCCGAGAGTAAATCCGTTCTTGAGCGCAACGCCGATTTCGAGGGCGAAGCGACGTGTGGTAGGCCGTACGAAATAGTAGTCGCTTTTGAGTATTTCGCTTATCCGACTTGCATGCTCAAAGGTGGGTGATCCGACCAGGACGCACGAGGGACGGCGACCGGCAAGCTCTCCTGCAATACACGGCCCCCCGATACCCGAGACCTCACATTGCGGCCCCCCGGCGGCCACAATGCCGTCCTCGAGAACCTTGTTGAGGGTGATAAGCGAGCCGTCCGACCCGACCTCCATGCCCTTTGTGATCGCGACGATCGGTATGGAGCTGCGCAGCGAAGCTCCCAGCGTCCGGCCCTGCCAGTCGACGCCTTCGGAGTTAACTCCGGACACGATGAGCTCAACACCTTCGAGGGCCTCGTCGATGTGATCGATCTGGTAGGCGGTAACCGCCTTCGGCATACTCCGCCGCAATGCGGGATGATAGCCGCTCGATTGAACGGAGCTGATGATGTGCGTGTCCAGGTGCGTGCCGACCAGCCGCACTTCGTGTCCGTTGTCGGAAAGCGGGAAGGCCACGGCCGATCCCATAACACCCGCTCCAACGATCGCGATGGTTGCCATAATGGCTTATGAGCATATCTCAAGACGATGTAGCACGCAATCACGGCTCAGCCCGTTTTCGGCGGTGTTGTCGATAAGCTATCGGGTGCCGGGTGCGCTCCTATCGGGTGCGCTCTTTTTCGTATTCGTAGATTCGCTGAATCTTGGGCTCTGAGCGCCCACCCGGGGTATACTGCGACTGCATCCACGTGCGAACGAGGGTCCGCGCAAGCTTGTCTCCCATGACCTGCGCGCCCATGGTTATGATATTGGCGTTGTTGCTCTTTGCCGCACGCTCGGCGGAATAGGCGTCAGTTACGAGCGCCGCGTACGCTCCGGGAACTTTGTTTGCGGTTATACTTACCCCGATACCGGTTCCGCACATCAGGACACCGCGCTCGTGTTTGCCGGCGGCTACCGCTTCTGCAACCTCGATCGCAACGTTGGCGTATATAGGGTCTTCGCTCCCATAGTCGACGTATTCGTAGCCGAGCTCGGTGAGCTCTTCCTTTACCGCGTCCATTAGCTTAGAGGCATTAGGGTCATATCCGAGTGCTATAGGGGTCATGTGGGCTCCTGATAAAATGATGTACCTAGTTTGAACGGTACTATCCTCGAGTCCGCTCGTCAAGCCGCAGGACGAGCGAGACCCGCCTGTGGCGGGCTCACGCGTGGTCCGTAGGGCGGCGGAGCCTCCTCATACTCCGAGAATGAGGACGAGCAACGGCACCGTGAGGACGGCAAGCAACGTGCTCAGGCTAACACTCGCGGCGGAAATCGAAGCATCGGCTTCGAAGGCCTTGGCGAAGCTTTGCGAGACCACCGCGGTGGGCATTGCCGCCATGAGCACGGCCGTGTGCACCACGGCGTCTGGGCCGGCGAATACAAACCGCATGACAAGCCATGCAATGGCCGGCATCACCGCGAGCTTGATCACCGCAGCTAAGGCGGCGCCGGCAAAATTTCGTCCGAGCTCCGAGAACGACAGGGACAGGCCGAGTACGAGGAGAATTAGCGGAAGGCTCATCGTCGAGAGAAGCTCAATGGGGCGGGCAAGGAGATTCGGCAGAGACCAGCCCGAGGCGGCGAAGAGCAGCCCGAGGACAATCGCGATGAGCAATGGGTTGGTGAGGATGCTTTTCAGGCGTTTCAGCGGATGCAGGTTTTCACGGCTGGGGCTTAACAGGCTCAACACCAGAATACCGGCAACGGCGTTCATCGTTATACCGACGGCAATGATGATCGCAATCGTGGCCAGCGTCTCGTCTCCGAGGGTAGTGCTGACGATCGGGAGCCCGAGGTAGGCGAGATTCGCGCGAAAGCCGGCTTGAACGACCTGCCCCCGTTGACGATGGGGAATAAGTAAGGTTGCCCCGAGTGCGACCAAAGCAGTTGCCGCCACGACGATCGGAAACGCGACAGCCGGAGCGCTGCCGGCAAGTTGCCCGAGGTCGACCTTTCTCGTTTCCGAGAACAGGAGCGCCGGCAACCCAATGAAGTACACCAGACGGTTCAGCTCGTCAACAAAGCCCGGCGGCGCAAATCCCGTTCTCCGCAGCACATAGCCGACGAAAATAATGACGAAAAGCGGAAATATGAGCTGTAGCACGTGCATGTGCCTCCGAGCTTACGGAGAAACCTCAATAGAGGCAAGCAGGGTAGTGTATGCCTCATTGATTCGCTGAGACATGCGCAGTCCCGACGGGTTCACGTCGGGGTGATAGCGCTTCATGAGCGCTTTGTAAGCGGCTTTCAGCCGTGATCGTGTTGGTTGCCGGGTGTCGAGCTCCATAACACGCCGTGCCCACTGCTCGCGGTCTTGCGCCTCGCACTCCGTGCGGGCCCAATCATCCTCGGGCCGCCATTCGAACCCTTCGGCCACTGCAATCTCAAAGAGCTTTGCGCATACCGGTGCAAGGACGGTCTCACGCTCGAACACGTGCCGATTGAAATGCTCCTCAATCAACTCGGCCACGTTGGCGGCCGCGGTTTCGGGGAACTCGAATTCTCGACGCGAGAGATGGGCCTCGGCCGCGCTCTCAACGAGCTGTGGAATGGAAAAGTACTCGTCGAGGTAAGCGCTTCGTGCTCTGTGATAATTTCCGAGGCGGTAGAGCATATCGGCGAATACGCGGCGGTCGATTTCGTGCTCGGCGGCGGTTTCGCCTGCGATACGAAGGAAGAGACTCAATATCTCGAAGCGCTCCCCATGGGAGAAGAACACCCCTGCGCGCTCGAGCGACTGTTCAGCCTGCGAGCCGAGAAAGAGCTCGATGAGGTTGACGAGCTCGGCAACGTTTTCTTGTCGAAACCGTGCGGTCGCCGTGGAGAGATCTACAAGGGGGTTGCCGCTGAGGGTTTCCTCGTAGATGCGGCGGTAGAACTCGCTATGATCCTTGCCGAGAAGCTCGCGCACGCGGTCGGTGGAGAGCTCCCATGTTGAGCGTTGTTGAAGCTGTGTGCGTATTTCCTCGATGATCGCCGTCATTGCGGTTCGTCACGGGGCTCCTCGCAGCTCGGGCAGCCTCGAGTGGTATTGCGTCCGGCTCGTTTCGCGCGGTAGAGCGCTTCGTCGGCGCGGCGAACCAGCTCTTCGGGGGCGAGTCCTTCCTGCGGTCGCATCGAGCAGAACCCGGTACTGATGGTCACCACCGAGGCAACCGGAGAATCGGGGAAGGCCAGCTCTTGTTGCTGCACGGTTTCACGTATACGCTCCGACACACGCTCTGCTCCGCCACAGTCGGTGTCGAACAGGAGTACTGCGAACTCCTCACCGCCGTAGCGCGAGACGAAGTCACTGCCGCGCTCGATCGTGTCGGGCAGCGCTGCGGCAATGGTTTTGAGGCAGGTATCTCCTTCAATGTGGCCGTAGAGGTCGTTGTATCTCTTGAACTCATCAATGTCGATCATGATGAGCGATAGCTCCGTTTTTGCGCGTTTTGCCGCGGAAAAGGCATCCGCCAACTTCAGATCAAAATAGCGCCGATTGAACAGGCCGGTCAGGCCGTCTTTGACCGAGATCTCGCCGAGTGTTCGGTTTACCTGCTCGAGCTCGTTGCGTTGTGAGTCGAGCTCCACGACGCGACGCGCGAGCACTTGTCGCTCGCGAAGGCGCGCGGTGACGTAGAGTAGGAACAGTCCGAGCAACACGTATCCGGTAATCGCCCACCACGTTTGCCACGGTGACGGCTCCACGATGAGACGGATTTCGGCCGGTGCGGCTGCCTCCGCACCATCGCCGGCGGCACCGGTTACGGTAAATGTGTATTCGCCGCGCGGCAAGCGGGTATAGTTTGTATAGTTCCGCGTGTCCGCGTCCGTCCAGGAGTCGTCGAACCCTTCCAATTTGAAGCGGTACGTGGCGTCTTCGGGAGAGGCGTAGTCGAGGGCGATGAACTCAAAACTGACCGAGCGCTCATCGTGTTTGAGCCGGATCTCGCTGTCGTTGAACGTCACGCCGTCCGGTTCGATCGGCTCGCCCAGCACCGACACGCCGGTAATGTGAATCTTCGGCGGGTGGCCGTCGAAGTCGCGGATTGGCCCGTCGAGCACGGTTACCCCGTGTGCTCCGCCGAACCACAGCGACCCGTCCCCGTCGAGCATCGTAGCCCGCGTGAACTCCATCCCGCCTATCCCGTCTCGCTCATCGAGATTGCGAACGTGGTCGCGCCCGGGGTTGAGGACCGAAATCCCGTTCGACGTTGCGAGCCACAGCCGGCCGTAACCGTCTTCGAGGATTCCGTTAACGGTATTGCTCGAAAGCCCGTCGCGGCGCGTGTAGGAGCGAAACACATCGCCCTCGGGGTCATGGCGATTGAGCCCGCCTCCGCTCGTTCCAACCCAGATTGTACCGTCCGATGCTTCGAAGACGACTCTGCAGGTGTTCGAGCCCAGCGTGTCGGGGTTGGACGGTTCGTGATAGAAGCGGTCCCACGTGCGGCTATCCCGATCAAAGCGGTTTAAGCCACGGTTAGTGGCCACCCACACCGTGCCGTCCTCGGCCTTATGGATGTCGTAGATCAGGTTATCGCTGATGCTGTCGGCGTTAGCGGGGTCGTGGGGAAAGTGCTCTTTCATCCCCTCTTCGGTGTCCCAGAGAAACACTCCCGCCGAGTATGTTCCAATCCACAACAGGTTTTCCGACTCCTCCTCGAACGCGTAGATGATGTCACCGGGTATGGAGTCGGGGTCCTCTGCGTCGGCGCGATGGGCGAGGAAACGATCGGAGGCTCGGTCGTAGCGGTTCAACCCGCCGTTGGTTCCGACCCACAGGTTGCCGGCGGAATCTTCGAAGACGCTCGTTACGATATCGTTGGTGATGCTTCGCCCTATTGAGCCGTCGGCCCGGTAGTGGACCATTCGGTCCTCTTTTGCGTCATAGCGATTGAGACCGCCGTTGTAGGTCCCGATCCACAAGGTCCCGTGTGAATCGCGCGTAACCGCCGTTACATTTCCGTTTGATAGGCTTTCCTTTCGTTCCACGTCGTGTTCGAAGCGGACGCGATAGGTCCTGCGCTCGGAAAAACGGTTTACGCCGCCCCCGTTCGTGCCGATCCACAGCACCCCCGCCTGGTCAAAGGTCAGCGAATACACCGTGTCGTGAGATAAGCCGAAATCTCGGCTCAGCCCATGGCGGAAATTTGTCACGCTACCTACTGCGCTATCGAGTCGATATAGGCCGCCGCCCCAGGTCCCCGCGAATATGAAGCGCCCCGATTTCGAGGCCAAGGTGTACACTCTTGTGTCGGAAAGGGGGTAGGTTCTCAGATGATCCTCTTCGATGTCGTAGCGCACGATCCCGGTGTCCCACACCGCGAGCCACAGGGAGCCGGCGCTCCCGTCGATGATGTCCATGACCGCCGGTTCTTCGAGACGATTGCTATCGACGACCGTGCGCAAGCTTCCTGTATCGGGGTCCATGACCGACAACCCGCCATAGGTTCCGATCCAGACCCTGCCCCGCGGGCCGATGTGCAGCGAGCGTACCGTTTGATCGGGTAGTCCCTGCGGCGCCTCCGAGCCCTCGCCGACGTCGCCGACTCGCTCGATCTCGCCGCTTTGCGGGTCCAAGCGATTTAACCCGTCGAGGGTGCCGACCCACACGTTGTCCGCGGGGTCTCGCACGATGGCGGTAACGACGCCGTTTGAAAGCGAGGATTGCCCGTCTTCTGAGGTGAAATTGGTAAAATCGCGGGTTTCCATATCAAAGCGCGACAAACCCTGATAGGTGCCGATCCAGAGCACGGGCTGCTCGGGGTCTTCGTACATGGTCTGGATGAGGTTGTGCGACAGTGAGTTCTCGTCGAACGGCAGGTGCTCGTAGAGGCGGAACGTTCGCCCGTCATATCGATTGAGCCCGGATTGCGTGCCGAACCACAGAAACCCGTATGAATCCGCAATGATCGACGATACCGAGGTGTTTGTTAATCCGTCCTCGCGGGTAATGTGGTCAAAATAGGCAAGCTCGGGGGAAACCGACTGCGCATCTACTGCGGGCGCCACGTAGCCGCACAGGAGAAAAAGCGCTAATACCGCCGGCTTTGCCGAGCCCATAGCAAAGACTGAGTACACCGACTTCGACAGGTAGAAATAATTGCGGCGGCGGTTAAGAGGTGCTTCGGTGGACAACAGTTGAATCATGATTTAGGAACCGGAGGCATTATAGCCTTCACGGGACGTTGGTACAACGTCTCGTGACGTGTCGACACAACGCGAAAAACGATGTTAGGATAGTAAAACAATTCCGTTCAGGAGATAACTATCAGGAGATCACCATATGCACCACGTTGACGTGGCTATCGTGGGAGCGGGCGTTAGCGGTGCCTCGATCGCCCGCAATCTCTCCGCCTATCAAATTGATACGGCGTTACTTGAAAAGGAAGCCGACGTTTCTTTCGGCGTGTCAAAGGCAAACTCCGGCATCATCCATGGCGGCTTTCACCATAGTCTGAAACACCTCAAAGCTCGCCTCGAAATACAAGGCAACCTCATGTTCGATCGCCTCTCGCGCGAGTTGGACTTCCCGTTCAAGCGCTCGGGGATCCTCGTCGTTGCGCTCAAAAACGAGGACATGAAGTATATCGATCACCTCTACACGCAGGGGCTCGAGAACGGCGCTATCGGCATCGAGCTGTGCTCGCGCGACCGAATGTTCGAGCTCGAGCCAAAGCTCAACGCCGACACGATCGGCGGTCTGCACGCACCGAGCGGCGGTATCGTAGAGCCCTACCGGTTTGTGTTTTCCATGGTCGAATCCGCCGAAAAAAACGGTGTCGAGCTCATGACGAACTTCGAGGTTACCCGCGCGGAACCGCTCGCCGGCGGCTATCGGATTCATGCCGCAGACGGCCGCACCATCGAGGCGGACTACGTCGTGAATGCCGCCGGACTCTACGCCGATCGCATCTCCAAGATGTTTGGCGCCGAGGAGTTCGAGATCCACCCACGGAAGGGCGAGTACTACCTCCTCGACCGCGAGACCCAGGCCTCGCCCGAAAAGGTGCTCTTCCCGGTGCCGACCAAGGTGTCAAAGGGAATGCTCGTCATTCCCACCGCCGAGGGGACGGTGCTTCTCGGGCCGACCGCCGAAGACATAGACGACAAAGAGGATGTGGCCACCTCCGCCGATCATCTCGATCATATCTTTGATGCCGCCCGCAAGATGATGCCCGTCATCTCGCAAAACGACGTGATTACCTCGTTTGCCGGATTGCGCCCGGCGATGAAAGAGGGCGACTTCTTTATCGACGTCTCCCAGGAGGCGCCGAACTTCATTCAAGTAGCCGGCATTCAGTCACCGGGGCTCACCGCCTCTCCCGCCGTCGGTGAGTACGTAAAGAACCTGCTCAAGAAGGCCGGCGCCACGCTGACCGAAAAGTCGGATTGGGATCCGTTTGTGACGAAGCTCCCCCGCATTCGCGAGGCCGGCCCCTTTGAGGCCGACCAACTCGTGCAGCAGCGCTCCGATTACGGAAACGTGGTCTGCCGCTGCGAGGAGATCTCGGAGGCGGAGGTCGTCGAGGCAATCCGGAGGGGACATACGACGCTCGACGGGGTAAAGTATTTCACTCGCGCCGGGATGGGCCGCTGCCAGGGCGGCTTCTGCTCCTACAAAATAATGAAGATCATCATGCGCGAGACCGGGCTCTCCTTCGATCGCGTCACCAAACGCGGCGAGGGAAGCGAGCTTCTGATGGAGACATTATGAAAGAGCTGCAATACGACGTCGTCGTTATCGGCGGCGGCGCGGCCGGCATGTCCGCCGCCCTCTCGGTAACCGAATCGGGATTTCGCTGCGCGGTTGTGGAGCGCGAGGCACACCTCGGAGGCATTCTGCTTCAGTGTATCCACAACGGATTTGGTCTCGAGGAGTTCAAAAAGGAGTTCACCGGTCCCGAGTACGCCGATGAGTTCATTCAAAAAGTCCGCGCCGAGGAGATCGACGTATACGAAAACACCACCGTCATGTCGCTAAACCCCTCCGACGGCGGCCACGAGAGTTACTGCTACTCGCCCCAGAACGGCGTGATGCGCCTTTCGAGCCGCGCCGTGGTGCTTGCCATGGGGTGCCGGGAGCGCAACCGCGGCAACATCCGGATCCCCGGAACGCGGCCTGCCGGCGTCTACACCGCCGGGCTGGCGCAGCGGTTGGTAAATATCGAAGGCTACATCCCGGGCAAAAACGTCGTTATTATCGGCTCAGGCGATATCGGACTCATCATGGCGCGGCGGATGACCTGGGTGGGAAGCACCGTGCACGGGGTGGTGGAGATCCAGCCCTATCCCTCGGGGCTTACCCGCAACATCGTTCAGTGTCTCAACGACTTCGAGATTCCCCTGTACCTCAGCCACGTCATATCGCGAATCGAGGGGCATGACAGGGTGGAGAGCGTCGAAGTGACTCCTCTTGTTGATGGTATCCCGGACACCGATCAGGCCTTTAACATCGAGTGCGATACGGTGCTGCTTTCGGTGGGGCTCATCCCCGAGAACGAGCTCTCCAAGCAAGCCGGGGTGGAGCTCAACCCGCAGACCGGCGGGGCGCTCGTGGACTCCACCATGATGAGCAACGTCCCCGGCATTTTCTCCTGCGGTAACGTGCTCCACGTGCACGACCTCGTTGACTTTGTCTCCGAGGAGGCGCGACGCACCGGTCAATACGTGGCCGACTATCTCCAGGGCCGTCGGCCCAAGCAGGAGGTGCGAATCAAAGCCGGAGCGAACGTCCGCTACGTCACCCCGACGCGGCTCAACCCCGCGAGGCCCGACAAGCTCTACATGCGCTCGCTCGTGGTGAAAAACCATGCCGAGGTCGAGGTCAAAGTCGACAATACCGTCATAAAGAAATCCCGCAAGACACACGTTCAACCTTCGGAGATGCTGAGTGTGAAACTGCAAGATAAAGACACCAAGGATGTTCGCTTTACCGCGGATTCGGTACTGGAGGTCAATATCCGATGAGCGACACGAAGCCCCGGTCCGAGCCGTTTCGCGAAATGATCTGCATAAGCTGTCC
>JAWLED010000064.1:11170-16738 GCA_041686235.1 Spirochaetia bacterium | reverse complement strand
TATCGATCTAAGAATCTTGACGGGCCGAGGAAAGCGGTTTAGCATATTTAATTGAACAGGACATCTACCATATCTCTTTAGGAGGAAAGAATGACCACCATCATTGCAATTGCAGGTGTTGCGGTCTACCTCGTTCTGTACTTTACCTATGGAAAGCGTCTCGAGACGACTACCGTAAAGGCCAGCGACGAAAATCAAACACCCTCTCATCGGATGTTTGACGGGGTGGACTACGTTCCCGCGAGGACGCCCGTGTTGATGGGCCACCACTTTGCGTCCATCGCCGGTGCGGCACCAATCGTGGGACCCATTCTCGCCATGGCGTGGGGTTGGGTTCCCGGACTTCTGTGGGTCTGGTTCGGGAACATCTTTATCGGTGCAGTGCACGATTACCTGGCAGTTATGGCTTCGATCCGCTACGACGGCCGTTCGGTACAGTTCGTAGCCTCCGACGTCATCACCAAACGAACCAGTAGGTTGTTTTACTATCTCGTGTTCTTTCTGTTGATCCTGGTCGTGGGTGCGTTCAGTGCCGTTCTCGGCGGTATGTTCTTGTCGGATCCGTCGGTCCCGTCCGCGTATCTGCTCAAGCTGGTTGCCGCATTGATACTCGGCGTGTTGATGTATCGGCTGAAAGTCCCGTTTAGATTGGCCACCCTCATCGGTATCGTGATGCTGGTACTTGCCATCATCGGTGGTAACGCCATGCCGATCGAGCTCGGCAAAAATGCATGGTTTCTCATCATGTTCTTCTACATCATCATTGCCTCGGCCATCCCGGTGGACGTGCTACTGCAGCCGCGTGACTACCTGAACTCCTGGCTGCTGTATGCCGGTCTCGCACTTGGTGGCCTTGCAGCCATCTTTAGCTTCAACGGCTTCAGCGCTCCGGCCTTCACAAGCTTTTCCCCGATAGTCTCCGGCGGCCAGCCCTCGCCGTTCTGGCCGGTCATCCCGCTGATCATTGCCTGCGGGTCTCTCTCGGGCTTCCACTCATTGGTCGGCTCAGGGACGACGTCCAAGCAACTCGATACCGAGAAGGCGGGACTGCCCATCGGTTACGGTGCCATGCTCTTCGAAGGGTTTCTCTCGACCGTCGTCATCATCTCCATTGCCGGCTTTGGTTTGGAGCTGTTGCAGGACGCCGGAGCTGAAATCACCGCGGCCAACTGGGGCCCGGGATACACCGAGGCCATGCAGGGAACGTTAGGTGACGTGACGTTGTTCACCAGCGCCTACGCGGCCATGGTCGAAACGACATGGCTGAGCGTATTACCGACCGACATCGTGAAGATAATAGCGGGTATGTGGGTGGCGTCGTTCGCCATGACCACACTGGACACGACGAACCGCCTCGGACGTTACACGCTTTCCGAGCTTCTCCTTCCGTTGAAGCACAAGGCAAGTGGTGCATATAACTTCTTGACCAACCGTTGGGTTGCTTCACTGATTCCGGCGGCCATCGGTATCTGGCTCGGATGGAGCGGCAATTTTAGCGTCCTGTGGCCGTCGTTCGGCTCGGCAAATCAGCTGATTGCCTCTATTGCACTTCTCACGGGTGCGGCGTGGGTTACCAAGCGACTCAAGGGGAAATCTCTTGCCGCATTGATCCCGGCGTACCTCTTGTGGATCACCGTTACCGCCGCTATCATCTGGTTTAGCGTGGTCGTCCTTCCGGGTACCATTGAAAATGACCCGGCAACCGGCATCGTGGTCTTGGTAATCGAGATCGTAATGCTTATCATGAACTTCGTGTTCATTTTCGACTTCGTGAAGTCGCAAGGGCAGCCGGCGACCAATGAGTCGGGAGCATAAATTAGAAAAGGAAGTAGTTACATGAGTGGAGAGGAAGAGCAAGGTACTGAAAAGCAGAATGCCGACCATTCGGATGAAGGCATCTTCGGGAAAGCCTGGAGGTACGTGCGCGGCTTCTTCTCCACCATGGACACCGCCCATCGGGACAACGCAGTCGAGCTTACCGAGTTCGAAGCTCGGGAGCTCGAGAACGTATTCGTGTTGATCCTGATGGGCTCGTTCATGGGCTTGCCTTCGCCGCCGTCTTCTCTCTCGGTCGAGCTCCTCCCGCATCTCGAGCATGAGTTACAAGTGCTAAACAGGAGGGCCGAGCGGTCCTCTGATGCCCTTGCGGAAGTCAGCTCTCTTCTCGATATAGACTAGGAAATAGAAACATGAAGTCAATTTTTTTCACCGGTAAAGGGGGAGTCGGGAAGTCGACTCTTGCAAGCGCCGCGGCCTGGCAGTTGGCGCAACGTGGCAACAAGGTGCTTGCCGTTTCTCTGGATCCGGCACACAATCTCGGCGACATTTTTGGCAAAGAGCTCAACTACAAGAAGAAGAAACTTGCCCACAATTTGTGGCTGCAAGAGGCCAATCTTGACCGGGCGGCCCAAGAGTATCTCAAGCAGAATACGGAGCTTCTGACCCAGGTATACAGTTACACCCGCGCGTTCAACCTCGACATGTACTTCAAAGTGCTCAGGCACTCGCCGGGCGTCGAAGAATACGCGTCCTTGCTTATCCTAGAAGAGGCGTTTCGAAACAAGGACGGCATGGACTACATCGTCTTCGACACACCGCCGACCGGCCTGACGTTACGCATTCTCGCGCTGCCGAATATCAGCGTAACCTGGATCGACCGGCTGCGCCGCATCCGGCGCGACATCTTGAAAAAGCGCCACACGGTGTACAATATCAGCGGTCAGAAGGACGGACCGGAAACCGTGCTACCCTACACCGAGGAAGAAGATCCGGTCATGCAGAAGCTCAACGAAATGTTCAAGCGCTACGTGTCCCTCTACGCGCAATTGAGCAAAAAAGACAGCAACTACATCGCGGTCGTCTTCAATCCCGATTATTTGTCCCTACGGGAATCGCAGCGAATTATCGACGGGCTCAATGACTTGGAGTTACCGCTACGAGCCGGCTTCAACAATAAGTACACGAGCGAGCTCTCCCCGCAGGCGGACGAGGTGGAACAGGAATTGTTCGAGGGGAAGGATAACGTCGTCGTCAACCGAGTACCGTTGCAGGAGTATCGACGCGAGGGAGCCTATGAGATGGACCACGACGTGGTGACCCCGATTCTCGAGGGAGTGTCGAACAGTGGGTGAGCCCGCTATAACCACGCAGCCGCTGTTCCTGCTCTTTATTGCAGCTTCGATCTTATTGTCGCTGGGATATGTTTGGGGGCGGAGAAAGAACAAACGGATATTTCTCAATGCCTTCCAATCCCTGGTGGATGTGCTGAAACCGAAGGACCAGCAATTCACCAATATCGGTGGGATAAGCGGCTATCATGCAAACTTAGTTCCCCACAAGAACAAATATATCAGGCGCGTCGATGCAACGATAACACTGCTTGCCCGCCAATCCTGGCTGTACTATCCGTTTTCTCGGCTCATGCGGCGATTCGACCGCATGTTTGTTCTGTTTACCCTCTCGCCCAAAGCCTACGGAGTCCTCGAAGAGGGGCACATCATAGAGCAAAAATACTCTACGTTCCTCGGCGCGCGAATTGAGAATGCGGACGCCCTCGATAGCGAGGAGTTCGAGTGGGGCGAAAAGCGTTTCTACCTCTATTACGCGGATGAGCGCGTGAAGCGCGAGCTCGAAGATGCAAAAGCCCGCGTTGGCGGCGAGCCGGGTCCCTTGCGCCACCTTGCGCTGGTTCCCTCTCAAGAGCGTATGTGGATTTTCCTCATTCCCCGTATCGGCGCCGTACATCCGCTGGTGTCCTCGCTCAACGAGTGGTTCATCGCGACGGTGGGCCAGCGCGTCGCCGAGCAGAAGCAGGCGAAAGCAGAAAGCTGAGGTAGCTTGTGCGTTGCAACCGGCGCGGCCCGGCGCCTGGCCCGGCCGGTGCGCGGCGTCCGGGGCCTGGGGTCCGGGGTCCGGCCCCGCGCGGCGCCTGGCGCTCGGCCACGGGACCGGCCCGCGCGCGGCCCGGCAGGCGGCGTAGCGTGATCTTCCCTTCGCCGATGTGCTGTGATATGAAGACAACCATGAAATCGCTCGGTGCTTCCCGCGTGGAGCCTATTGTAAATGCAGCCAAGGGCGCGCTCATCGGCGCAGCCAATACGATTCCCGGGGTAAGCGGGGGGACGCTCGCGGTCGTAACGGGTATCTACGACCGGCTCGTGCAAGCCGTGGGGTATTTTTTTCGCGGCCCTGGAGGGTGGCGGGCGAATCTCCGCTTCCTGGTGCCGATCGGCGTGGGAGTAGTCCTCGGCGTTCTGGGGTTTGCGCGGGTCGTCGATTACTTCTTGCAACAGTTTCCCGATCAGACCGCGTTTTTCTTTATCGGTTTGATCCTCGGGAGTCTGCCGTTCATTGTTAAAACCGGCTTTGGTGGTCGCCTTCGCGCAGTGTATGCGGTGCCGTTTGTGGTGACCTTTGGAGGTCTCGTCGCGATGGCGATCGGCGGGCGTCCTCCTCAAACGGAACCCATCACGACACTTACAGCGGCAAACGCCGCGTTCATCTTTGTCGGCGGGCTTGTGAGCTCCGCGACGATGGTAATTCCGGGGATATCCGGTTCGTTTATTCTCTTGGTCGTCGGCCTATACTCTACGGTGATTACCGCCGCCCGCGATCTGGACGTGGTGATACTGTCGGTGTTTGCCGTTGGTGTGGGCATCGGTATCGTGGTTATTGCGCGGTTCATTTCGTTCCTCCTCGGGCGTTTTCACGGCCTGACCTACGCTGCAATCGTCGGGCTCGTGCTGGGATCGGTAGTAACGCTGTGGCCGGGTATGCCGGCCGACGGCGTGGCTGCTGTGGTCGACTTCGGGGTCTTCGCTTTTGGTTTCGCCGCCGCCTACGCCCTTGGCGGCGGGACGGCAACCGGAGAATCGAGTCTCACCGCCGCCCCGCCGCCCGGCTGAGATGCTACTCGGTGTTCGCGGTGCCGGGAGTAGCAGGCTCACCGAGCTCGAGATGAACCGTGGGGATGCCGACCCCGTCGGGGTCGCGAGCAAGTGAAGCTCCGGATGTGGGCGAGCCCCAGTCCTGGATATCACCCAATCGGACCGCGTCAGCCGGAAAGCCGTCCTCGAGGAGCTCCGCTGCGGGGTCTATTGGTTGTGCTCCGTTGTAGACGATGTGCAGATACTCACCATTATCCCGGTCCAAGAGAAAAATGTTGTCGCCCCCGTTGTTGAGTACGGGCATGTAGTAGCCGGCATCGAATGCGTGGTTCCCGTCTGCGAGGTCGGGGAGGCTTCCGGTGTCGCCGACCTTTACCAGGATGAGCGAAAACCCTCCGGGTTGCAGCAGCGTCTCATCTTCGACCGTGAACCATGCCCCCGCCGACGGATCAAAGAGCTCGAGCCCTGCGAGGTCTATGGGGTCCGAGCCCGCGTTGTAGAGCTCGAGAAACTCGTCGGTGCTGGTGGCCTCCCCATCGCCGTCGGTGTCCACATCGGTGTCGCCGGTGGGGTCGGAGAGAAACTCATTTACGACGATTCCGCCGCGCAGCGTAACCAGCGGGGGAAGCTCGGGCTCCGGGTCCGGGTCCGGCTCGGGTTCGGGATCGGGTTCGGGTTCGGG